>JAZPYJ010000001.1:0-20341 GCA_045544075.1 Thermoanaerobacteraceae bacterium
CATAATGGTCGCCATGGAATTGGTCGAGGTCTCTTCTCCCTTGAGATAACGATAATAATGACGCTGAACGGTTCCATGAGCTGCTTCATATTCCCAGCATCCCTGCGGTGAAACCAGAACCGATGTCATCATTGCGAGGCTCCCGAAAGCAGTTGCCACCATGTCCGACATCACGTCTCCATCATAATTCTTGCATGCCCAGATAAATCCTCCTTTAGAACGGATCACCCGGGCTACCGCATCGTCGATCAGAGTATAAAAATATTCAATTCCTTCAGAAGCAAATCGTTCTTTATACTCAGCCTCGAATATTTCAGCAAAAATATCCTTAAAAGTATGGTCATATGTTTTAGAAATGGTATCCTTTGTAGCAAACCACAGATCCAGTTTCTTCTCAAGAGCATAACTGAAACAGGAACGGGCAAAGCTGGCGATCGATCTGTCAAGATTATGCATCCCCTGCAGCACACCGGCACCTTTGAATTCATGTATCAGTTTGCGTTCTTCTGAACCATCTTCTGCAGTAAAAATCAATTCTGCCCTGCCTGCAGCAGGGATTCGCATTTCACTGTTGCGGTAGACATCACCGTATGCATGACGGGCAATGGTGATCGGCAGCTGCCAATTGCGAACAAAAGGTTTTACATTTTTTACTATGATAGGAGTTCTGAAAACCGTGCCGTCCAGAATAGCCCTGATTGTCCCGTTAGGACTTCGCCACATTTTTTTCAGATCGTACTCCTCTACTCTTTGAGCATTGGGCGTAATAGTCGCGCATTTCACACCTACACCGTATTTCCTGATAGCCTCAGCTGCGTCAATCGTGACCTGATCGTCAGTAGCATCTCTATTGGATAACCCCAGATCATAATACTCTGTTTTCAGTTCGATAAATGGCTCCAGCAGCAATTCCTTGATCCACTGCCACAGAACTCTGGTCATTTCATCGCCATCCATTTCAACCAATGGCGTGCGCATTATAATTTTGGTGTCATTTTTCAAAATAAACTCAGCTCCTCATAATCAATAAAATATATTTATTTTTCATTCATTGCATTATCCATTTTGCCGGGATGTCCATCCTCTGCTGCTTCTTCTATTGGGCCTTCATTTTCTGATGTTTGTTCTTCTTCGGATGATTCCCCGTCCGTATTCTCCGTCTTATGTTCTGCAGCAATGTTATCACCAAAAAAGCTGTCTATCAAAGATAACTCATCCCTGCCGCTGTCCGGACCCAGTCTTTCAAATGCTTTATCTCGCCAATCCAATGCATTTATCCTGTCATCGAGCTTGATATATAAACGCACGATCTGTACCAACGTGTTTGCATATTCATGATCTATCTCCGCACTGCTTTTATCCTCTTTTTCCAAAGCGTCCAGAAGCTGCAGATAAGTATCCAGCGCCGCCCTATTATTCTTTTTGCTTTCCAGTAAAGCCACAGTATTTTTATACGTCAGGATTTTGCTCTGAATGTCGTTCCAACAACCTACATCATCGCGTATTTTTATAACTTTCCGGAACATGATGATCGCTTCGTCCGGATACCCCTGCCTCTGGTATAGATCTCCCAGTCGTTCATAACAGTTAGCCGTATCCGCATTATATTCACCGAAAATATTATTTCTGAGCAGCAGTGCTTTCCTGAACAAAACAAACGCCCGTTCAAAATCACCCTGCAAATAGCGCAATTCCGCAGCCCGATAGGCCATGTCTCCCAGAACGCCGGAACTGCCGGAGCAATTCCTCAGGATCGATTCAGCCTGTCTCAGCATAAGCGCGGTCGAACTGTCTGCTGCTGAATTGGCAGCATCCATTCCCGCGATCACCCTGACAGACATTTCCCGCACATCATCGCTCTGCGGGTGCAGACAATCCTGTATGATACAGCGAAGAGCTTTATTCATCACAGCTGTCGGGCTTCCATCCTCATCGTTGTCTATACGAACCCAGCCAAGCGCAGACAGTTTTTTCAGCTGAGATTCATCTTCAATTTCCAGCAGGCTGTTGAACTCAGTCAGGAGACAGCGCTCTGAATTCAATACGCTCATCTGAAGCAATATTTCTTCAGCGCCCCGCATCTGGCTGATATTGGTTATTTCATATAACAGACTCATCTGCTGCCTGAATTCCTCATAACTCATTTTGCGGCTGTCTTCTCTCAGATTAAATCCTTTATCACGCAAACTGTTCAGCAAAGTATGGGGATTAATATTGGCATTGGAACAAGTCCGGGCCAATAGTTCAAGAGTCAGAGGATGGCCGTTGGCCAGATAAATGATCGCCGTCATGCAGGATCTGTTGTATGCTGAAAATCTTCCCTGATTATTGCCATGATAATATATCTCACACAAGCGCATGCTGTACCATTCATCCAGCCATTTAAGCTCATGTTTATATATACCCGGAAGATCAGGTACCTTATCCGGGCTGTCTGCCGTAAAAACAAAACGAAACGGAAGCTGCAGCAATTCTTCGACACCTTCGAAATTATCTACATCATCAAAAATAAACAGTGTCCGCGCCGGCATTTTTTGCTGCCATTGCCTGGTAATCTGCTGATGCATGACATCAACAGGGCATTCATCTTGTCCTCCTTCTTTCGGTGCCGTGTTTTGCCGGAAAGAAAGCCATTCATCAAGAACACTGTCCGTACAAGTTCTGGCAAATGATTCATGAAAGGCAAAATAGTAAACTGACCATCCCCATTTACGGGCTCTTTCAGCAATGCGGGAAACTATTTCGGTTTTCCCGCTGCCAGGAAGACCGTAGATCAGGATATTGGTTGGCAAATCTTCTTTTTCTTCTTCTTTGATATCTGTGTCAGAATCATTTTTGTCTTCGTTGATAAAGATGTTGTCAGACTCCGCGTCTGCCTTTGCCAGAAAAGCTTTGACGAATGCCTCTTTTGCAGCATGATCGTTTTCTTCCTTTGTGACGTCCTCCACTTCTACTGCACTTTCAGGCAGCAGCATCCTGCAGATTTTTGTCAGTTCCTGTTCGCGCCCTAAAAAAACCGAAGATGAGGCGATATAAGACCGGACGGGCAGCAGATCATAAGTGATTTCTTCTTTCGCTTTTTCATCAGGAGCTGCTGTTTCTTCTTCGGCCCCTGTCATTTCTGCCGATTTTTTTTCGTTAAGATCCTCATGCTCATCTGAACTTTCTTTGACCTCTGTTCTTTTGATCTCTATTTCTTTCGGATCAGGCTTTTCAGCATTATTATTCTGTATTTTTGAGCGTGATTCCTTATTCTGTTTCTTTTCAATGCCGCTTTTGTTTTTTATTTGTTTTGTATCATCGGCAGATCGATCATTTTCAGAAACAGTTGTTTTTTTATTTTTAACTTCTTTGCGTTTATTATTACGATTCCCGCTTTTTCCTTCAGCTGTTGCATCAGGCAGTTTTTTATCTTTTGCAGCCGAGGTTTTAACGGACGTATGATTTTTTTGATCAGCTTTGTTGTCTTTTTTTAATTCTGTACTATCAGCTTCAGCCAGCATTTTGTTATTTCTTGCTTCTTTAATTTCACTGAATTTAAAAAGAAGCAGCGCAAGCAGAAAAATCAATACCGCTATGCCGGCCAATGCACCATATATAAATATAATATTCAAATCGATCACCAGATTCCCGATTTTGTCTTTTGAAAATTTTTTAATATCTGCTTATCATCACTTTATAATTGAATTTTATTATATCAAATCAGTTAGGTTCTTACAATAAAAACAACCAGACATTTCAGTAATAATTCAAAAATAATTATCTTATCTGATAAAAACACTTGCAAACAAAACCAAACATGATACAATAGAAAGAAGAATATTTTTTGGCTTTGAAATAATTATCGATCTCATATTAATTGGGGAGGATTGCAATTGGCCAATAACAAACAGGCTGCAGCCAGCAAAGGTTCCAAAAAGCTGCAGAGTGAAAATGAAAAGCTCAAAACTATGCAGGAAACCGAACGTAAGGCCCAGGGACTGACAGAAATATGTATGTTTTTGCTGTTCCTTGCCGTTATTATCTTCGATACTGTCAACAGCATCAATTCATTGAACGTTATGGCATTACTTTGGGCTTACCTGGCAGCTATCAATTTTGTACGTTATCGTACCACCGGCGGGAAAACGCCTCTGATCATTATGATCTGCTCTGTTATCGGCGCTTTGCTTTTCGGCGGTTATTATGTAATGGCGGCAATATCATAAATATAATCAATTTGACTCATGCGTAAATAATTTCAGGAGGAATGATTTTTGATACTATTAATCATTTGCGCAGCGCTTTTAGTTCTGCTGCTGATCGGATTGCTGATCAGCAATTATATTTTCAATGCATCTTTCGACCGATATAAAGCACGCTTCAAACTATCCGCTAACGAGCTTACCGAAAAGCGCTGGCTGGAATTGTGCGAAGCTGAACATGTCTATATCACTAACGATGAAGGTCTCAAGCTTCACGCCTGGCTAAAAGAAAATCATCCAAACCGCTGGATCATCCTTTTTCATGGTTACCGTAAAAACGGTCTTATCATGTCGCGCAAAGCCAAACGTTTTTATGATATGGGCTATAGTGTTCTGGCCCCTGATATGCGTGCTCACGGTCAAAGCGAAGGTCAGTATATCGGAATGGGCTGGCCGGAAAGAAAAGATGTTCCTGAATGGATCACATTTATCAATCAGGAATATGATGCCCCTCAGATCGCATTATACGGTCTTTCAATGGGGGCCGCTACAGTTATGATGGCATCCGGTGATTATCTGCCGCCTAACGTAATGGCCATAATCGAAGACTGCGGATATACAGATATTAAGCATCAGCTTATTTATAACATGAAAAGCATGTATCATATACCTGCTTTTCCTTTGCTCTATCTGACAAGTATCATAACCCGTTGGAAAGCCGGTTATAATTTTCTTACCGAAGGTTCAGCCCTTGAACAGGTAGCAAAGTCACAAACTCCTATGCTGTTTATCCACGGTGAAAAAGACACCTACGTACCTTATTCTAATCTGAAAGAATTATTTGACGCAGCCGGAACTGAAGGCAGTGACGAATGTGAGTACGAGAAGCAGATGCTGTCCATACCTGAAGCAGGACATTCGGAAAGCTGCAAGGTCGCCCCTGAGCTATATTGGACGACCGTTGCAGATTTTCTTGATGAGTATTTTATAGATTCTGAAGAAGATCTGTGATCATAAATATGATCTAATTGTTTCTTATTAACATCATGCGCGAGGCATTCAGCACTGCAATGATCATAACACCAACGTCTGCAAAAACTGCAGCCCACAGGTTGGCCATGCCTACTGCGCCCAACAGCAATACCAAAAATTTAATGCCCAAAGCAAAAATAATATTTTCTCTTGCAATGCGCAGCGTTCGCTGCGCTATTTTTATAGCTGAAATGATTTTTTTAGGTTTATCATCCATCAGCACTACATCTGCTGCCTCGATCGCTGCATCAGAACCCATGGCACCCATGGCGATTCCCAGATCAGCCCGTGCCAGTACCGGTGCATCATTGATCCCGTCGCCGACAAAAGCAAGAATTTTATCACTATCCTTGCTTTGCAGCAATTCCTCTACCCGTTCGACTTTATCAACAGGCAGCAGTTCGCAATATACATCATCTATAGACAGTTCTGCGGCAACTTTTTCACCGATGCTGCGGCTGTCCCCTGTAAGCATTACCGTTTTATCTACTCCGGCTTTTCTTAATTCCTTCAAAGTCTCCGCTGCATCTTCCTTGATTTCATCTGCGATCAGAATATGGCCTGCATACTCACAATCCACAGACACATGGATGATTGTTCCCTGCGTACAGCAATCGCATTGCAGACAAGCCTGAGATAAACAATCCTCTTTGCCATCCTCGCCGCAAGCAGACATCATTTTTTCATTGCCTACACATATCAGCTTCCCGTCCACGCGAGCTTTGATACCCTGTCCTGCAACTTCCTCAATTATTTCAAC
The DNA here is from genome assembly GCA_045544075.1 of Thermoanaerobacteraceae bacterium. GTDB lineage: Bacteria > Bacillota > JAZPYJ01 > JAZPYJ01 > JAZPYJ01 > JAZPYJ01. Next base: position 5,977 of record JAZPYJ010000001.1, read on the forward strand.
CCGCTGATGGTCAGGTTTTTGTCCATAAGCTTCAATAATAGAAGAAGCGATCGGGTGAGTAGAATAAACTTCAGTATGGGCTGCCAGTTCCAGCAGTTTATCTTCAGATATCTTCTCAGGATGCACAGCTGTAACTTTGAAAATCCCGCGCGTCAGAGTTCCTGTTTTATCAAAAACCATTATTCCCAGCTTAGCAAGATTTTCCAGATAGCTGCTGCCTTTTACCAGAATGCCGCTGCGTGAAGCACTACCTATTCCTCCGAAAAAGGTGAGCGGAACCGAAAGGACCACCGCACAGGGACAGGATACTACCAGAAAGATAAGTGCCCGTTCCAGCCATACATGCCAGGCTCCTCCGAACAGGGGCGGAATCAAAGCAAGCAATACAGCAGCACCTACTACGAGAGGAGTATAGCAACGGGCAAAACGGGTAATAAACTGTTCACTGCGTGATTTGCGGGCTGTCGAATTTTCTACCAGTTCCAGAATCCTGTTGACCGTTGAATCCTCGAACGGCTTACTTACTTTCACCTTTAGTACACTATTCATATTAACACAGCCGCTGATAACACTGTCACCAACTGATACCGAACGGGGCATCGATTCTCCGGTCAGCGCCGAGGTATCCAGCATGGAGCTGCCGTTCACAACCATGCCGTCCATCGGGATACGCTCACCTTTCTTTATAATGATCTCTTCCTCGACGTTTACTTCTTCCGGAGATACCTCCTGCATTTGGCCGTCACGTATTACATTGGCATAATCCGGACGGATATCCATAAGATCTTCTATATTTCTGCGAGAACGGCCTACGGCTATGCTTTCCACCAGATCACCGATCTGGTAAAAGATCATAACAGCAGCTGCTTCCGGCATTTCTCCTATAATAAAAGCGCCTATCGTCGCGATGCTCATCAAAAACTTTTCATCGAGAAATTTCCTGCGGAATAAAATATTTTTTCCTGCTTTATACAAAACATCATAACCGGCGAGAAGCCAAGCCGCCACAAACATTACCTGCGGCAGATATGCTGTTTCCCGCAAAATCAAAGCACAGACCAGCAAAAGAAAAGCAATACATATTCTTACCAGTTTTTTTCGCTGCTTGGCAGTGAGTTGATATTTGGCGTTCATTAGACTGCTCCTTTTTTTTCACAGTTATTCCGCAACATGCTCCATGCCCTGATCTATGATTGAACCTACATGACTGTCGGACAAAGCATAATATACTGCTTTTCCTTCACGCCGATAACGAACGAGCTTATTGGCTTTCAGTATCTGCAGCTGATGAGAGATAGCGGACGCAGACAGATTAAACAAGCTAGCGATATCATTCACGCACATCTCTGACTCATATAATGCATATAGAATTTTTATTCTGGTCGAATCACCAAACACTTTAAACAGTTCTGCCAGATCATAAAGTATTTCATCATCCGGAAGATTGCTCCTTACTTGTTCGACCAAATCGATTTTTTTATCTTCCATGCTCTCTTCTCCTTTCAAATCAGACATGTTATCATTTTATTCTTTAAACATTTGCGCAACTGTTCATATGTATGATATTATCACTTATATATATACATGTCAAGAGATTCCAAAAATATAACCTGCCATCGTCTGAATATAATTTCTTATTCACTTTTGTTGTCAGTTGTGATATAATTCGATATTAAAGCAACGTAACTTATGTCAAGGGGCGATAAGTATGAAGATAATTATCATCGGAATAGGTAAAACAGGCTATAGTCTGGCGCAAATGATTTCCGCCGAAAAGCATGACGTCGTAGTCATTGAAAAGTCTGCCGAGCGCTGTCTTAATGCAGGTAATTCTCTTGACGTTGAAGTGATCGAAGGCAGCGGTACCGACTGCAGTATACTGGAGCAAGCCGGCATTAAAACGACCGATTTGTTTATTGCTGTTACCGACTCTGACGAATTGAATATGATCGCCTGCCTGATAGCCAGACAATATAAAGTTTCCAAAACCGTAGCCCGCATCCGTAATCCGTACTATGTCGATAATGAATCCTTATACGGTTGTAAATTGGATATTGATTATTTCATCAACCCCGAACAGGTTACTGCAAAAGAAATGTTTAATTTGCTTCAGATGCCTGAGGCACTTGATGTGGAAAGATTCGCTGACGGTCGGGTCTTATTGATTAAACTGCGTGTAACTTCAGATTATACGATCGTTAATAAACATCTGTATGAATTGGAATCAGATTATCAGTATCTGATAGCCGGTATAATACGCAATGAAAAAATGATAATCCCCAGCGGCAGTGATATGATTTTAGAAAACGATCTGATATATGTTTTATCACGAACAGAAGATATGCCGGAAGTTGAAAAACATCTTGGACAAACGCAGGAAACAATCAATAACGTTCTGATCGTTGGAGGAGGACGTACAGGTTATTATCTGGCACAGCAACTGGAAAACAGCCGGCTCAATGTCAAAGTAGTCGAAAAAGATCCTAAACAATGCCGTTATTTGGCTGATAAGTTGAATCACGCTCTGATCATTAACGGAGATGGAACCAATCAGGATCTGTTAAGACAGGAAGGGATCAGCGAAGCAGACTTTTTTATTGCAGCAACCAACGATGATAAAGTCAACCTGCTTGTAACTTTACTGGCCAAAAATCAGGGAGCGCACAAAACAATCACTCAGATGAGACAGATAGATTTTGTACCTTTGATCAAAGGAATAGGAGTCGACAATGTCTTAAGTCCGCGATATCTGACTGCAGCTGCCATTTTAAAGTTTATCCGCAAATATAACCTGGTATCTGTCAGCCTTTTGGACGATGACCAGGCAGAGTTTACTGAATTGATAATGCCTGACCGGCACAGACGCGTCGACCGGCCGTTAAAGGATATACGATTCCCCTCCAATGCGTTGATAGCCTGCATAATGCGAGGAGATAAAGTAATCATCCCCAAGGGCAGTGATGTCCTGCAGGCTGGAGACCGTGTAATGGTTTGTGCTCTTAACAGCGCTAAAGAAAAGGTCCAGAAATTCTTCCGCGAACGGTAGGTGTTTCTAATATGCCATACAAAGCAATACTGCATCAGTTGGGGCGCATTCTTATGATCATCGGTGCTGCTTTGTTTTTCCCTCTGCTTTGGGCCTGGCACGATGGATCCAATGATCTGATGCCTATACTTTACTCTATAATAATATCTTTAGGGTGCGGGCTCTTACTTATACTGATATTCAAAAAAGGTGATCTGGGCTATAGGGGAAGTTTTGCTTTGGTCACTTTAGCATGGCTGACGGCAATACTTTTCGGTTCTCTTCCTTATATCCTTTCCGGCCTGTTTTCTCTGCCTGACGCTATATTCGAAAGCACCTCAGGCTTTTCAACAACGGGTGCCAGTATTCTAAGCAACATCGAAGCACTTCCCCGCGGACTGCTTTTCTGGCGGCAGATGACCCACTGGCTGGGCGGTATGGGAATAATGGTCCTTTTTGTCGCAACAATGACTCAGTCGGGTTTCGGAGCTGTACAGATTTTCAAAGCCGAATATACCGTTGCTTTTAAAGATCATATGCTTCCTCGCATTCGTTCCACCGCAGGTATGCTGGCCGCTGTATACGCTTCGCTCAGCTTATTGATCTTTGTTGTCTATCTTGTTCTGGGAATGTCCTTTTTTGATGCAATATGTCATTCTTTCAGTACAGTTGCTACAGGCGGTTTTTCCACCCGCAATGCAAGCATCGCTGCATTCAACAGTCCCGCCATCGAATGGGCAACATCATTTTTTATGTTTGCTGCCGGCATAAACTTTTTCTTATATTATAACGCTTACAAAAAACATAGTTTCCGACCTCTATGGAATAATATTGAGTTTCGTTTTTATATGTTTATCATGCTCGCACTTATTGTTACGATCTCCGCTCTGCTCTTGCCTGCAGCTTCAACTGACTGGATCACTTCACTGCGTCATGCTGTCTTCCAGTCAGTCTCATTAATGACAGGAACAGGTTATGCGACTGCTGATTATGATATCTGGCCTGCAGCCTGCAAAATACTTCTGCTTGCAGCTATGCTTCTCGGTGGATGCGCCGGTTCAACGACATGCAGTATAAAGATCATAAGGTGGATCCTTATGATCAAGCAAAGTGTTCTCGAATTAAAAAAACTGGTTCATCCGCGGGCAGTCTTTTCCTTAAAAATCCAAAACACACCCGTAGCAAATGAAGTAATAATACGTGCTTTTCATTATTTCTTTATTTTTGTTTTAATCTTCATTATTGGAGCTGTTTCTCTGACAGCTATGGGATTGGATTTCCTCACTGCCTGCTCCGCCTCTTTGGCTGCTCTGGCAAATGTAGGGCCCGGCCTGGGAGCAGTCGGTCCGGCAATGAATTATGGTCTCTTGCCTGTCTCAGGCAAATATCTGCTTAGTGTACTGATGCTGCTGGGCAGATTGGAAATATTTACTGTTCTGGTTATTTTCCTGCCTTCTTTCTGGGAATCGGGCAAATTCTCCAAAAGCAGTCGTTCCTTTAAAAAATAAAACGAGCTGTTTCACCCGATTAGAGGGAAACAGCTCATTAAATCTTTCCTTATATCCTGTCTTCTGCTGAACGGACAGAATTTATTATTGATTATGATCTTTGGAGACTATGCAGTCCGCCGCTTTGTATATACTATCAGCAGGGATCACACCGCGAACACTTGACAAAGGATAGACAGTAGTACGGCGTCCTATGACAGTTCCCGGGTTCAGCACACAATTGCATCCTATCTCAGCATAATCACCTAAAACCGCTCCTACTTTTTTTCTTCCGGTCTCGATTTTCTGTATTCCGTCTCTGATCACGACCAAAGAACGATCACCTTTAACGTTGGAAGTTACAGCACCGGCACCCATATGAGCGTGAAAGCCAAGAATGGAATCACCGACATAATTAAAATGAGGGACCTGAACATTATCAAATATGATCACGTTCTTAATTTCCGCAGAGTTGCCGACTACACAATCACGTCCTATCAGCGCACTGCCGCGGATAAAAGCACAATGCCTTACTTCCGTGCCATGATCGATTATACATGGACCTTTGATATATGAACTGGCTGCTACCTTAGCATCCTTTGCGATCCAGATATCAGACTCTATCCTATCAAATTCTTCCTGCGGAAGCGATTCACCTAAATCAAGAATAAACTCTTTTACTTTATCCAGAATCTCCCATGGATATTCTTTGCTGCGCAAGAGGGCTGCAGCTCTGGAATGATCCAGATCCAGAAGTTCTATAGTTTTATACATAAAACACACCCCGCTGTATGCCAGTCATCGTACAAAATCAGCTCAACGCACTTTCAGCAAATATCCTCGCTCTTTCATAACAGCGATCACGCTGTCAACTTTTTCCTCACAAAGCTCATGTGAAGAAGCTTCGACCATTACTCTAAGCACCGGTTCGGTTCCGCTGGCTCTCAGCAATATCCGTCCTTCTCCGTCCAGTGATTCTGTCACTTCAGCTTCCGCAGCCTGAACTTCCGGATCAGATAATGCCGCTTCCTTATCGGTAACTTCCACGTTTTTCAGGACCTGAGGATATTTGTGCAAAGGCGAAACCAATTCTGCCAGAGAAGTTTTTTTATCCAGAACTACCTGCATAACTTTTATAGCTGTCAGTAATCCGTCACCGGTAGTTGCATATTTACTGAAAATAATATGTCCTGATTGCTCACCGCCGATCAGGTGGCCGTTGGCTCTCATATTTTCATAAACATATTTATCGCCGACTTTGGTCTTCTCATATCCTATACCCAACTTATCGAGTGCTTTATAAAGTCCGAAATTGGACATTACCGTCGTTACTACCTTAGTATCCCCAAGCTGACCTTTTTCTTTCAGATATGCAGCATACAGATACAGGATCATATCTCCGTCAACCAATTTTCCTTCGCTGTCAACCGCCAGGCAGCGATCAGCATCGCCATCAAAGGCAAAACCTATATCCAAATCGTTGGCTTTAACATAATGCTGCAGTCCTTCTATATGAGTGGATCCGCAGTTGGTGTTGATATTTACACCATCCGGACGATTGTTGATAACATAAGTGTCCGCTCCCAAAGCATCGAAAACACTTTTGGCGATCATCCATGTACTGCCGTTGGCACAATCAAGACCGACTTTGAGGCCTTTATAAGAATGGGTCGCCAATGAAATCAGATATCCAACATATCGATTGCGGCCTGCTGAATGATCAACGGCCCTGCCGATTTTATCATTGACTGCAAAAGGCAATTCACCGGCGACGCCATCAAGATAATCCTCTACCTTGGCAATTACTGCCTCCTGCATTTTTTCCCCGTCACCGTTCAGCAGTTTGATGCCATTGTCATGGTACGGATTATGACTTGCTGATATCATAACACCGCATTCGAATTGCTCGCTCTTAGTTATATAAGCAACACTTGGCGTAGTGGTAACATGCATCAGGTAAGCATCAGCTCCGCTGGCTGTAAGACCTGCCGCAAGCGCACATTCCAGCATATAGCTGGACAGCCTTGTGTCTTTACCGATAACTATGCGGGCTTTTCTTCCCTGGTTTTCACCATAATACCAGCCAAGAAAGCGGCCTATCTTGTAAGCATGCTCTACCGTTAGATCCTCATTAACATTTCCGCGGAATCCATCCGTTCCGAAATATTTTGACATAAGCAAACCTCCTGATAATTATCGGATAAAGCTATAACAAAGAAGCTGCTTCATAGTCAAGATAAAACTCGACATCGGGATGCAGCTGCAACACTGAAGCAGGTACCTCAGGCGTGACTTCTCCCTGAATAGTCTTTTTGATAATATCGGCCTTTCCTTCGCCTAAAGCTATCAAAATAATGCTTCTGGCATTCATGACTGTTCTGATGCCCATAGTAACGGCATGGGTCGGAACTTCATCCAAAGATTTAAAGAAGCGGGCATTAGCCTTTCTGGTAGACTCAGTCAATTCGACCACATGGGTTTTAGAACCGAAAGGTGTTCCCGGTTCATTGAATCCGATGTGTCCGTTTTTACCTATCCCAAGCAGCTGGATATCAATGCCGCCGGCTTCTTCTATCGCAGCATCATAGGCCGCTGCCGCTTCATCAGAAGTATCAATACCGGAAGGAACAAAAGTATAATCCTTGCGAATATCGATATGGTCAAAGAGATTAGTGTTCATAAAGTAACGATAGCTCTGGTCATGTGTTCCGTCAAGGCCCACATATTCATCAAGATTAAAAGAAACCGCGCGTGCGTAGGATAAATTCCCCTCTTTGTTCAATTTTACCAATTCAGCATATAAGTCAAGAGGAGTCGAACCCGTGGCATGCCCCAATACGGCATCCGGTTTAGCAGCCAGCAGATCAACATACCTTTGAGCTGCTTTCTTTGCAATTTCCTCCTGTGATCCGATAATGATCTTCATACTAATTCCTTCTTTCTTAATAAAAGTGTAATAAATATAAAAATATACAGATTTAATAGATGCATTTTACCAAAAATTACAGCAAAGAGCAAGTTTTTTTTGCTTCTTTACTACGGTGAAATAATATTCATTAATGCTTTTGCCAGCTTATAATGATCGTGACGTACTATGGAATCATCACACATAAGCAGATCACAATCTATTATTTTACATCCGGCAGGATTATTATCAATATCGTTTTTAACCATTGAAGCACCCTGCTCATAATATAAAGCCAATGTTTCCTCGTCTATCCCTGCATTATTAGCCAAAACATAATCGATCTCCATGTCTGCAGGCAGATATTGCTGCAACACCCGCAGATGATCGCTGAGACAAAAATCCGCTGTTTCTCCCGGCTGCGTCATAATATTGCAGACATAGACCGTTTTTGCCCTGCTGCGCTGCAAAGCATTCTTAATATCATCAAACAACAGGTTAGCGATAACACTGGTATATAAACTTCCGGGCCCGAAAATAATATGATCAGCTTTTTCTATCGCTTCAACTGCAGCAGGCAGAGCCGGTGCATCTGAAGGATTCATAAATAAATGTTTTATATTATGCATTCCCTCGCCTATATTGCATTCGCCGCTTATCACCATTCCGTTATCCAGTTCTGCCGCTAATTCGATATCATGGTTGCTTACCGGAAGGATTCTTCCCTGCAAAGGAAAAAAGCGGCTGATCGAATGCAGTGATTCTTCAAAATTACCGGTTATCTCAGTCAGAGCAGTAAAAAGCAAATTGCCGATAGTATGTCCATTAAGTCCTTCTCCGCTCTTAAACCGGTAATTGAGTAGCTGTTCTACCGTCTGCCATCCGTCCTGGCTCTCATCAAGCAATGCCGTAAAACAATTGCGTATATCACCAGGCGGCAAAACTCCAAAATCACGCCGCAATTTGCCCGAACTGCCTCCATCGTCTCCGACTGATACGATCGCAGTCAGATCGCAATCATATTTTTTCAATCCTTTCAGAACAGCCGGCAAGCCTGTGCCTCCGCCTATAGCAACAACTATCGGTTTATGATTCATCGCATTTTCCATGCTTAGCTTCTCCTATGATCATTTATGGTCTATATCACGATGGTAAATCATTGCTCTGTGTCCTGAAGCCAACAATGATTCGTATAATGATTCGGCAACAGCTACCGAACGGTGTTTTCCCCCTGTACAGCCAACCGCGATGATTATGCTCGGTTTTCCTTCCTTTATATATGAAGGCAATATTCTTTCCAGCATTGCCTGGAAATCTTTAAGCAATTGTTCTGCTTGCCCATCTGCAAAAACATAATCCCGCACTGCCGTATCTTTGCCGTTATCGTTTGTCAGTTCGGGAACATAAAACGGATTGCTTAAAAAACGTACATCCATGACCCAGTCACTGTCCAGCGGCAAACCATATTTATATCCAAATGATATAATCGAAATTTCTGTTCCCCAATTTCCTTCAATGCTATAACTTTGAAATAAACGCTGTTTAAGCTGATTCATTGACAAATTTGTAGTGTTGATCACTCTGGATGCTTTGCTTCTTAATTGGCTCATCAAAACACGTTCATTTTCGATCGCCTCTTCAATAGATCCTTCATTATTCAAAGGATGCTGCCTGCGGGTTTCCTTAAAACGGCGAACCAGGGTTTCTGTTGTTGCATCAAGAAAGATTATTTCGAAATCTGCTCTTCCCTCAAGCTGCTTCAGGCAATCGATCAGATCAGCAAAATACATTTCTCCCCGGGCATCGATCACCACTGCTGCCTTCTTGATCCTGCCGCTGGTTTGCTCGACCAGATCGATAAAACTGGGCAATAAAGCCGGCGGCATATTATCTATGCAATAATATCCCATATCCTCGAAGCAATGAATCGCTGCTGATTTGCCTGCACCCGAAATGCCGGTTACTATTTTTAAAACAAAATCACTCATATTATTGATCCTCCCTGACTGCAACAATCTGCCGTCAAAAAACAACAGACAGCATTTCTGCTGTCTGAACATCTTCAGGATTGAATCGCCAGTGCACAAGCTCCCAGCACTATTGCCCTTTTACCCAGATATGCAGGAACGATCTGAGTATTGCGCCAGGCGGTATTTAAACTGTTTTCCTTAGCTTCCTGTAAAATGATCTGCAGAAACTGTTCTCCTATTTTCATAACACCGCCGCCCAGGATTATCATTCCCGGATCAATACTGTCTATTATATTAGCAACAGCAATACCAAGGGCCATTGCCGCTTTGTTTATGATAAGCCGGCTGTCATATTCTCCGGCCCGATAAGCCTCACTCAACATCTGAACGTTAACGTTATCTTCATTTCCTCCGGCCATCTTAAGCAGGAGACGTCCTTCGCCAGCAGCAAAAAGCTCTTTTGCCTGGCGGACCATGGACAGCCCGGAAGCATACGCATCCAGACATCCCTGTTTTCCGCAGCTGCAGGGACGGCCATCAGGATCGATCGTCATGTGACCGAATTCCCCGGCAGCACCTCCCGCACCGCGGACGATCCTGCCATCGATCACTATTCCTCCGCCTATACCGGTGCTTACTGATATATAAGCCAGAGATCGGCAGGCTTCTTTATTAGCCGGTACCGCCCCGATCCCGTATTTATACTCTCCTAAAGCAGCCAGATTAGCATAATTATCAATATAAACTGGAAGCCCCAGCCTTGCAGTAATATCTGATTGGATAGGCAGATCATGCCATTTGAGATTAGGGGCCAACCGAACAATACCATGTTTATAATCTATCTGTCCAGGAATAGCTACTCCAACTGCTTTAATCTGACTTTTATCTACGTTTTTCTCAGTCAAAACACTATCAACCGTGTTGGCAAGACGATCCAATACAACATTGTACCCGCGGTCGGCTTCAGTTGGAATTATAACCTCACTCACTATATGTCCGTACAAATCGATCAGGGCAGTGTACAGTTTGGTATGTCCGATATTGATGCCGACAGCATATTCTTCGTGCATGGCAATTACCCCCTTCTGTTTTTATTTGCATAAACTTAATGAAAATAATTATATACTTTCTCAGCTGCTTTCCTATTCATACCGGGCACGGCAGCCAGATCCTCCACGGTGCTGTTTTTGATCTCATTAAGATCACGGAATCTCTGCATCAGATTGCGCCGCCTTATATCTCCTATTCCTTCAATTTCATCAAGCAGACTTTTCAGATTTCGCTTACCGCGCAGCTGACGATGATAGGTAATGGCAAAGCGATGCGCCTCATCCCGCAGCCTTTGAACTACCTGAAGAGCAATACTGTCACGGGACAGCCGATAAGGTTCGCTTCGATCTTCTGCAAACAGCAGCTCCTCTTCTTTGGCTAACCCAAAAGCAGGAATCCGATCATACCCCAGCCGGCGCATTGCTTCACGGGCTGCATTCAGTTGTCCTTTGCCTCCATCGATTATGATCAGGTCAGGGAGTCGGGAAAAACTAATCTTATCAGGACCTATTTTCCCGGCTTTCAGTTCTTCACTTTCCAATGCTGCTCTTTTAAACCGGCGGCTGATAACTTCCTGCATAGAAGCAAAATCATTTGGCCCGTCAACAGATTGTATCCTGAAGCGCCTGTATTCATGCCGTGCCGGCATGCCGTCTTCAAAAACCACCATGGACGCCACTGTTTCGGCACCCTGGATATTAGATATGTCATAGCATTCCATTCGGTGAGGGAAACAGGGCAATTCCAGCTGATCCTTCAGTATATTCAGTGCTTCCTTTGGATCATGCAGCTCACCGGACAGCTCAGTCAGTTTTTCCTGTTCCAGCATCAGCTGAGCATTGCGCGATACCAAAGACATCAGCCGGGCCTTTTCTCCCCGCAATGCCATTTTAAGCGTAACTCTCCCGCCGCGTATTTGTCCCAGCCATTTTTCAATCAATTCCTGATTATCCACCATTTGCTGCAGTAAAATGACAGGAGGAATATACATGTCATTATTGTAGAACTGCTGAACGAACGCGGTAAGCACTTCGCTGTCCTCTGTTTCCGCATTCACTGCCAGGAAAAAATGCTCTCGCCCTATCACTTTTCCGCCGCGAATAAAGAAGACCTGTACGCAGCAGCGTTCATCATCACGCGCATACGCGATTATATCATGATCATCTGCATCTTCGCTGACAATTTTTTGTTTCTCCAGCACACTGTCCATTGCTAACAGCTGATCTCTGTATTCCGCTGCTTTTTCATATTCCATTTTTTCGGCAGCTTGTCTCATACGATCTTGTATACGGCTGCGTACGGAATTATGCTTTCCTTCAAGAAATTGGATAACTTCTCCGATCATCTCACCGTATTCCTGAGGAGTAGTCATTCCGCAGCAGGGAGCAAGGCACCTGTCTATATGCTGATTCAGGCAAGGTCGCTCTTTTCTTACAACCTGACTGCTTCTGCATGTACGCAAAGGAAATATCTTCTGCAGGAGCTTCATCGTTTCATTCACAGCATAGACCTGAGTATAAGGTCCGAAATAACGTGAACCGTCACGGACCAAACTGCGGGTTATATATACTCTTGGATATTCTTCCTTTAACGTTACTTTTATATATGGATAGCTTTTATCATCTTTCAGACAAATATTATAATACGGTCTGTTCTCTTTGATTAGATTGCATTCCAGAATAAGAGCTTCAACTTCCGAATCAGTTACGATATATTCCAGATCATCGATATGAGCAACCATCGCTTGAACTCTTGCTGATTTGCTGCCTTGCTGAAAATATGAACTGACTCTGTTTTTAAGAGAGACCGCTTTGCCTACATATATTATCTGTCCCTCGGCATTGCGATAAATATATACTCCCGGCTGAGCCGGCAGATTTTTCAGTTTTTGTTCCAGATCTCCCATCGCAACTCCATCGCTTACATCATTATAATCAGAGATAAGCTCAGCAAAAAATTATAATCCCAATTTATTTGCCTTATTATTGAGGAAACGAACGATCAGATAAATAATCGGAGTCAACGGAAAAAGCAGGAAACATAAAAAGCCCCAGACCAGTGACTTAAATACACTGTAATGCATTATCTTTCCCTTATAGGCATCCAGGAAAACCAATATGCCACACATTACAGCGAGCAATAAAATAATATAACTGTTAAAGTTCCAGTCGACTCTGGTAAGTAAAGCTGCAAATGTTATAGGATCCATTTGTTTTATTCACCACCTTTGCTGAATAAAATCCAGGTCAGCAGTTTATTATTTGATTAAAGGTATATCATGAACATATCGATCTTTATTCAGCATTTTCTTCAGATATTGTCCGGTATAGGACGAAGGAGCATCCGCAATTTCTTCAGGTGTACCCTTGGCAATTATCTGTCCTCCGCGGTCACCGCCTTCAGGTCCCATATCAATGATATAATCTGCTGTTTTTATTACATCCAAATTATGTTCGATAACCAGCACTGTATCTCCTGCCTCTACCAGACGGTTCAGTATCAATAAAAGTTTCCTTATATCATCAATGTGCAGTCCTGTAGTCGGCTCATCCAGAATATATAAGGTACGGCCATTGGTACGCCGTGATAATTCCGTTGCCAGTTTTACCCGCTGTGCTTCACCGCCTGACAAAGTAGTAGCAGGCTGACCAAGTTTTATATAACCCAATCCTACATCTTGCAGTGTTTTCAGTTTTCGGTGAATCCTCGGTAAATGTTCAAAAAAATTTACTGCTTCGTCTACGATCATATCCAGAACGTCAGCAATCGACTTACCTTTATATAAAACCTCCAGCGTTTCCCGGTTATAGCGTTTTCCTCTGCACACTTCACAAGGAACATAGACGTCCGGCAGAAAATGCATTTCGATCTTAATTATCCCGTCACCTTTACAGGCTTCACACCTTCCGCCTTTTACATTAAAACTGTAGCGTCCCGGCTTATATCCGCGCATTTTTGATTCAGGCACCTGAGCAAAAAGCTCACGTATATCATTGAATACTCCGGTATAAGTCGCAGCATTGGAACGGGGAGTTCTGCCGATTGGTGACTGATCGATATTGATCACCTTATCCAGATATTCAATTCCGCAGATCTTCCTGTGTTTACCGCCGCGGGCATTCGCTCTGTGCAGTTTATGGGCAAGTTCAGGATAAAGGATCTCATTCACCAATGTACTTTTGCCTGAACCGGAAACACCCGTCACGCAAATAAATGTTCCCAAGGGAAAACTGACATCAATATTTTTCAGATTGTGTTCCTTTGCTCCCAGTACTTCAAGTATGTGTCCGTTTCCCGGACGTCTGAGAAGCGGCAGCGGCACGAAGCGTTTTCCGCTCAGATATTGACCGCTGATAGATTCCTCTACAGCGATCAGATCATCAACAGTCCCCTGCGCTACGATCTCTCCCCCATTCGATCCGGCTCCCGGGCCAATATCTATCAGATGGTCAGCAGAACGGATCGTTTCTTCATCATGCTCGACTACGATAAGAGTATTGCCCAAATCACGCAGATGCATCAGAGTTTCTATCAATTTCTGATTATCCCGCTGATGCAGACCGATGCTGGGTTCGTCAAGAATATAAAGCACTCCGACGAGACCGGATCCGATCTGAGTAGCCAGTCTGATCCGCTGTGCCTCACCGCCTGACAAAGATGCTGAAGCTCTGTTTAATGTAAGATAGTCCAGCCCGACGTCCAGCAGGAAACCCAAACGCTGATTAATCTCTTTAAGGATCTGTCTGCCTATTATCTGCTCGCGCTCAGTCAGTCTTAATTCTCTGAAAAACTGCCGGCAATTTTCCACAGTCATAGCGCTTATTTCATTGATCGAACGATCAGAAACAGTCACTGCCAGCGCTTCAGGACGAAGCCTTTCACCGCGACAGGCCGGACAGATCTTTTCGCTCATATAGTTCTCGTATTC
>JAZPYJ010000002.1:0-8999 GCA_045544075.1 Thermoanaerobacteraceae bacterium
TCCTATGACCGGGCTTGAACCGGTGACCTCCGCCTTACCAAGGCGACGCTCTACCTACTGAGCTACATAGGCAAATTATGGTGGAGAGGGGAGGATTCGAACCTTCGAAGGCGTTGCCAACAGATTTACAGTCTGCTCCCTTTGGCCACTCGGGAACCTCTCCAAAATTCCTGGAGCCGAAGATGGGACTCGAACCCGCAACCTGCTGATTACAAGTCAGCTGCTCTGCCAATTGAGCTACTTCGGCATATTACATCCTCCGGAAAAGGATTTTAACACAAAAACAGCGACTTGTCAAACATACTTTTGTAAAATAATGTTGGAGCCGAAGATGGGACTCGAACCCGCAACCTGCTGATTACAAGTCAGCTGCTCTGCCAATTGAGCTACTTCGGCACCGGCAACGAAATTAATTATATAACAAGTATCATTATGAAGTCAAGAACTATTTACTCATCATATTATGATTATTATTTATATTTCTCTCTTCTCCAGATATTTTTCCAGTTTGCGCTTTACCCTCTGCAAAGCGTTGTCAATCGATTTGACGTGACGTCCCAGCTCTCCCGCTATCTCCTGATAGGATTTCCCTTCAAGATAAGATACCAATACTTTCCACTCCAGTGCACTGAGTATTTCCGTCATTTTTTCGCCAATATCCTCATATTCTTCCTGATTGATAACCAATTCCTCAGGATCGGTAACCTTGTTGCCGCAGATAACATCAAGCAATGTACGATCAGAATCTTCGTCATAAATAGGTTTATTCAGCGAAACATATGAGTTGAGGGGAATATGCTTCTGGCGGGTAGCGGTCTTAATGGCCGTAATTATTTGGCGGGTTATGCATAATTCGGCAAATGCTCTGAATGAAGCCAGTTTATCCGGCCGAAAATCGCGGGTCGCCTTATACAGACCTATCATACCCTCCTGGATAATATCTTCCCGATCAGCGCCGATCAGAAAATAGGAACGCGCCTTGGCCCGCACAAAATTTTTATACTTATTGATCAAATACTCCGATGCCATCTGGTCTCCCTGACGATACATTTCCACAACCTGCTCATCAGTATAATCCTCATAACTGATCGCTGTCTCTTTGGATTCATCGCACATAATCGCCAAACCTCCTGCCGGCATCGATGCCTCTGCAAAACACAGGCACGAAAAAGTAATATTTGATAACCGCAAACAAAAATATAATATTATAAACCCGAAATAAAGTCAAGGATATCCTTTGAATATAGGTTGAGATCAGCGGTTCTGTTTATCCCGCTGTCTGCCTGATTTTTGATTATTGCTTTTCCTTTTCTTATGAATACGCCTGCGCTGTTCCAAAAATTCCCGCTTATCCAGTTCTATCTTTTCCGATAGTAATTCTGTTGGTTCCTGCCACTCTTTCATATCATTCTCTTGGTTATCGGTTTCTGAGGAATGAACTCTTTCCTTATTTTTTTTATGATTTTCTGAAGCAGCCGGTTTATAATCATCACGACGCCAGCGTTCAAAAACTTCTCTGGTTTTTTCGTTCAGTCTGCCCTCCAGCAGTTCTTCATTTCCGGAACGGGAACTCCGGGCAGCCGATCCTTTAAATTTTGTCCTTATTACTTCCTGCCTGAGTTCATTAGGCGTCATGCGGAAAGCTCCGCGGCCGAAAACCACGCTTTGTTCGATCCAATCTGCAGTTACAACGAAGATCAGTTCATCATCTCTGCGTTCGCCTACAGATTTTTCAATAAACATGTCAGCGGTCTCACCTTCGCTGGTAAAAACTATTTCCAGATCGTCCCGCCTCTCACGCTTCATAATACTGCCGTTGACCATATGAGCATCAAAAACCAGCGTTATCCTTTTACCGCTCAGCGCACTGTAGTTATGAAGTATATCGATCAGTTTATCCCTGGCCAGGCTCAAGTCGATGCTCCCCAGTTCAGACATGTCTGCCCAGGAAAAGATAACATTATAGCCATCCACCAACAACCATTCAGTCATCGCTTTTTTCAGCCTCTCTGTCTCATAACTTCATAACACAATACCGCTGCTGCTACTGATGCGTTGAGCGATGCGACTTTACCGCGCATCGGGATGCTTACCAGAATATCGCAGTTTTTTTTAGTCAGACTCTTGATTCCGCTTTCTTCATTGCCTATGACCAATGCTATCGGTCCCTGCAGATCAGTTTCCCACATCATGTTTTCTGCTTCTGCATCAGTGCCAACGACCCAGCAGCCATTTTCCTGAAGCGTTTTGATCGCCTGATTGACATTGGCTACCCGGGCAATTTTCATATAAGCGACAGCTCCGGCTGAAGTCTTGGCTACGGTTTCATTAACAGCTGCCGCCCGCCTTTTGGGGATCACGACACCGTGTACGCCGGCAGCATAAGCTGTTCTGATAATAGCACCCAGATTATGAGGATCTTCGATCTCATCCAACAGCAAAATAAAAGGATGTTCGTTCAGATTCCTTGCCGACTGCAGGATGTCTTCCAATTCATAATAAACCGTTTTGGCAAGAAAGGCCGCGACTCCCTGATGATTTCCCTGGAATTTATGATCCATTTGATCCTTGGCCACTATCTGATAAGGAATCTTTTTTTCGCGGGCCAGCTTTATAATGTTCTGAGCATTGCGCTGAACACTGTCGGCGATCATTATTTTATTGATCTCACTGTCAGCTTTCAAAGCTTCCATTACCGGATTTTTGCCGTAAATTATTTCTGCCATTTCATTCTTCCTTATAGTATCCGTATAGCAAATTAAAATTATTCCTCTTCATAATACACTATCTCCGCTATCAGGTCAAACAAAAAACTTCTGTTTTAAACAGAAGTTTTTTCTATTTCAACAAATTGTACAGCTTCATCAAAAATCTGCCGCAGCCGTTCCCATCTATGCTGTAAATACAGGTAGCCTATCAGGCATTCGAACGCTGTACTGAAATGATACTGGATCATTTCCACATTTTTAGGGATCCTGGATTTGGCATTGCGGCCGCGTCTGACAATATCTGCTTCCTCGCTGCTCAGACTGTCCATTATCTTATGCAGCACTTCTGACTGCGTGCGGGCATTGACATATTTTACGGTTTCTCTGTGCAATTGATTTACTCTGGTAAGTCCCTGCGAGATAAGATGCTCCCTGACCATCAGCTCATAGACACTGTCTCCCAAAAAAGCCAGGGCCAAAGATGAATATTCACAAAGATCAGTTATGTTTTCCTCCAGGACAAAATTCATTTCAGCTAAAGAATCAGCTGATGGTTTAATATCCGTCAATTTTTTTATTTCACCTTCCATTTGGTCCCCTGCGGTGAATCTTCCAGTACGATCCCCAGATCGGAAAGCTGATCACGGATCTTATCCGCTGCTGCAAAATTTTTCTGTTTGCGGGCATCCTGCCGCAGATCGATGATCAGATCAAGCAGGGCATCTGTTAATTGAGAACCGTTTTCTTCCTGCTCAGCAAAAACGAGCTCGCCGTCAAGATCTGTATGATATATGCCAAGTATCTGATTGAACTGCTTGAATATCTCCTTGGATCTTTCCAGAACATCACGATGCAGATCACTGCCGCCCATATAAGTATTAACTTCCCTGATCAGGTCAAACAGATAACCGCCGGCCAGAGCAGTATTAAAATCATCATCCATCGCTTTATCAAAATCAACAACTATTTCCTGCAAAGCAGCCAGAACCTGCTCATCCTTTTCAGTCAGCCGCTCTTCCGCAGCTTCATTCATTTTTTCGTTAAGCTTGCAATAACAGTTCTCCAGCCGTGACAGACCTTTCGCGCTGACCTGAAGTTTCTCATCGTCAAAATCAAGAGGACTTCTGTAATGCGTTGACAAAAGATAAAAGCGCACTACTTCCGGCGAAAACTTTTCTATGATATCACGTACAATGAAGAAGTTGCCAAGAGACTTGGACATTTTTTCCTGATTTACGGTTATAAAACCATTGTGCATCCAATATTTTGCAAACTCGCAGCCCGAACAGGCTTCCGACTGAGCAATTTCATTTTCATGATGAGGAAAGATCAGATCAAAACCGCCGCCATGGATATCAAAGGTATTGCCCAGATACTTCAGAGACATTGCCGAACACTCTATATGCCATCCGGGGCGTCCTTTTCCCCACGGGCTTTCCCAGAACGGTTCGCCTTCTTTGGCCGCTTTCCATAAAGCGAAATCTCCCGGATGCCGTTTGCGGTCATCAACGTCCACGCGCGCACCGGCCAGCATATCATCCAGCGAACGTCCTGACAGTTTGCCGTAATCCCCGAACGCTTCTACACTGTAATATACATCCCCGTCCTTTTCATAGGCAAAACCTTTTTTGATCAAGGTGCTTACCATATCAATGATCTCATTCATATGACCGCTGACCCGCGGATGAATATCCGCCCGCATTACGTTCAGCGCATCCGCATCTTTAAAATATTCCTGAATATATTTCTCAGCTAATTGTTTGGGCGGAATATTCTCTTCATTTGCCCGATTGATTATTTTATCATCTATATCAGTGAAATTCTGAACGTATGTAACAGCATAGCCTTTATAACTCAGATAGCGCCGCACGACATCAAAAAAAACCAGCGGCCGGGCATTGCCCAGATGTATATAATTATAAGTTGTCGGTCCGCAGACATAGATACCTACTTTACCGTCATCACGCGTAATCAGTTCTTCTTTCTGTTTACTCATGGTGTTATAAATTTTCACCACAAACTCCTCCTGACCTTTTGCAAGATTTTTCATTTCTATTGATCAATCAGTCCGGATTATACCCGACTTTTTTTATCAAAACATTCGCCCACGCCGCTATGCCTTCGCCGCAGCCCACGAAACCAAGACCTTCCGTCGTCGTTGCTTTTATATTGATCAGCTCTTCAGTGATTTGCAGATCATTAGCGATATTTTTGCGCATCCGGTCTAAATAAGGCATCATCTTAGGCTGCTGTGCAACGATTATGGCATCGATATTATTGATCGTATATCCTTTATTCTGCATAAGGCTGCAGACATGGCGCAATAAAACTCTGCTGGATATGCCTTTATAGCGCTCATCAGTATCGGGAAAATGCCTGCCGATATCTCCTTCGGATAATGCTCCGAGGATCGCATCCATCAGCGCATGAAGCAGAACATCGGCGTCGGAATGTCCCAATAATCCCTTTGCAAACGGTATCTCTTCACCGCCAACAATCAGTTTGCGTCCGCTTGACAGCCTGTGTACATCATAACCAATGCCGGTTCTGATCATTATGATCTGTTTCTCCATTCATTTATTTACATATTTTTAATGAAAGCTTCAGCTATAATCAGATCTTCCGGGGTAGTGATCTTTATATTGGAATAGCTCCCTTGCACAAGTTTCACCTTATGCCCGATCCTTTCTGCCAGAGAAGCATCATCTGTGCCTGTAAATCCGTCTGCTTCTGCCTGACGATAAGCATCTGTGATAATATTATAAGAGAATATCTGAGGTGTCTGAACCGCCCATAGTCTGCTGCGCTCCAACGTGTCCCGTATTATCTGTTTATTATCTGCGATTTTGATAGTATCTTTTACCGGAACCGCGGCAACAGCTGCCCCATCTTCACAAGCTGCGGCAAAAACCTCTTCGATCATTTGTTTATCAGCCAAGGGCCTTACTCCGTCATGGACAATAACATAATCAGTATCCGCAGGCATAACCTGCAATGCATTGCCTACAGATCGCTGGCGGGTATCACCCCCGCCAACGATCTTCGTTACTTTAACTAACTGGTATTCCTCAACGATTTCCCTGCAATACTCAGTCTCATCCTCACCGGTTACCAGAAAAATCTCAGTCACACAGGGACTGTCCTGCAGCTTCCTGATCGTTCTTGCAATAACAGGAACACCCTGCAGTTCCAAATACTGTTTCTTTATACCTGTGTTCATGCGTCGTCCCCTGCCGGCAGCGGGAACCACCGCTATCGTTTTGATCATATGCTATTCTCCCGGTGTTATTGAGCCGCTGCATTTTCATCAAAATGCTCAGTACACTTGAATTTGGCAAAAATCATACGGCCGGCAGCCGTCTGAAGAGCACTTGTAACTACTACGACCACATTTTCTCCGACATATTTTTTTCCGTCTTCAATTACGATCATGGTCCCGTCTTCCAGATAAGCTACACCCTGTCCGGATTCCTTCCCTTCTTTTATAATCTGCACCGTCATTTCTTCCCCGGGCAGCACAACAGCTTTGACCGTATTAGCCAGCTCATTGATATTCAGAACTTTAACACCCTGAAATTCTGATACTCTGTTTAAATTATAGTCATTGGTCAGAATTTTGGCATTCAGCATCTGACACAATTTAACCAGCTTACTGTCTACCTCGGTAATATTCTCCAGTCCTTTTTGATTTTCATATATCTGAAGACTGTTGCCGAAGTCCTTTCGCATTTTATTAAGTATCTCCAGTCCTCTCCGTCCCCGATTGCGTTTCAGCAGATCAGACGAATCAGCAATATGCCTCAGCTCTTCCAATACAAAGTAAGGAATGATCAAAGTACCTTCTATAAAACCGCTGGCATAGATCTCCGCGATGCGGCCATCGATAATAACACTGGTATCCAAAATCTTCGGAGATGCATATCCTGAATTTTTATTGTCGGCCTTGTTCTTTTTATCTTTTACCAGATTGGGAATTGACATAAAAAAGCTCACAAGCTCTTCTCTTTTTTTCAATCCTACATCAAATCCGATAAATCCGAACAGACATATTACAACAAAGCCGGCAAGCTCACCGACAACAGGTATGAATTTCAGCGCATTAGCAGCAAGATTGCCGATTATCAGGCCCAGTATCAGGCCAAGCGAGCCGCAGATGATATCACCTGCCGGTACCTTCTGCAGTACTTGTTCCAAGGCAGAAGCCAGTTTTAAAATATAATCTATAATTCCGGAAGACAAAAATAAACCTATGATACCAAAGCCAAAACAAATGAGACCAATAACAACATAGCGAACAAATACCGGATATGCGGAAAAGTCGATCAGGCTGAATGAAGTAACATATTCACCAAAATAAAAACCGCCGACCGCAAAGATAAGGGCAACCAAAACAGAAAATATCTTTCTTAACATATATTCTCACCTCCTTTCTGTAAAAAAGCATATTTATATAATATTACACAAAAATGAACAGATATCCTTTATTTTCTTTATTCGTAAACAAATAAAAAAGGCGTGTCACCTGCATTTACGGACACACCTGTTTTTCATTCTGACTGACAGCTGTCTAAAACTTCCATAATTTGTTCTTCTTTTTTCCCGGTCACCAAAATCAATTCGCTTACCAGTATCCGCCTGGCGTTATCAAGCATCTTTTTTTCCACGGAAGAGAGACCTTTTGTCCGATCACGGTGCAGCAAATTGCGTGTTACTTCTGCCGTTTCATAAATATCACCGCTCTTCAGGCGATCCATGTTTACTCTATAGCGCCTGCTCCAGTTTGAATTATCATTTTCTGCCGGAGATCTCAATATCTGAAGAACTTTTTCCGCGCTGTCTTCTGACATGATGCTGCGCAGTCCAACTTCCTCCGCATTATCCACCGGCACCATTACCTTCATATCACCGCTTGGGATCCTCAGAACATAATACCGTCTGATTTCGCCCAATACTTCAACATTTTCGATAACTTCTATCACACCTGCACCATGCATAGGGTACACAACTTTATCGCCCACGCTGAACATGTCTGCCCCTCCTCTGCATCGTTATCCATTTTGTTCAGTATATCATAAAACAAGTTATCTGTCAAACAAAAGTTTAAATTTTAACATATACTACTCAGTATGTCAACGATTAATAATAAATTTTTTCAATAAAAAATACGGCACCAGGATTTTTGCCGCATTTTTTTATAAAAATTTATATGTGCTGTTCAGAAAGAAGCTGCTCATGATAACGCCTCAGCCCGGTCTGTATAGCTTTGGCTCTGACTTCACCGATGCCTTCTACCTCATCAAGTTTTTCCAGAGAAGCAGATAATATATCATTCAGACTGCCCAGAGAATTCACCAGATTCTGTACGACCAGTTCAGGCAGACGCGGAATTTTTTTCAGAATACGGCATCCTTTGGCGGATACTTTGCTGTCAAGGTTGATCGCCTGGCCGGTATACCCTAATGCTCTGGCAATTTGATGCAGTTCCGGCAGATCCTCACTGGATATCCTGCTCACGCTGTCCAGAATATCCTCCGCTTTACGATCAGCCTGAAGCTTATAGTCATCGATCACTCCGCTGCTTTCTTGTTGAACGTTATCCATCAATTCGTCCAGCTGCATTTTTATCATACGGCCTTCCGTACCCAGCTCACTTAAATAGAATTCTAACTCGTGCACGACCCGCCGCACCATTTCGATCCGGCGAACAGCTTTGCATACATCCGCCAGTATCACCATATCTTCATATTCCAGAAGACTCAGATTATTCAGGGACAGGATCAAAACTTCCTTATATTTCTCCAACGTTTGGATCGCCTGATTGGCCTTGACCAAAACAACACTGGGATCACGCAGAACATATTTTATAGATCCCTGATAAATGGTTATCACGCCTCTTCTTTGAGAGATAGCAATGATCAAAGCTTTTGTATCTTTAGCAGCCCGTTCTGCTGTACGATGTCTGATGCCCGTTTCCAGGGAAACGATTTCTGAATGGGGAACAAGCTGTGTATTTGCCTGTAAAATACGTCCCGCGTCATTACTAAGAATGATCGCACCATCCATCTTGGCCAATTCATACAGATTTGCCGGTGAGAAAGCAGCGTTGATGAAGAAACCGCCCTCAACGATCCTCTTATCCTCTTCGCTGTCACAAACCATTATCAAACCGCCGGTTTTAGCTCTCAGAATATTTTCAAGCCCCTCCCGCAGAGCAGTCCCCGGCGCAACCTTTTTTAAAGCAGCAATCAGTTTATCCTCTAATGCCCATTCCAACTCCGCCAAGCTTTTTCC
>JAZPYJ010000003.1:0-9196 GCA_045544075.1 Thermoanaerobacteraceae bacterium
CAGGTGGCGCTGGATATCCGTATGTATCTTAAACATGAAATATCATCAGTGACAAAAGAGCTTTTGGATCTGGAAGAGACGCTGCTCGCACTGGCGAAGCGATATGCAGCTGTTTATCTTCCGGGTTATACCCATTTGCAAAGAGCACAGCCGATCACTTTCGGTCACCATCTGATGGCTTATTTTGAAATGTTTCTGCGTGATCTGCAGCGCCTTCAGGATTGCTTCGGGCGGACGAATATAATGCCGCTCGGTTCGGGTGCTCTGGCGGGAACGACATTCCCTCTGGATCGTGAGTTTACTGCCCGTGAGCTGGGATTCGCTGACATCACCCGCAACAGTCTGGACGGAGTCAGCGACCGTGATTTCGTTATAGAATTTATTGCGGCAGCATCCATGATCATGATGCATATGTCCCGCTTTTGTGAAGAAATAATTCTCTGGTCTTCAGCTGAATTTGCGTTTGTGGAACTTGACGACGCTTATAGTACCGGCTCCAGTATAATGCCGCAGAAAAAGAATCCTGATGTAGCTGAACTGATTCGCGGCAAAACAGGACGTGTTTACGGGGATCTGCTGGCGATGCTGACTGCGATGAAAGGATTGCCTTTGGCCTATAATAAGGATATGCAGGAAGATAAGATCGCCCTTTTTGATGCGATCGATACGCTTCACGGATGTCTTAAAGTTTTTGCGCCGATGCTGGCAACGATGAAACTGCGTCAGGATAATATGGAACAGGCTGCCCGCGGGGGATTTACTAATGCAACAGATATGGCTGATTATCTGGCTAAGAAGCAGATACCTTTCCGTGAGGCGCATGCGATCGTTGGACAGGCGGTGTTTTATTGCCTGGAAAGTAATAAAGCTCTGGAGGATCTGACATTGGAAGAATTCCAGCAATTCTCACCGGTATTTGAGGAAGATATATACAAAGCGATCAGCCTGGAAGAATGTGTGGTTAAAAGAAATGTTATCGGAGGGCCTGCACCGGATAATGTTTTGCAAATGACAGAGCTGGGCAAAAAATTGCTTTCCGGTTTTTATCGGGAATCACAGAAATAATAATCAATAATAACTCATAAAATATACGCAGAATATGATAAGCGGAGGGGAGGAACAAAGCAGAAATGTATCATACTTTCAGTGTTTTGGTTGAAAATAACCCGGGTGTTCTTGCCAGGGTAGCGGCTTTGTTCAGCCGCCGCGGCTATAATATCGACAGTTTAGCGGTAGGAAGGACCAAGGATCCGACTGTTTCTCATATGACTATCGTAGTAGAAGGGGATGTCAATATTCTGGAACAGGTAACCAAGCAGCTGCATAAGCTGATCGATGTTATTAAGATCAATGACATCACTTCAGAGCAATTCATCGAGAGAGAACTGGTTTTTATTAAAGTGGAAGCAGACAGCAAAGTCAGGACAGAAGTTATGCAGATAGTTGATATTTTCCGCGGACGGATCGTGGATTATGGTCAGAAGACGCTGATTATTGAGTGTACCGGTGACAGCAGTAAAATCAATGCGATCGAAGCGGCGCTTAAACCTTATGGTATCAAAGAAATAGTCAGAACAGGCAAAGTGGCTATGCTTCGCGGAAATAACGGTAAATAAACGCTGAGGGGGCTGATGATTGATGGGGACAGCCGGCAAAAGAACTGGCGCAGACAATAAAAAATCAATAAGAATCACAGCAGCCGAAGCGGTCATGCGCTCTTTGGAAGAGCTTGGAGTGAAATATATTTTCGGCTATCCGGGAGGCGCGGTGCTTCCGTTATATGCTGCTCTGCAAAAAAGCAGGATACAGCATATCCTGGTCAGGCATGAACAGGCAGCAGCACATGCTGCAGACGGATTCGCAAGAGTAACAGGCAGGACAGGTGTCTGTCTGGCTACTTCAGGTCCCGGTGCCTGTAATCTGGTCACGGGGCTTGCAACTGCATATATGGACTCTGTGCCGCTGGTAGCTTTTACTGGGCAGGTTGCTACCGGTTATGTCGGGACTGATGCTTTTCAGGAGGTTGATATTACCGGTATCACTATGCCGATAACCAAACATAATTATCTCGTAAAAAATGCGCAGGAGCTGCCGAGAGTAATCGGAGAGGCTTTTCACATTGCTTCTACGGGACGTCCGGGCCCCGTGCTGATCGATATTCCCAAAAATGTTGCGGAAACAGAGATCGATTTCAGCGGTATTCCTTCTTTTACACTTCGCGGCTATCGTCCTACTTATAAAGGACACAATCAGCAAATAGTTAATGCTGTTAAGATGATCCTGCGATCTCAAAAACCTGTGATCTATGCAGGCGGCGGCATCATCAGGTCGGGAGCGGAGGCGGAACTTCAAAAATTAGCCGAACTGCTGCAGGTGCCTGTAACAGTTACCCTTTCGGCTTTGGGATCATTTCCGGCAAAGCATGAGCTGTCGCTCGGCATGCTGGGCATCCATGGAAGCAGTGCTGCTAATCTGGCAGTATCTAAATGTGATTGTCTGATCGCTTTGGGAAGCCGTTTTGATGAACGGGTCACCAATGATCTGCCGAAATTCGCACCACAGGCTTCAGTGATCCATGTCGATATCGATCCGGCAGAGATAGGAAAAAACCGCGCAGTTAATCTGCCTATAGTGGGTGATCTGCGATCGATCTTACGGGATATGCTTCCGCTGGCGCAGAAAGCCCTGCAGGAAAAAACAGACGATTATCAGAAAGAAAGACTAAAATGGCTGGAGCAGATCAAAAAATGGCAGAAGAAATATCCATATTCTTATGACACGATCCAACCGCAAAACAAAGATTTGCCGGAAGAAAACAAAACTATCAAACCGCAGCTGGTAATAAAAGAATTGGCTGATAGAACATCAGGACAAGCAGTTCTGGCGGTTGACGTAGGTCAGCATCAAATGTGGACGGCACAGTATTATCCGTTTGCATTGCCGCGGACATTTATTTCTTCCTGCGGACTGGGAACTATGGGATATGCCCTGCCGGCAGCAGTCGGAGCAAGTTTCGGGACTGAAAAAAAGAAAAAGATATATGTTGTCACCGGTGACGGCGGTTTTCAGATGAATATGGCGGAACTGGCGACAGCAGCAGAGAATAATCTGCCGCTTGTCATACTGATCATCAATAACGGGCGATTGAATCTGGTACGGCAGCTGCAGGACACATACTATCAGGGGAATCAGTTCGCGGTTGAGTTCTCTCTGACACCTGCGTTTGAAAAGCTTGGCGATGTTTTCGGTTTTCCGTCATATTCGGTAAACGATCTTAATGAATTAACTGAGGCGCTGAAGGCGGCAGAGCGATCAGAAGGGCCCGTATTGATCAATTGTTTTGTGGATAAGGATGAAAATGTTGAACCGATGCTGCTGAGCGGTATCGAGATAGAAGAACAGTAAGTAAGATGCTCTGTATAGCTCAGGCTGTTTTAGCCGGAGGAAAGGTGTAAAAAATGGTTACCAGCAATAAATTACCCAAAGTCACAATTTATGATACAACTTTGCGGGACGGCACACAGGGAGAAGGGGTGAGCTTTTCGGCGGATGATAAGATCAAAATTGCTTTGCGCCTGGATAAGCTGGGTATTCATTTTATTGAAGGAGGCTGGCCGGGATCCAATCCGAAAGACGCCGAATTCTTCCGTAAAGCAGCTAAGCTGGAATTTAAGAACAGCAAACTGACAGCATTTTGTTCGACCCGCCGGCCGCGGCATATAACAAGTGAGGACAGCAATCTGCAGGCAATACTTGCCAGCGGAGTGAAAACAGCATCGCTGTTCGGGAAGAGCTGGGATTTTCAGGTCCTGGAAGCTCTGAAGACATCGCTGGAAGAAAACCTGCTGATGATCGAGGAATCAGTTGCATTTTTGAAAGAAAAGGGTCTGGAGGTTTTTTACGATGCCGAGCATTTCTTTGACGGATATCGCAGCAATCCGGGGTATGCTTTGCAAACTATAAAAGCTGCCCGGAAAGGCGGAGCCGATCTGATAGTATTATGCGATACCAATGGAGGAAGTCTGCCTGATTATGTTTTCAAGGTCGTCAGGGAAGTTACGGAACAGATCGCTGTACCGGTGGGGATACATGCTCATAATGACAGTGAACTGGCGGTAGCCAATTCACTGATGGCTTATCATGGGGGAGCGGTCCAGATCCAGGGAACGATAAACGGATACGGGGAACGCTGCGGCAACGCGAACCTGTGCTCTGTTATCCCCAACCTTATTTTGAAAGAAGGAGTGGATTGCCTGCCGCGTGAGAATCTGAAAATGCTGACGGAGGTCTCCCGCTTTGTAAGCGAAATGGCTAATATGTCACCTCCTAATTATCTGCCTTATGTCGGTTCCAGTGCCTTTGCCCATAAAGCAGGGATCCATGTAAGCGCTTTGCTGAAAAATCCTCTGACATATGAGCATATAGATCCGGAAGAAGTAGGCAATAAACGAAAAGTACTGGTCTCGGAACTGGCCGGGAGCAGCAATCTGCGATACATGGCCGAACAGATGAAGCTGGATATTTCTGAGAATGCCAACGCTGACGGCAAGACCAGAGAAATTCTTGATCAGATCAAGCAGCTGGAGCACCAGGGATTTCAGTTCGAAGGGGCAGAAGCGTCTATGGAATTGCTGCTGCGCAAAGCTTACGCAAAATATCAGGAACCGTTTAAACTGGAACAATTCCGTACTATTATGGAGATGCGGGCGGATAACGCTATTTATTCGGAGGCGGTCATAAAGCTGAAAGTCGGAGAAAAAAATGTTCATACTGCAGCGGAAGGCAACGGCCCGGTAAATGCGCTGGACAATGCTCTGCGCAAAGCGCTGGCTGATTTTTATCCGGAGATCAATGATATGAAGCTTACCGACTATAAAGTCAGGGTCCTGAATGAGAACGCAGGCACGGAGGCGGCCGTCAGAGTTTTGAATGAGACTTCCTGCGGAGCAGAGAGCTGGGGAACAGTCGGAGTATCGACCAATATTATCGAAGCAAGCTGGCATTCTCTGGTAGACAGTCTTGCTTACGGTATTCTTAAAATGCATGATGCAGACGAAAAAGATAAAGAATAAAAATTGTATACATTGTTCGAAATTTTTTAAAAAAGTGTATACAATCGTCTTCAATTGTGTTATAATACCATAGGTGAGCATAAATCATACTGTTGTTTGTATTTATTATATAGTGATTTTAAATTAATAGTTAAAGGAGTGATCTGCATGAGTGAACTCAGAGACAGCATTTTTCCCAACGATAAAATGTTAGCAGAAATACTGCACTGTACAATGTGTCCGATATCGGAAAATGCCGATCAGTGTACCTGGTGCAATGAAGAGGACTGGAATGGTGAGGAGCATAAATTATATTTGGAAAAAGCTCGCAAAGCCTTATCCATTTCCGATTTTAATACAATAGTTCGTCTGACTAATATTTTAAACTAAAATAATGAGTTTGATAATCATGAAAAAATACTGAAAAAGACATTCATTGCGGACAGGTGAATGTCTTTATTTGTGTTAACACAAACTTAATAATTAAATAATAATCTCATATAAAAAAATAATATTACGGATGGACCGTTACTTAAAACGGGAGTCAGACAAGATATAAAAATTCTATTGATTATTCAGGCCTTTTATTATATACTAATTGCACAAAGGGAATAAGATAATAACGCTGTTTTATCTAACAGCGGACAGATAAATAATACTAACGGGAAAGGAGGCTGACTGTTGATGAGGATTGCGGTCGATGCAATGGGCGGTGATTATGCGCCTGATGAAATAGTTAAGGGTGTTGCGGAATTTGCTCCAGAATTTGACGGTCAGCTTATTTTAGTCGGTGACAGTGATACGGTAAAAAGCCTGCTGAAAAAGTATTCCTCAGGCAAGGTTGCCGATAATATAGAAGTGCAGCATGCTTCAGAGATTATTGAGATGGGCGAACATCCGGCATCAGCTGTGCATAAAAAGAAAGATTCTTCGATCGTTGTGGCAAACAGACTGGTCAAGCAGGGCAGGGCGGATGCGGTTGTTTCTGCCGGCAGTACGGGAGCGGCTATGACGGCTTCATTGTTTGCAATGGGCCGCATCAGGGGTATTGACCGGCCGGGCATTCTGGGGAGCCTGCCCAATACAGATGACCGGACCTATATCGTCGATATGGGAGCGTTGGTAGACAGCAAACCGAACAATCTGCTGCAGTTTGCATTGATGGGGGATATTTTTGCCCGTCAAGTTGCGGGAATGGATAATCCCCGGATAGGACTTTTGAGCAACGGCAGTGAGGAAAGCAAGGGCAATGAGCTGGTACAGGCAGCGTATGTGCTGTTGAAAGAGCAGGATATCAATTTTATCGGAAACGTTGAAGGAAGGGATATTTTCAACGGATCGGTAGATCTGGTGGTATGTGATGGCTTTACCGGTAACTGTGTTTTAAAAACAGCTGAAGGATTAGCGATCGCATTGGTCGAAATCCTGAAAAAAGAGCTTTCTGACAGTAAAATGGCCAGCCTGGGTGCGGCTATGATGTATAAAAAGCTAAAACCGCTGAAAAAGAAGATTGATTATGCGGAATATGGAGGGGCGCCTCTGCTGGGGATCAACGGAGTTTCTATCATAGCGCACGGCAGTTCCAAAGCGCTGGCTGTAAAGCGTTCGATCGCCGTGGCGGCAGAAGCTGTGGAGCAGGATCTGGTAGGACAGATCAGGCAGAATGTATGCAGCGTAAAGGGCGGCCAGTTGTCAGAGAATGATAATACAGAAGACTCTATTTGCAGTTAATACAAAATCGTATCTGTTAAGGAGGTGACAATGTTGGATTTGGAAAATAAGATCATAGGTATTATTGTTGAACAGTTGGGCATTGATGAAAGCGAAGCGAAAAAGGATGCTGCATTTATTGAGGATCTGGGAGCTGATTCGCTGGATATCGTTGAACTGGTCATGGCATTGGAAGAAGAATTTGGAGTTGAGATTCCTGATGAAGATGCCGAAAACATCAAAACCATTGGTGATGCCCTTGAATATATTAAGAAAATTACCAATGAACAGTAATCAATGATGGACTAATAGACGGAGATTTATTTCAGGACGGACGGAAGGGAATTTATATTTATCATCCGTCCGTCTGTCGTTATATTTTCCGTAAACAAAAGCTTTTTGCAGAAAAAAAACGAAGGAGATATGCAGACGATGGAATTAGATAAGTCAAAACATCTGGAAGAATTTGCGCAAAAAATGGCAGTTGAATTTAATGATCTGTCTTTTCTTAATATTGCGCTGACGCATAGCTCCTTTGTAAGAGATAATGATCACGCCGGAGCATCCTCCGGGAAAGACAAGAGCGATACACATTCCCGGCGCGGCGGTACGGGAACGGAAAACAATCAGCGCATGGAGTTCCTGGGAGATGCTGTTTTGGAGCTGGTGGTAAGCGAATATTTATATAAACGCTTTCCCGCATATCATGAGGGAGAACTGACCAAACTGCGGTCGGCGATGGTATGCGAAGCCTCACTGGCAAAGATGGCCAGAAAATTCGATCTCGGCAATTATATCAGTATGGGCAAAGGAGAGATCCTGAGCGGCGGCCGGCGCCGTTCTTCTATACTGGCTGATGCATTCGAAGCTGTTTTGGGAGCTGTTTTTCTGGACAGAGGTCTGGAAGCTTGCCGGGAGTTTATTATCCGCTGTATAGAGCCTGTATTGCATGATATCATTTCCGGTGACTATGATCGTGATTTTAAAACAGAACTGCAGGAATATATTCAGCATAAGAGTGCAGAAAAGGTCTCCTATACCATCCTCAAGGAAGAAGGTCCCGATCATAATAAGACATTTACTGCAGGGCTGGTATTACAGGGAAAGGTCGTCAGCAAAAGCAGCGGCCGTTCCAAAAAAGAAGCTGAGCAGCACGCTGCCAGAAATTATCTGCAGCGATTGGCTGAACAAAGATCGCCGGTACATAATAAAACGGATGATGAACAATAACGGGCGGGTCTGCCGATGAAAAGCAATTATATTATTCCGATTTTTATACCGGGTCTGGGCTGCCCATACTGCTGTTCTTACTGCAATCAATCGCGGATAACCGGTCAGCAGAAGCAGCCGACGGCAGAAGATGTGACAAAAATAATCGGGCAATATCTGGAGACTATCCCTCGGGGTGAAGGGATACACATCGAAGCAGCCTTTTACGGCGGCAGTTTTACGGTGCTTCCCGCCAGGTTGCAGAAGGAACTGCTTGAACCTGCATTTGAGTTTCGCAAACAGGGAATGCTTGATGAGATCAGGATATCCACCCGGCCTGATTATATATCGGAATCGATTCTGGAACAGTTGCAGCTGCTGGGAGTTTCTGTCATAGAATTAGGCGTGCAGTCGCTCGATCAGAGAGTGCTGGAAAGATCCCGTCGCGGTTATCAGGCTGGTGCAGTGGCTGAAGCAGTAACCCTAATAAAACAATACGATTTTAAACTGGGTCTGCAGCTGATGATCGGTCTGCCGGGGGACAGCTGTGATCTGGATATGGATACAGCCAGAAAGGTGATTGCACTTAAGCCTGATTTTGTACGGATATATCCCACGCTCGTTGTGGATAATACAGAATTGGCTGATCAGTATGCTTCAGGTGATTACCGGCCGCTGGATCTGGAGGAGGCTGTAGACATCTCAGCTCTTATGCTGACTATGTTCCGCAGGAACGGGATCCAGGTTATCCGCATAGGACTGCAGCCTACTGATGAAATAAATGAACAGGGAATTATAGCCGGACCTTTTCATCCGGCGTTTCGCGAATTGGCGGAGGCCAGGATATATCGCTGGCTGCTGCAGAAAGCGATCGCTGATTGCCTGAAGATCACGGGATCAGACAGCAAGCAGACCCGATTGATCGAGATAGGTTATACTGAAAAAGATCAGTCGATGGTGCACGGACAGAAGAAAAGCAATATTTTGTTTTTAAGGAAAAACTGGCCCCGGCTGGATGTTAGGCTGACTGCTGTGCCTGAGCTGAACAGAGGACAGTTGCTGCTGATCTCCTGTGATGGCCGGCAAATCGGAAGAGTCTATACTGCTGCTGATATCGATATGGCGGAAATAGTGCGATAAGTCCGGCGTAATTTATAAACGCAGGATACAATTATACGGAGGAAATTTATTTTGTGCCTTAAACGTATAGAAATTCAGGGATTTAA
>JAZPYJ010000004.1:0-4046 GCA_045544075.1 Thermoanaerobacteraceae bacterium
TTCCTTTAAACGAAGAATATTCCTGCAATATAAACCTTTTGTTAATTGAAGTTTTGGTGAAATCAAACGGTCATCGATCTTTTCAATCATTTTGCTGCTCACTGTCCAGACACCTGAACAACCGGCTGATCTCCTTCAGGATAGTTTTGCTGTCTGAACGGTTTGTCTGAAATCTGAACTGCAGAACATCCGTTTCCGTCCTTCCCGAATTGTCGGGAGAAACAAACCGCGAACGCGGAAAGCTGCGGCTCAGCAGAGCCAAAGCTTTTCCCGAAGGCAGATCAGCAGCGTCAAAGCCGATGATCAGTTCATTTCCCTTGTACACGATAGATCTGATATTATATCCGGCAGCTGTCAGCTTCAGCCCGGCGATACGCAGCAGATTGCTCACCGAAGGAGGCGGATCACCGTAGCGATCGATAAGCTCATCAGCTATCTCCTCTATATCCTCCTTTGATGTGACCTGCGCGATCTTTTTATACATGATTATTTTCTGCATGCTGTCGCTGATATAATCCGCATCTATAAAAGCATCTATATTCAGATCTATCGTCGTCTGCGGGATCTGCAACGTATCCTGATGCTCCCGGTCATCATTCTGCTTACTGTTGTCGCCTTTCCGGCCGGTCTGTTCTGTATTCCGCTCATCTGACTGAGGCTGTTCCTCTGTCTCTGCCTGTTTGGCTTCCTTTGCCTCCTGTACAGCTTCCTCCAGCAGCTTCACATACATATGATACCCTACGTCCGCCACCTGTCCATGCTGTTCCGCTCCCAGAACATTGCCTGATCCGCGGATCTGCAGATCGCGCATGGCTATCTTGAAGCCGGAACCGAATTCGGTAAATTCACGGATCGCCTCCAGCCGCTTTTCGGCGTTTTCATTAAGAACTTTGTCCCGGTCAAAAGTAAAGTATGCGTAAGCCTGCGAAGAACTGCGTCCGACTCTGCCGCGCAACTGATAGAGCTGGGCCAGCCCGAGCTGCTGGGAATCCGACACGATCAATGTATTGACGTTGGGTATATCCAGACCGTTCTCCACGATAGTGGTGCAGACCAGTACATCATACTCACCCTGCATAAACGACAGCATTATATTTTCCAGCATTTTGTTGTCCATCTGCGCGTGAGCAACGACAAAACCTGCTTCCGGCACCAGCTGTCTCAGCCATTCGGCCTTACTCTCGATCCCCTGAACGCGATTGCTTACATAATATACCTGCCCTCCACGGCTCAGCTCTCTGGTAATGGCTTCTCTGATCAGAGCTGGGTCTTCCTCCGTAACGAAGGTTCTCACCGGCAGTCTGTTCTCCGGAGGCATCTGCAGTGTGCTCATGGCACGTATCCCTGTCAGCGCCATGTTCAAAGTACGCGGTATAGGCGTAGCCGTCAGTGTCAGCACATCGACGTTCACCCTCATCTGCTTTATTTTTTCCTTGTGGCTGACTCCGAATTTCTGTTCTTCATCAACGATCAGCAGTCCCAGCTCCTTAAACTTTACTTTATCGCTCAGCAGTCCGTGCGTACCGATCACTACGTCCATTTCTCCGGCAGACAGCTGTTCTCTGATCTGTTTCTGTTCCGCAGGACTTCTGAAACGGGACAGCAGCCCGACATTTACGCCAAACGGGGCAAAACGCTCGCTGAAATTATTAAAATGCTGCTGGGCCAGAATAGTCGTCGGTACGAGCACGGCGACCTGCTTCCCGTTCATCACCGCCCGGAAAGCAGCTCTCATAGCCACTTCGGTCTTCCCGTAGCCTACGTCCCCGCACAATAAACGGTCCATAGGCCTCGGCGATTTCATATCTTCAAAGATCTCATCTATCGCCTGCAGCTGATCGTCGGTCTCTTCAAACGGGAAAGCAGCGGCAAACTCAGCTTCCCACTCAGGAGAGTCATGGAAACTGACGCCCTGCACCTGCGATCGTTCAGCATACAGTTTGACCAACTCACCGACCATTTTCAACAGGGATTCTTTTACCCGCTGTTTGACTCTGCTCCACTCTTTGCCGCCGAACTTTGACAAGCGGGGATTTCCCTCTTCGGATCCTATATATTTCTGGATCAGATCCATTTGCTCGACAGGAAGATATAAATGATCAGTTCCAGCGTACTGAATGGACAGATAATCTTTGCGCTGTCCCTGTACTTCCATCGTCTTTACGCCCTGAAAGCGTCCTATGCCATGCACATTATGCACAACGTAATCGCCCGCCTGCAGATCGGCAAACATATCCAGACCGGAAACAGCCGTCTGCTCCTGTCCGCGGGCCGCTCTCTTTTTTTTGCCGGAACGGCCGCGGCTCTGCACACTGCTTTGTTCCTTCTTGGTTTTCCGCTCATCACGGGCATGACGCGTTCCGAATATATTCCGCTCGGTAATAACCGCCAGCTTTGCCTGCGGCAATTCGAATCCTTCGCTGATCAGCCCATTGATAATAACTGTCTCCCCCGGTAAGAGCGGCCTGTCCAATCCGGAAATCAGACTTACTTCCCGGCCGTCTTCCCGCAGCAGGTGCTGCAGATTGCGCGCGGCGTCATCATTGCTCATCACCAGCATGATCTTTTCTTTTCGCTCATGCATCTGATCGATCTCAGCCGAAAAGACCTGCCAGCTGCCGCGGTAATCATTCATACGGGCACACTGCACAGTCGCGATCTCCGAAGGCTTAACGAAAGAAGGCTGCCGCATAAGCAGGGAAAAACTGATCATCTGCCGGGTCAGTATCTTTTTCAGCAGAGCGTTCCAGTCAAGATAATTGGCCGCTTGAGCGGGCAGGACATTGCCCTGCTCTATCATCTGACCCAATATCTCATTTCTTTCCCTGACGCAGTCCTCGGCACTTTCCTGCAGCCTAAGCGGCTCATCCAGAATTATTACCGCCTGCGGCGGCAGATAATCAAGCAGACACAGATCATCTTTATCCAGAAAATAAAAAGTATAATCCTCAAAATTCTGATCGGTCACGCCTGCGGAAAATAATTCCGCCATATACTCACGGCGCCGGCGGCATTTTTCCGCCGCTTCCGCTCTGCCTTTTTTCTGCAGCGTTCTGATCTGATGATCGTGATCGGCAAGCACCCGCTCCCCGGCATCCTTCAGCTTTTCTGCGTTCAGCAGCAGCTCACTCGCCGGACGGATAACTATCTCCGTGATCTCAGACAGTGACCGCTGACTGTCGACATCAAAAGATCTGATACTGTCGACCTCATCACCATAAAGTTCTATACGCACTGGCTTATCTAGATCAAAGGGGAATATATCAACTATCCCTCCCCTGATGCTGAACTGTCCGGCGTTTTCCACCAGGTCCATCCGTTCATAGCCGCAGTCTGCAAGACGCCCGGCCAGAGTTTTTGTATCGATGATGCTGTCCGTATCGATCAGCATAGAATGATCGTCAAAACACTGCGGAGAAAAAAGTTTGCGGCTCAGGGCCGCAAACGAAGAAACGATTATCGCAGGCTCGCCGGAGAGCAGCGCAGCTTCCGCCCGCAGACATTGTCCGGTAAGTTCGTTGCTGCGGGCATAAGTTTCAAAACCCATTATCTCTCTTGCCGGATAATAATATATCGCGGGCGGATTTTCTGCTTTTTCCGGATCTTCCGCCTGTCCGGGAAGCAATCTTTCCAGCTCACGCTTCCAGACAGCGGCTTTATAATCATCCGCCGCAAGCAGCAAAAACGGTCTGCTCCGTTCTGATCCGCGCGGCAGATAATTTGCCGCCAGATGCATGATATAAATATCACGAATGAACGGATTAAGACCGCTGATCAGCTGCTGTCTGACACCTTTGCTTATATTTTCCGCTGTTTTGCGCAGGCTCTCCAGCTGTTCCAGCTGCAGACCTATTGCGTTTATCTCACTCATCCTTTGCCTCTTCAACCGGCTTCTCCTCAGCCGGCACCGCGTTAAGATTATTCACATAAAGCTGCATTTTTTCAAAGCCTTCCGCCGCCCATATCTTTACTGCTTCCGTACTGTTCATCACAGCCTGTTCCAGAACAGTCTGTTCTTCCTCCGTAAATTTCCCCAGCACGAAAGC
>JAZPYJ010000005.1:0-9696 GCA_045544075.1 Thermoanaerobacteraceae bacterium
CTACGATCCGACTTTATCAGCTGATAAAGCGATTTCTTTTATCGTTGTCGCCAGACCTCCGCGGCTGGGATCTCTCATGAATCTGATACTGTCGGCAAATCTATCCATCAGCATACCGATCAACCCGTTCAGAGGACAGCAATCACTGGTGATCACCGTTTCAAATTCGATTCCTGCCCGTTTGGATAGAATAGCTGTTCCATGCTCACCGATACCGCCGTTGATCATTACCACGTCGCCCGGCTTGATTCTGCTGTAGCCTAATCGCCGGTTTTCCGGAACATAACCCACGCCGGCCGTATTGATAAAGATCTTATCCAATCCGCCGCGTTCCACTACCTTGGTATCTCCGGTTATTATATTAACACCGCATTTGCGGGCAGTTGCAGCCATAGATTTAACGATAGCACGCAGTTCACTGTAATCAAAACCTTCCTCCAGCAAAAAACCGCTGGTCAGATACTGAGGCACTGCTCCGCTTACGGCCAGATCGTTAACCGTTCCGCAGACTGCCAGCTTGCCAATATCACCGCCGGGGAAAAATACCGGTTTGACCACAAAGGAATCTGTAGAAATGGCTATTTTACCTTTCTCTACGGTTACATGGGCAGCATCATTTAAATCATCAAGTTCCGGATTGCTGAACTCCTGAACAAATAAATCTTCGATCATCTGGTGCATTAATTTGCCGCCATCACCGTGAGCCAATAAAACCTTTTCCATTTCCCTTACTTACTCCTTTCGTTCATATCTATAATATGTTGCGCAAGAACCTTCACCGGAAACCATGCACGGACCGATCGGATTCAACGGTGTGCAGACTTTCCCGAATAAAGGACAATCAAACGGGATTATCTTCCCCATCAGCAGCTCTCCGCAACGACATCCCGCAGGCTTTTTTACCGGGGGCAAAGCGACCGGCAAACGCTTTTCAGCGTCATATTGACTGTAATCCTCACGCAGCTGATAACCGCTGACGGGAATCTCCCCAAGTCCGCGCCACATCGCATCACACGGCTCAAAGAATTTATCCATTATCTCAAGCGCATGAACATTGCCTTCATATTTCACCGTACGGGCATAGTAATTGGCAACCTTGGTCTTTTGACCGATATGATCGACAAGAAATATCAGTGCTGAAACCAAGTCGATAGGTTCGAACCCGGTAACGACCGCAGGCAGTTTCTCTTCCTCCGAAAAAAACTCCCAGGGCTTTACTCCTGTAACTACGCTGACATGCCCCGGCACCAGAAATCCGTCATAATTTTCCCGGAGTCCCGGCAGCAGAGTCATTACTGCCGGAGGGGTAGCTTTATTCAGGCAAAGGATCGTATAGTTGTTCAGACCTTTGAGGATAGCCCTTTGCAAGCCGCTTGCTATTGCGGGCATTGTTGTCTCAAAGCCAATCGCGACAAAAACTATCAGTTTTTCAGGATTATCTTCAGCGATTTTCAGGCTGTCCAAAGGTGAATATACGATACGAACGTCACGCCCTTCGGCTTTTTCTTTCATTAATGTTGAATAACTGCCCGGTACCCTTATCATATCACCGAACACAGCCAGAATAACATCGGGCTGCTTGGCATATTCGATTATCTTATCCATATCCGAATAATCGGTTACGCAAACCGGACAGCCCGGTCCGCTGTAAAGATCCAGATAATCCGCACATAATCCTCTCAATCCATAGCGGGAAATCACTGCCGTATGAGTACCGCAAATTTCCATAAAACGAAGCCTGTGCCCTACCTGTTCAACTGTAGCTGCCAGTTTCTGCTGCAGTACCTTCACCATTTCCTGGCCAATGACCGGATCCTTGAATCTAGTCCATTGCGGCATCATATATTTCCTCCCATATTTCCATGGTTTCCTTGGCCTCTTCTTCGTCCATTATCTGCAATGCCTCCCCGGCATGAACTAAGACCCAGTCATTGATCTTAACGTCAGGTACCAGATAAATGCTTACATTTTTTTCAGTACCGAAATAACTAACAGTTGCTGTCTGTTCCTCAGCGTTGATCTTTAAAACCTGTCCCGGTGCTGCCACACACATGATTCTTCCACCTCCAATAAGCAATCGCTGCCTGGCCCAATGCCAATCCGCCATCATTTGCC
Organism: Thermoanaerobacteraceae bacterium; assembly: GCA_045544075.1. Classification (GTDB taxonomy): domain Bacteria; phylum Bacillota; class JAZPYJ01; order JAZPYJ01; family JAZPYJ01; genus JAZPYJ01. The sequence goes on from JAZPYJ010000005.1 coordinate 2,116, forward strand.
GGAACCTGGCAATGGCTGAATACTTTCAAACCACACTTCTGCAATTCATAAGGAACACGCTCCGCCAAATACAGATTCTGGAAAACGCCTCCTGATAAAACCACTGTTTTCAAATCAGTAGCTTCACTGATCTGCACAACACAATCTTTTATAACAGATACTAATGTTTCATGGATCTTCAGAACGATATGCTGCCGATCCGTCCCCTGTTTTATATCTTCAACAACTTCTCTGATCATAGGCTCCAGATTGATCTCATCATCAGTTATTATATATCGATAACAATCAGTTAAGGAGTTTTCTGATTCCATTCCCAGAATCGTTTCCGCCATCTCCACAGTAGCCTGACCCTCATAAGTGTTTTCCAAACAAATATTATTTATCGCTGATAAAGCATCGAATAATCTTCCGGCACTGGAACACAGCGGTGAATTGATATTCCCTTTTATCATCTGATCTGCTATCTGCAATTCCTGAATGTGCTCCGGCCATAAATCCCGTGCCAGTTCCCGGGCATCATCATTATATGCTTTCCTAAGCCAGGAGTAACCAGTCAGAATGTTTTTGCGAACAGCCCGGTCAGACCCGGGAAGAGGAATATATTGCAAATGATAATGACGCTGAAAATCATTATAATTACCGGTCAGAAGTTCAAAGCCCCAGATCCTTCCGTCTGTTCCGTATCCCGTTCCATCCATAATCACACCGATAACTGTTTCATTCAGATCATTGTCCGCCAGGCATGATGCTAAATGAGCATGATGGTGCTGAACAGGATATTTGTATAGCCAATCCATTCGTTCGACATAGTTGGAGGCCTGATATACGGGATGCATATCATACCCGACGATCGAAGGGGAACAATCGATCAGTTTTTGAAAATTGGAACAGCTGTATTGATAATTATCCAGCGCTTCTTTGGTTCCCATCTCCCCTATATGCTGGCTCATGAAGGCCTGTCTGCCCTTAAGCAGACAAAAAACATTTTTCATTTCGCCGCCGGCACCCATAATGTTCACTTTGTCCTCTCCCGCCGGTATTTCGATCGGAAGAGGAACATATCCGCGTGAACGCCGTATATACTGCAAACGGGAACCGATAATGCGTACTACAGAGTCGTCAGCCCTATTAACTATTTCCCGATCGTGCAGCAGAAAAACATCAGCGATTTCAGATAATTGATCAAACGCTTCATCATTATCCTTGCAGATAGGCATGTTGCTTTTATTGCCGCTGGTCATGATCAGCATTTCTGTATTATCATCAAATAGCATACAATGCAACGGTGTATAAGGAAGCATAACGCCCAGGCTCTGCAGACCGGGAGCCAGTGAAAGTGGTAAATTTGCTTCCGCCTTCAGTCTCAGCAAAACGATAGGCGCAGCCGGACCGGATATCAGATTGGCTTCCTTTTCGCTTACCACACAATATTTTTTCAAAGTTTCAATATCTCTGACCATTACGGCAAAGGGTTTGGCCGGACGTTTCTTTCGGTCCCGCAAACGTTCTATCGCGTTCTGATCAAAAGCATCACAAATGAGATGAAACCCGCCTAATCCTCGCAAAGCAACTATCTGTCCGCTATTGATCGCCTGATGGAACTGATCCTGCCAGTTGCCCCGCAGTTTATCTCCCCGGCTGTTTACCATCCAGATATGCGGTCCGCAATGAGGACAGGCAACAGGCTGAGCATGAAACCGGCGATCTTCCGGTGAATCATACTCCGCAGCACACTCGTCACACATAGGAAATGCAGCCATCGAAGTCTGAGCACGATCATAAGGCAGATCTCTGACGATCGTGAATCTAGGTCCGCAATTCGTACAATTAGTAAAAGGATAGTTAAAATGACGATCATTGCGGTCTTTTATATCAGTCAAACAATCCCTGCATATAGCAACATCAGGCGGCACCAAAACTTTTTTTTCGGCCACCTGATCACTTAGTCTTATCCTGAAATCCAGATATCCACACAGATTTTCCAGTCTTTTTTTCTCTATAGATTTTATCCTCGCCAACGGCGGAGGATTGTTTTCAAGTTCAAAAATAAAATCAGCCAGCTGCTTTTCTGTCGCTTCAGCATCAATAACGACACCGGCAGCAGAATTCAACACCCAGCCTTTAATTCCCGATTCCTGAGCGATACGATAAACAAAAGGACGAAAACCGACACCCTGAACGATCCCCGAGATCAGTATGCTGATACGGATAGTATGATCATCGTTCTTCAGTCTTGCTGTTTCTTGGCTGCCACATTGTCTTTCAGCCATTGGATCCACTGGTCGACCCCCTCGCCCTTCACTGCCGAAACAGGAATGAACTGCAATCCGGCATTAACCTTCTGCAAATCTTCTTCAAACATCTTCATATCAAAATTCGTGAACGGCAATAAATCGATTTTGTTAAGCAAAAGCAAATCAGTTTCAATAAAACTTGCCGGATATTTAACGATCTTATCATTACCCTCGGTAATGCTTAATACAGTTACTCTTTTATCTTCACCGAGATCAAAATCGGTAGGACAGACCAAATTGCCGACATTTTCAATAATCAACAGATCGATCTGTGATAGATCAAAATGCTCCAAAGCATCTGAAATCATTTTAGCATCCAGATGACAGGCTCCTCTGGTATTTATCTGCAGCGCAGAAACACCCTTAGCCGCTATTCTTTCCGCATCTCTGGTAGTAGCCAGATCTCCCTCGATCACAGCTACCTGAAAAAAACCATCGAGCTTTTCCAAAGCTTTTTCCAAAATTGAAGTTTTCCCGGAGCCGGGAGAACTCAATAAATTGATCGCAAAAATATTATTTTGGGCGAGTAATCGTCTGTTCTGTTCGGCTATATTATTGTTGCTGTTAAGAATATCTTTCTCCAAACGAACCTGCATTGATATTACCTCCTAATCACCCTCATAATACTCTATATAAAACTCACGTCCGTGAATAAATATCGCATTGCCGCTTTTACATGACGGGCAGCGATAATCATATTCCCGTTGGGGAGTATACTCGTTGCTGCATTCATTGCAGCGAAGAACAATCTCTTTCTCCTCGATTTCCAGAACAGATTCGGGGACAAAAGGTGCCTGATCAAGAAAAGATTCGAACGCCATCTGCATGGCATCAGGTAAAGCCTGTTTCTGTTTCCCGATAACCAGCTTAACCTTGGTTACTTTCGTAATGCCCTGCTCACGGGCACTCTCTTCGATCGTACCGACGACTCTCTCAATCAGCGACATTTCATGCATCCTTTTGTCCCTCCCTTCTATTCTGTGATCAATCTAATGATTATTCGACTCCTGCTTCATCCTGAGGACCGGTATATACAAGATTCTTCTTTTCCTGTACGACCTGGGTATGAGTTAACTCAAGATGCAGAGCGTCTTTACGGCAATTTTCAACGCAAACACCGCAAACAATGCATGCATACGGGTCAAGATCCCATGTTTTGTTGACTCTGTCAACCTTCAGACAATTTGACGGACATACTTTATCGCAAAGTGTGCAGAAAATGCATTTATCGATATCGCATACCAAATGTCCTCTTGCATTGGCAAACGGTTCTCTGGTCTCGAACGGATACAGTCTTGTTGCCGGTTTCGAACCTACGTTATGAAGAACATGACCTAACATTCCAAACATGTTTATTTAACCCCCCTTTTCTTTTTAAGGTGGTAGCAGTTAACTACTTATCTTTCTGTACAACTGATGCACGGGTCAATCGTCAATGCTAATGCAGGAACATCTGCCATCTGGCATCCCGGCAGCATAGCCAGCAGCGAAGGAATATTGGCAAATGTAGAAGTTCTGATACGAACTCTTTCCAGATATTTAGTGCCATTAGCTTTAACATAATATGTGCATTCACCGCGAGGCTGTTCGATTCTTGCAACAGCTTCACCTTTCGGGAATCCTTTTGGTTTTTCCAGAATTGCATTGTCTTCAAGCTTTTTGATTTTAGCAACAGCCTGTCTGATAAGATCGATAGCCTGTAAGGTCTCACGGAAACGAACGGCTGTTCTTGCCCAGCAGTCGCCGTCAGTTTCAACGATCGGTTCAAAATCAAGCATGCTGTAGCCGGCATATTTGCCGGTCATTCTCATGTCGATAGCCCAGCCTGAAGCTCTGATCATAGGTCCTACACAGCCTAATTTATAAGCCTGTTCCTTGGTCAGATATCCAACTCCGCATGATCTTACTTTCATGGCATAATCATCCAGGAAAGCAGCTCTTAATGCTTCTGTATCAGCTTCTACTTTGTCCATGATCTTAAGAAGATCATCAAGAGTTTCATTGCTGATATCTCTGCGGACACCGCCGATAACATTGGTAGAAACGATAACACGGTTGCCGGCTGTCATTTCCATGATATCCATAACCATTTCCCTGATTCTCCAGCATTGCATGAACAAACTTTCGAATCCGAGAGCATCTGCCCATAAACCTAACCATAACAGATGACTGTGAACACGATGGGTCTCGCCCCATACTACTCTCAATAATTTGCCGCGATCAGGAACTTCCAGGCCGAAAATATCTTCAACCGCTGTGCAGAGAGACATAGCATGCTGGAAGCTGCAGATACCGCATACTCTCTCTACAACATGAACCATCTGATTAAAATCTTTTTTCTCACTTAATTTTTCCAATCCCCGATGAACGTAACCAATAGCAGGTAACGCCTGTACAACAGTTTCATCTTCTAATACCAGTTGCAATTGAAGCGGTTCCGGAAGAACAGGATGCTGGGGACCGAATGGAACTATTGTTCTAGCCATGTAACTATTCCCCTCCTTTTTCCTCAGCTGCTGGGAAAGGTTTGGCAAATGGAGCTGGTTCTGCATCTTCAACCAGGTACATATGTCCGCCTAAATCCAGAGCTAAACCTGCAAATTTGATTCCGAAGAGATCCTGGATCTCGTTCTCTACCAGCAAAGCACAGAAGTAAATACCTGAAATACTGGTTACTTCTTCATCTGGAGCAATGCTGATACGTACGTTGTATAATTCAAAGTCTTTATCAAAATGATAAATGATATCAAAACCGGTATCGGTCTGAACGCAGCTGGCAGTTACGAACCGATATCCGTTGTCGTCTAATTCCTTTACTTTAGCCAACAGACCGATTGCAGGAATTTGTATTTCGTTTGGCAGCAAAACTATCCACCTCCTAATTAACTAGTTTCATTAACAATCGCAGTGAATTTGGGACAAATTAAGCGCCTAATACTTTTTTAACTTTGCCCAGAGCTTCAACAACACCGTCAATGATCGCTTCAGGTTTAGCTGCACAGCCATGAACATAAACATCAACCGGCACAACTTTGTCTACGCCGCCCAATACGTTATAGCAATCTCTGAAGATACCACCGGTGCAGGCACAGGCGCCGATCGCGATAACTGCTTTAGGAGCAGGCATCTGATCATAAACGTTTTTCAAAACTCTTTGGTTTCTTCTATTTACAGTACCAGTTACTAACAGAACATCAGCGTGTTTCGGATTTCCCATATTGACAATACCAAATCTCTCAACATCGTGAACGGGAGTTAAGCACGCTAAAACCTCAATGTCGCAACCGTTACAACTGCCGCAATCAAAATGAACGACCCAAGGCGATTTTAATAAAGCAGTTTTGGTAATGGCCATTTTTTAACCCCCTCTTCTATAAGCTTGCCAGATACAGCCATACAACATTAATCAAGCTAATGCCAACGGCAAAGACCCAGCATTTTTCCAATAAGAATTTCCAAGTCAAACGTGGGAAGATGTTGTCGCAAACGATTTCAAAGAAATAGCAAACCAATGCGAGCAGGATACCGACCCAGATAGTATTGGCCCAGAACATAGTGATGAGCAATAAAACGAATACGGTTTCAACAAAGTGAGTGATCTCGCAGATAGCCAGGTAAGGACCTGAATACTCGGTCAGGATACCTCTAACGATCTCCTGATGAGCATGACCGCCGCCGGAAATATCAAACGGAGATTTTCTCATTTTAATAGTACCGACATAGAGCATTGCAATAAAGATCAGCGGCATGTAAGCGATCAGAGGAAGGCTCATGTCGAATACGTTGGCAACCATGAAACTAGGATCAGCAAATTCAATCTTGTTGCAGAGATAATAACCTACTGCCATTAAGATCAGTACCGGTTCATAAGCAAGCATCTGCAGGATCTCACGCTGTGCACCCAAATGAGAATATGGAGACGGCACTGCGGAAGCACCCATGATGATAGCCACGCCGGCGAAAGCGATTACGAAAGTGATCATCAGTAAGTCGCGGCCGAGGACCAGCATTACAACTGCTGCCATAGCGAAAGCCAGATAAGCGAATGCGCAGGCGATCTGTCCGGCATTGACCGCTTTCTTCTCTTTGCCTAAAAGTTTAAATACATCATAGAACGGCTGAATGATCGGAGGGCCTTGTCTATTCTGCATTCTGGCGGATATTTTTCTGTCACAACCATAAAGGAAAGCACCAAGGATCGGAGTTACAATTACGGTTACAATAGCAATTATCAAAGATTGAGCAAAAGTTAAGTCTGTCATCATAACCACACCACCCCAAATAAGGCTACAAGACTAATGATAGCTATACCATTAATCCATACTTTAAGGGTTCCTTCACCCAAAGCCTTAGTAAGATAAAAACTTCCAAAACTTACGTTTACAGGAGCATCAACTGTGCTCTTGAAACTAACGTTGCTGCCTTCCACATAGTTTTCACCGCACATATACGGTTCCTGAATCTGTTCAGGTTTGAGTTTGGTGAACAGAGGCAGAACAAAGAACAATAATAATACTGCATAGATATAAATCGGATTGAATGTTCCGATGGAACCGACCAGTGATAATCCCTGACCGGTAAGACCGGGATCACCATAAGCACCTTGAACGTAAGGAGCAATAAAATTGGTTACGTAAGGAGCGATAACAAATGATAAGACAACTGCTGAAGCAGCTAAAAGTGCCAGCGGAGCATATACCAGCGGAGCACAATGTTCCTGATTGTTCTTCCAGCTCGGAACACCGCCGATCAGTTTGCCTAACCATTTTGAATAGTAAACCATCGTCAATGCACTGCCCAAAGCAAGGAGAATCAAAATTATCGGGTTGGTTGAAGCTGCTTCAACTGCAGCCCATTTGGAAACCAGTACGCCGAAAGGAGGCAGTAACATCGTTAAAATACCGATAATGGTAATAACAGTCAATACCGGGAATTTATTGATCAGTCCATACATATCTTCCAGATCTCTGCTGCCTACTGAATGTTCGGTCTGACCGACGCACATAAAGAGGAGAGCCTTGGAAATAGCATGGAATGAAAGCAGGATTATACCGGCTGCAATTGCCAGCGGTGTGTTCAAGCCGGCGCAGACGATAATCAAGCCTAAGTTGGCAATAGTTGAATAAGCAAGTATCCTCTTACCGTTGCTCTGACTGATAGCCAGTGCAGAACCTGCAACAAAGCTTATTCCGCCTACTATTGCAACTAAAGTGCTTAAATTGGTAAGATAGAAAGCAGGAGCTAATCTGAGGATCAGATAAACACCGGCTTTAACCATGGTACTGGA
>JAZPYJ010000006.1:0-3338 GCA_045544075.1 Thermoanaerobacteraceae bacterium
GTCTTCTGCTTTCCCGGCATACGATGCGCAAGATCCGCCGGCACGGCGGGCGGACCAAAGGGCCCGCCAAACGAACCCCTGTACAGGATCAGGCCTTCGCGCAAACGCTTGAAGGCCTGATAAAAAAACTGATTTAATTAACCTTTTTACTGAATAACGCAAGATCCTGCAATACATCGATCCCGCTAAAAACGGAAATCCCTTTGCCCCACCCCGATCAGAGCAAGCTTTTCCTCGGTAAGTTCTCTGATCCGCAGGTTGCTGATATTATCCAGCTCAGCAGCGATTACTTTTTCGCCCAGCTCTCTGACTGCCGGAGAAGCATAATCCTCAAGATACTCCTTGAGAGTCAGCAAAGCGTTGGGCTGACAGCAGTTAACGATCTGACCGCTCTTTGCCAGAGACATGAAACGATCACCGGTTCGTCCTTCCCGATAGCAGGCCGTACAGAAACTGGGGATATAACCCATTTTCAGCAGCCAGGCGATCACTTCTTCCAGAGTACGCGTATCACTTACCGTAAACTGGGCCGAATTATCCTCTTCATCCTCAGGTTCCGCGTAACCGCCGACACTGGTACGCGAACCGCCGCTTATCTGAGAGATCCCCAGCCTCAAAACTTTTTCCCTGACCCTCGGAGATTCACGGGTCGAGATTATCATACCGGTATACGGAACGGCTATTCGTATCAGCGCCACGATCTTAGTGAAAATATCATCTGGAACGGCATCGGCAAAATCCTCGCGCCTGATATCTTCAGCCGGACAGATCCGCGGCACGCTGATGGTATGCGGGCCTACTCCGTGTACGACTTCCAGGTGCTCAGCATGCATAAGCAGACCGGTAAAATCGTAGCGGTACATTTCCAGTCCGAACAGAACGCCCAGACCTACGTCATCTATACCTCCGGCCATCGCTCTGTCCATCGCTTCGGTATGCCATGCATAGTCACTTTTGGGTCCGAACGGATGCAGCTGCTGATAGCTCTGCTTATTATATGTTTCCTGAAACAGGATATACGTGCCGATACCTGCTTCCTTCAGTTTGCGGAAGCTATCCACGTCAGTCGCCGCGATATTCACATTGACCCTGCGGATGGCGCCGTTCTTATTTTTGATACTGTAGATAGTGTCTATGCTCTCCAGAACGTATTCCAGCGGGTTGTGCTGCGGATCTTCTCCCAGCTCGATCGCCAGCCGTTTATGTCCCATATCCTGCAGAGCTTCTACCTCGGAGGCGATATCCTCCTGTGTCAGCTTTTTGCGGCTGATATGATGGTTTACGATATGATACGGGCAATAGGTGCATCCGTTGATGCAATAATTTGACAGATAGAGCGGTGCGAAAATAACTATACGCCGTCCGTATATCTTCTCTTTGATCCTGATCGCCAGTTTCTCGATCGCCTCATTGACCTCCGGCAGATCACAGGCCAGAAGCAGCGCTGCCTCACGATGGGACAGCCCTTTGCAATCCTCTGCCCTTTGCAGCAGAGACATAGCCAGCTGCTTATCATTTTTATGCGCCTCGGCATATGCCAGCGTATCCATGATCTCCTGATCGCTTATAAAATCATCAGCATCCATGGAATGAGGATCGTACGCCATTTTTCTTCACCTCTTATTTTTTCCCCAGCAGTGAAGCAAACTTCTCCATAGTATCAGAAATAGGCAGCTTCTGCGGACAGACGGCCTCACAGCTGTGACAGTTAACGCATGCCGAAGGACGCTTGTCCGGCGGCAAAGCACCGACCGCCATCGGCGCACGGAAACCTCCTCCCGAAAAAGTATGTTCATTATATAATCCCAGCAGTTTCGGTATATCCAGCTCCAGCGGACAGTATTTCATGCAATAGCAGCATCCCGTACATGGAAGAGTGTCACGTTCCAATATCAGACGGGCTATCTTTTGCAGCGCCGACCACTCATTTCCGGCCAAAGGTCTTTCCTCACCGAAGATCATGATATTCTGCTTCAGCTGTTCCAGCGAGGACATCCCGGATAATACGACTGTCGTCTCTGGCAGCGTCTGTTCAAATCTGAACGCCCAGCCGACAGGCTCTTCATAGGGACGAATCTCCCTCAGTGCCTTCTCATGCTCTTCATCCACCTTTACCAGACTTCCTCCCCGCAGAGGTTCCATTACCCACAAAGGGATGGAATGCTTTCGCAGTTCCTCCAGCTGCCCTTCTGCATTCTGGAAAGACCAGTCCAGATAATTCATCTGAAGCTGACCGAACTCCAGCACTTCGCCGTATTTATCCAGCAGACTTCTCAATACCGGCAGCTCTCCGTGTGAGGAAAAACCGAGATGTTTTATTCTTCCCTGCTTTTTCTGTTCCAGCAGATAAGCGACTATGCCAAGCTTAGCATCAAGATAATACTCTATATTTGCCTCACAGACATTATGCAGCAGATAGAAATCGAAATAATCCACGCCGCAGCGTTTCAGCTGCTCCTCAAATATCTCCGGTGCATGGTACATATTTGAGATATCATAACCCGGAAATTTATCCGCCAAATACCATTCACTGCGGGGATATTTACTGAGCAGCCTGCCCAGCACCGTCTCCGAACGTCCGTGATGATAGCCCCAGGCAGTGTCGAAATAGTTTATGCCGCTTTTTATAGCCAGATCGATCATAGCTTCGGTCTCGGCTTCATCGATCGCGCTGATATCTCTCGCACCGTCGGGCTGCGGCAGAAGCGGCAGGCGCATAGCCCCGAACCCCAGCTGAGACAGCTCTGTTTTTTCGCCGGTCCGTCGATCGGCAAATGTTTTGTAGATCATCCGCTCACCCCATACATTACAGCATCGATTTACTGATAATTATTATGTTATAGTATATCCTTTCGAAAATCATTAGTCAAGCGGTAATGCTCTCATAAGTACTATTCATTACCGGCATTATCCGGATATAATAAAAGGGCAACTGTCTGACCGGCACAGCCGGTATACAGTGACCCTGTTGGTGCGGGTAACAGGGCTTGAACCTGCACGTCTCTCAACACAGGATCCTAAATCCTGCGCGTCTGCCAATTCCGCCATACCCGCCGGAAATATATATCACTTACGGCCGCGCCGAACGTCCGGAAAAGTGTCCGAATAAAAAAGTGGCTGGGGCAGCAGGATTTGAACCTACGGATGACGGAGTCAAAGACAAGTCGGATCGTAGCCATGTCGTTCTGTGAGCCAAGGAGTTGCAAAGCTGTATTGTCTTCCTAAGACCGCTTGGCCTCCGACTTACTTACGGCCGCGCCGAACGTCCGGAAAAGTGTCCGAATAAAAAAGTGGCTGGGGCAGCAGGATTTGAACCTACGGATGACGGAGTCAAAGTC
>JAZPYJ010000007.1:0-14559 GCA_045544075.1 Thermoanaerobacteraceae bacterium
TATTATCGCGGGCCATTCCGATTACATAATCTATCTCTCTTCTGCTAACCGGATTTCCGGCCTCATAATAGCTAATAAGCTCCTCGATTACTGCCGATGATCTATCTGCTGCTTCCGATGAACCGGCAACAATTATTTCACCGTCACCCGCAATAATACGAACCCCTAAGCTATCTTCCAGAACACGTGCATTCTCATCATTATTGCCCATCAGCACAGCAACTGCATTGGCATTCTCCAGTTTTATTCTTCTGATCTCATCAAACTCTTTGTCCATTAAAAATATCTCCGTGAACGCTTGAAATACAGGCATTTTTTATATCTTAACAGTGATTTTAACTCTTTTTCATGAAACAGTCAATGCTTTAAATTATTTTAGATAGCAAAAACGGTTTTATAAATCATGCGCAATGTATACTTGCATTTTTTGCAAAATTTTTCGCTAAAAACCCCATTTGTGTATTGACATTTTGCCTCAAAGGGTATAATCTAAGAAAAGAGGTTTCGTTGCAATATTATTATTTTTTTTAAAGGAGGATTTTTTCGTGGTTAAAGCATTAACTGACAATGAATTCAGTGCATTCATCAATGGCAGCTTCTATTCTGCAGTAGGTTTCTATCATCCTAATTCTGAAGCTAAAGACGCTATGTTATCAGTATTAAACGAGTTCACCCAGACTCATGGTAACGTTGATGTTGGTACCTTAGACATCTCCGCTAACAAATCCGGTGCAACTTATGGCGTCAGCGAAGCCATTGGACCAATCGTTGTAGTATTCAAACAGGGTACTCCTTTCAAAGCTTTCACCAGCAACCTGACTGTTGATACTCTGGCTGTTGCTATGGCTGCTCCTGGTAAAAATATTACTCTCCAGTAGTAATAAGCACGAAAACCTGATTAAAAGTCCTTTCCGGCTCTTCCGGAGAGGATTTTTTTTAAAGAAAGCCACTCAATCATATATTAATGTGAGCGGCTTATTTCTTTTCTTTAATATTCCGGTTCAGCATCCACAAAATCAGCGGGTTTGTCTACCGGTTCAATATAAATTGTGATATCATGTTCATCAATATCGGATTCAGCATCGTCTTCTTCCCTAAGCTGTTTTACCAGACTGGCCAAAACATTAAACAAAGTACTTCTTAATCCTGTACTTTCACCATTCAAAGTCCCGCTCACCGAAATAAACCAATTTTCTTCATGAGAATAATTTGTGACCACCATTTGCAGCAGATCCTGTAAACTGCTTACCTGATCTGCCACTTCTTTGCCTGTTCCTTTAAAATTGAAATTCATATTTTGAGCCATTATCTCTCCTCCTGATTTTTGTTTATTATAAAGAATATTGATCTAATAATTTTGTCTGCTGCTTTTGTTTTTAATAAAGACCCAAACGAACAGCATACCGGCAATAAATCCTCCTACATGAGCCCACCAGGCCGTTCCGCTGCTCACAACTCCCATCTCCATGAAACCATATAAAAACTGAAGTACGAACCAAAGCCCGAGATAAATCCAGGCAGGTACCAGAATGATCGGTACTATCCAAAAAATCAGAGTTACTATCCGGGAATGAGGACAAAGCAGTACATACGCACCTAAGACCCCAGCTATTGCCCCGCTGGCACCGACCAGAGGAGTCGTTGAAGCTCCCTCAATTCCGCAGAATGATAAGCCTGCTATACATCCGCATAACAGATAAAATACCAGAAACCATCCGTGTCCCAGCTTATCCTCGACATTATCGCCAAAAATCCAGAGATACAGCATATTCCCCAAAACATGCATCCAGCCTCCATGTAAAAACATGGAACAGAACAATCCGGTCACAGTAATATGCGCAGGAATAAGGCCGAAATTATTTATCAGCATATTAAGAGACTGTTCATCCAGCATAGCTTCAAAAACAAATACTATTAAATTGATTATAATCAGAGCTATCGTTACTACAGGTATGGTCCCTGACTTTTCGCTGTCGTATAATGGAATCACAGGCAGTCACCTCGCCAGTCTAAAAACAAATTCATATAACTTCGCCATACTTCCAGCTATTTCTGCAGAAAATGGCGCATTAATTCAACTCCACTGCCATAGTAAACACCCGTGGCAGCAGCGTCTTCTTCACAATAGGTCCTTCGTTCGTTATTTTTATCACCTTTCCGATAAACAGCAAACGGGACCGGTTCCCTTGAATGAGTGCGCAGGCTTAGCGGTGTCGCATGATCCGGCAGAAGCATTATACTATATTCCTCAAAAGCATCCTCCATAGCCGGCAGAAGGAATCCCAACATATCATGATCAATCGATTCGATCGCGTTGATTTTGTATTTAGTTACCCCGCTGTGTCCTGATTCATCAGGCGCTTCGACATGAATATAAACAAAATCCTGACCGTTTTTTAATTCATTGAATGCTGCTTCCGCTTTACCGCGGAAATTCGTGACCACGCCTCCTGTCGCTCCTTCGACTTTTACCACCCTCATATCGGCACATTTACCTATACCCTGAATGAGGTCGACAGCAGCCACGACCGAACCTTTTAATCCATATCGTTCACTAAAATCCTCAATGGACGGTTTAGAACCCTCTCCCCAGAACCAAATGCTGTTGGCAGGATTGAGTCCTTTTGCCCTCCGTGCCTGATTTACAGGATGATCATTAAGTATCTCATAGCTTTTTTCCATCATCGCAGACAGCATTTCGCCATCCTCGCCGCGCGGTAAATAATCTCCGATAGTTTTACCCAGAATATCATGCGGCGGTGTAAATTCATTGGTAAGATGACCTTCGTGCCAAAGCAGGATATGCCGATAGCTCACGCCGGGATAAAAATGCATCAGATCATCAGCCAGATATTTATTCACTTCTTCTATCAGTTCAGCCGCCTCTTCACTGCTTATTTCACCTGAGCTATGATCAAGAATTCGTTTGCTGCGGAAATCTTCTTCCTCACTGAGAGTTACTAAATTCGTCCTCATCGATACATCTGTATCTTTCATCATTATTCCCAGGCTGAAAGCCTCCAGCGGTGAACGCCCGGAATAACATATGCGGGGGTCATAGCCCATAGCCGATAGATTTGCTACATCACTGGCCGGTTTGAACCCATCCGGAACTGTTTTAACCAGACCAAGTTCACCATTGGCGGCAAGAAAATCCATATTAGGAGTATTTGAATACTGCAGAACGGTTTTATCGCCTAATTCGGCCATTTTATAATCGGCCATCCCATCACCCAGCAGAATTAAATATTTCATTTCTTTTCCTCCTTTGTCTACAGACTGATATATTCGAGCTGCCCGTTCTTTTTCCTGCCTCAGACTTAAGAACAAATGAGAATAATCAATCAATGATTATTATCCTTTTTTTTTATTTTTCAGCATATCCCGGCAAAAGTCAAATGCTGCATCTTCTCCGTTGTCAGCCAGACAAGTCAGCATTTTCTCCAGCAATTCACTGGTACGCGGGTGCATATTTACCAAAGATCGTTCTCTCATAAAATAATCCAGAGCGGAAGAATCAGTATAATCCTTACCCAGATAAACCTTACACGCAGCCATACGGTCACAAAACATCTCGATCACATACCGCAACGGCATCTCCAAAGGAGCATATCGTCCCGTATTCTTGTCCAGATCGATCCAATATTCATAATGATGGCGGTTTCTTCCTTTATGATGCAGCCATGCTGCAGAGTAACCCAGCAGCTCTCTCTCCCGCACGTTCGGGCTGCGAGTTCCCTGATAATACTTAGCACCGCGCCAGAATTCACAAAAGCTGTATTTTGACAGATCATGGGTCAGGCCCTGCCAGTAAAGGCCGCAGCGAAAACAGTATTTTCCGACCAGAAACTTGTGTCTGGTAATGGTTATACCATGTGCAATGATCCGCATTTTAATACTCCATTTCAGTCTGCATCTGCGATATTATCATCGATACTCCAAGCTGAAAAGCTGCCAGCAGACCAAAGCTTATAAAAACATCACTATCATTATTGCTGCGATATGGCTCAAATAAATGAGCCCAGCATATACTTATCTTCATGAAAAAATCCTGTCCGCCATCTGACGCCAGATTATCAGGAAAATGTTTTTCAAGCAGATCTGCAGCTGCTTCGTCCAGGCCTTGTGCTAAAATATCGTCAGTATACTCATCCATTAAAAACCGGTCATTCTGCCATTGGGCTCCAAATAATAAACCTGCTTTTATGCTGCAGCTCAAAAGTGTATACAGATATAAAGCAGTATCCCCTCGCATCGTATTGTAAAGCCTCTCATCCTGGAGCAATGAGACTGAAGCTTTGATTCCATAATAATACAGCTCGGGGATATCGACTAATCCCCTGCTGCAAAGCTTATATTCCTTTGCCTGGCCAATAAAAACATTTAAACAGGCCTGATAATAATCTATTGTTAACTGAGAAACAACTGTATTCTGCTTTTCTTTATACGGCATTTTGCTTCTCTCCCGTTTATTTCACATCATATGATGATAACACAAAAATCCCAAATAAGCAAACAATTTTATTTTTCCTTGAGAGTACAGATTACTCTTTAGCATGATGCACTTTTTTCAGATATATCGACAAAAGTCCTTGCATTTTATTTTAATGCATGGTAAAATAAACAGCTAGGAGGTGATAAGCATGCCAAATATCAAATCAGCTGAAAAAAGAGTTCGTGTTACTGGTAAAAAAACAGCCCGTAATAATCGCCTTAAATCTAATCTCAAAACTGAACTGAAAAAATTCGATGCTTCGTTAGTTAACGCTGAAGCTGATTCCAATGCTGCATTCGTTAAAGTCAGCAAATCATTGGACAAGGCGGTTACCAAAGGCATTATTCATAAAAATGCTGCTTCTCGCAAAAAAGCAAGACTCTACAAAAGATTGCAGGCCAACGATCAGCCGGCTGAATAATTTGACTCAGCATTATCTAATATCATATGATATCAGTTAATAAGGGAGTATATCGATTATAAAAAATGATATGCTCCCTTCTTTATTTTCTTCTGTTAATTCTGATGTCCCAGAATATCATTTCCAGCTGGCCTAAAAGATCCTGATCTCCGCCCTTCAATCCACGGTCGATTTCCCATAACCCGTGCAGTATGGCAATAAGTTCATTCCGGCTGAAAGCTTCAGCCTGACGGCAGGATTTATCGATTACGAAACCGGGTAAATGTAAACGGCCCGCCATTTCTCTTTTTGTATTATGTCTCTGCTTCATATCTTTTATCTGGATCAGTATATTAAACTGTCTTATAATCATTGCCAGAATACGCAGAGGAGCCTCGCCTTCTTCGATCATACCTTTGATATCACTGAGTGCCTGTTCTGTTTTACCCTCGCTCAGCATATCCACTGTGCGGAAAATGTTGTATTCCGCTGTTGAACTGATCACGGCATCCACATCAGATTTATTAATTATTTCGTGTTCACCTACATAAGTGAAAAGCTTATTAAGCTCATTGTCCATTATCTGCAGCGAATTAATGTTCAGAAGCTGAAACTGCCCCAACGCCTCACGGCTGATTTTCTTGCCCTGATTTCCTATTCTGGTTTTTATCCATTTCTCTGCTTCATCGCCCTTCAGCGGCAGCAGTTCACCAGCCAGACCATTAGCTGATAATTCTTTGAATTGTTTGAGCCTTTTATCTGCCGTGGAAGATGTAAATACCAGACATGTAGCAGGTGAAGGATCTTTAAAGTAAGACAACAAAATTTTCTGTTCAGATTTATTGCAACTGCTGCCGAAAAACCTGGCATTTCTGACTATTACCAGCCTTTTTTCGGCCAGCATAGGCAGATTATTTGCCGATTCTATAACCTGCTCAGCACTGCATACCACTCCGTCCAACTGATCAAAATTAAAGCTCTTTAATGAAGGATCAGGCAGCAGATACTGCTGAAAAGCCTCCAGAAGCTGCTCGATCAGATATTTTTCTTCTCCGTATAACAAATAAAGAGGCATTACAGTGCCGCGCTGAAGACTATCCAATACCCGTTCATAAATACTCATTTTAATTTTTCTTCCACCGCATTTATTTTGGAGGCAAAGCTGATTTCTTTATCACGCCGATCATCGATTTTTAGTGATGTTGATACCCGGACAGCTCCCTCTGCAAACTGAACTTCATGCATTTTTTCTACTAAGGCAAGAATTTCAGTTACGCTGCCTTCGATCACTGTTCCCATCGGAGTCAGCTGATAATTCATTCCCGAATCCTTGACCACCTGCAGCGTTGCCGCTACGTAAGGGCTGACACTTGCCCCGCTTCCCAATGGAACTACAACAACTTCGGCTATTGCCATAATCATTCCTCCTTAACCAAAATATGTTTTGACTTTAAGTGTACGTCCGTCAGACGTTATGACAACAGCACCATCTTCCAAAGTAGTATAAACTCTGCAGTTTAATCGCTCCAGACATTCAACTACTGACGATGCCGGATGTCCGTAACTGTTTTTGCCGACCTGAATCACAGCGATCTCAGGCTGAAGCTGTTGATAGAACTGCTCACACAACGATCCTTCACTTCCATGATGCGGAACTTTTATGACCGTCCAGCGATATTCCGTATTATCGTCTGCAGCATTTAATCGATCCGCCAGCACAGACAATACATCCGCCGAAACGTCTCCTGTAAACCAGAATTCGGTTTGTCTGTAGATCAGCTGCAAAATAAGAGAAGCATCATTACTGTCATCATACTGTCTGCCTTTTAATGCTATATGAAGCTTTAACTTAATATTATTCTGTAGTTCCAGATAAAACTCCTTCTCACCGGTAAAGCATAGAATATTTTTATCATTCAAATGCTGCAGCAGCATCTGATATTCATTCTCTGCTTCAGACCGAGCATAACTTATTCCATACGGTGAAACTAAAGCAGCCTCTACCTTTACCTGTTCCACTATAGCTTCTGCCCCGCCGTAATGATCGAAATCAGGATGAGAAATAACCAGCAGATCGCATTTATTTATTCTTTCGCGCTGCAGATACGGGATTATCACTTCCCGTCCCACATCATAATCATGATTAAATACATTGCCGGCAGCGTCAATGATTATCGTTTCACCCCCCGGAGTTTCAATAAGCATACAGTCACCCTGTCCTACATCTATAAAATGCACCTCCAGTTTATCAGGAACAAAGAAACTGATTATCGATACACTGCATACTGCTGTTATCAGCAGAACAGATTGCATCCGGTAACGCATGCCCAATAACCACCGCAGTTCGAGATAATTCCTCCAATTCTGCAAAAGCCAGCACATAATAAGAATAACGGCATAACTCAATACCAGTTCACCTATATCAGCAAAACAATACGATTTAACCGACCCGGGTAAAGATGCCCCTGCTTTAACGATTTCCAGCAAGAGAAAGGTTAGTCCGTGAACAGCCTGCAGCGGCAGCCAGGCTGCCCATATCATTACGGAACCTGCGGCCATACAGATTATTAACAGCGGCATGATCAAAGCAATGATTGGCGCGATAATAAGGTTCATTAAAGGCGCATAAAGCGGAATCTGCTGATAATGCCAGACGATCAGAGGCAAAGTCGTTATTTGAGCAGCCAGCGATACCAATAAAGGCGGCATCATAATATTCATCAGCGTCTTAATTTTGTCTGATATATTTATTAAACGATGCTGATATAATCTGTTCAACGCCGGCATCAGTATAAGTATTCCCCAGGTAGAAGCAAACGATAACTGAAATCCCGCATTATATATATTCTGAGGATTTAACAGCAGCAATAACCACGCTGCAAGAGCCAATGATGCAACGGCATTGCAGCGTACCGATAAAAAACGTCCGATCTCTATAATTGAGATCATTATAAAAGCCCTCATAACAGGCGGTTTCAAACCGGTCAATAAAGCATAACAGAATAACAGCAGCAAACAAAGAACCAATTTTAATATTGGCAATCGATTTATCCTTAAAGCATTCATTGTCCGGTTCAATAAAACCAGGATCAATCCGACATGAAGTCCGGAAACACATAAAATATGTATCACACCGCAATCAGCAAAAAGTTGACGATAATCCGAGCTGAATCCCTTCATCTCACCAAGCAGGAGAGCCTGCGCCAATACCGCATCCGAGGCAGGAAACATTTCCTCGATTTTTTCCAGGATCGCAGTTCGCAATTTATATACATATTGAAGAAAAACGTTTCCCTGATTCCGGGCAATTATACGGATCTGATCCTGCTCAGCAGAAATAAGTGCATTTATTCCCTGCTTTTCCAGATAATTATAATAATTGAACTGACCCGGATTTTTTATTCCTCCCGGTCTGTCGATCCTTCCGCTGATCTCTAAAATATCCCCATAATTATATTCCGGCACTATTACCGGCACAAAAACGTCTTCTGTTTCAATATCTGCCGCTGTATCGTATGCAATATCCGTATCACTATAATCCTCATACACAGTCATCTGAAGACGTCCTGACTCTCTCTGCCAGCTTTCGTCATTCTGCAAACTGATTATCTTAAGCTGATATACTACCCTGTCAGTTTTTGCCTGAGGCAGTTCATCAATGAGTGCGATCACCGTTGCATATTCGCCCGACATATGATCAAAAACAGACTGCTGATGAAATCTCTGCACCTGACTGGCCAAACAGCCGCCAATAAGAATCAGAAAAATCAGAATGAGATTGAACCAAAATAGGAGTTTTAATCTTTGCTTATCTGCAAAAAAATCCAATCGTGAGATTTTCCTATTTAAAACGAACAAAGGAAAACTTAAGATTAACATCAGGATAAAAAAAGGTAACGGAAATAATAATCTGATCTCATATCCCAGAACAATGCCCGTGATGAATATAATAACAGCCGAACAAAGCTGCTGCCGTTTTATAAATACACTAAACCGTGATAAGAGATTTGATTTCATCATACCGCTTATCACCGATCCCTGAGACATTCTTTATAGCTTCTATGCTGTCAAAACCTCCGTTTGCCTCTCTGTAATCTATAATGCGCTGTCCAAGCACTTCACCGATACCTGGCAATGTTGTTAATTCGCTCAGGTCAGCATTATTAATGTTTATCAAGCCCGATATATTACCTGTTGAACTATTGCTCATCCGCTGGCTTTGCTGACTTCCGTCAGGAGTTTCATAAAAACTGTCAGTTTTCAACTGGCTTTCTTTATTGCCGTTATCCGCAGTATCATCGTTTGTAACATTGGTCTCCTGAGTCAAAGAACTTACATAGATTTTACTGCCATCACTGATCGGCTGGGCCAGATTCAGCGTATCCAGATCCGATTCAGCAGTAATACCGGCGGCTGAAACTGCATCATATATTCTGCTGTCTGCAGGAAGCTCTATTATACCCGGGCTGCTGACAGCACCCGCTACATGGACTTTGATCATTTTCAGTTCCGCAGTTGAAGCATCATCGCTTCGCTCAGCAGCATCTTCTCCAGCAGTTTCTTCAGATAACCGCTGCACTTCGTTCTGCTCTTTTTCATCAGCAAGCTGCAGTATTATACTTTGCTGTAATCGTTCATAATGCATCTGAATAATCTTAAAACCCAAGCCTAACAACATCGCAAATATTACAGCTCCGCAAATAACGATCTTCATCTTTTTATTGAACATAAAAATAACCCTCCTAATTTTATAGGAGAGTTATTTCTACATTATTTTTTACATTTCCTGCCATTTTCGATCTTTATTGGGAATAATTTACAGATATTTTTTGGTTATCTTCCTGTTGATCCGAAACCGCCTGATCCTCGTTTTGTCGTTGATAATTCATCTGTCAATATTATTTCCGCCTGGATAACTGACATAAAAACGAGTTGAGCGATACGATCCCCGGGTTGAACTGTGTATGGCTTATTGCCGTTATTTTGCAGCAGGCAGCCAATTTCACCGCGATAATCAGAATCAATTACTCCCACGCCATTAGCCAAGCCGATACTATGCTTATAGGCTAAGCCGCTGCGGGCATAAACCATACCGGCAATTCCGGGATCGGGAATTTCCACAGCGATCCCGCTGGGGATCTTCTTTACCTGCTGCGGCTCAATAACAACAGGTGCATCTATACAGGCGATCAGATCCAATCCGGCTGATCCCTCTGTTGCATATCCGGGTATTGAAAATTTTTCTTTCAGCAATGGAGACACTGGTCTGACTTTTATTTTGATCCTCGAACGCACTGTTTCAGTTGTATTCTGTTCCATTATTATCTCCTTTGCCGCCAGTTAAGTCATCCGTTTGCGCTGCCAATTCAGAAACAGTCAAACTTGTTTCCCATGGTCCAACGGATGCCAGTACAAAGGTATCCGTATCAAGAAAACGCTGAGATAAACGCAGAATATCTTCAACGGTAACTGCGTTGATCCCGGCAATTATTTCATCTGTCGATAATATCTTTCTCTTATAAATTTCTGCTTTGCCTAATCGCCCCATCCGTGAAGAAACACTTTCCATACTTAATAATAATCCTACCTTAAGCTGATTCTTTGCGCGTTCCAATTCTGCAGCTTCGACCTTTTCCTCACGCATACGTTTCAAATTCTTCAGGATCAATCCGATAGCTCTGCCGGTATTTTTACTGCTTAATCCGGCATAGATCAAAAAAGCTCCGCTATCATCATAGGAATTAGTGTAGGAATAAACCGTATATACAAGGCCCTGCTCTTCCCTTATTTCCTGAAAAAGACGCGAACTGACGCCACCGCCCAGAATAGTGCTTAAAACCTGAAGCGCATAACTATCATCATCCTGAATAGCAACTCCCTGTGTACCCAGGCATAAATTTACCTGTTCACAAGGTTTAACTTTACAGGAAGTAAAGAAACTTAACTGCGGCGGCATGCGATTTTTTTTGTAATTATCATACGCTTTCCGCGATCCGAAAAGCTTACTTATCACTTGCTCAACCTGCTGATGTTTTATATTTCCGGCGACCGCTACAACCATATTATCAGTATTGTAGTGATAATTATAATAATTGATGATTTGATCGCGTGTCATTGCGCTTACACTTTCGACCGTCCCCAGAATAGGTTTGCCTAATGACTGATCATGCCAAAGGACTTCGGCAAATACATCAAACACCAGTTCATCATAACTATCTTCTGACATATTTATTTCTTCAATGATTACGCCTTTTTCCTTTTCAATATCTTCAGCATTAAAACGGGGATGCAGCAGCATATCACTCAGGATATCAGCAGCAATATCAAAATGTTCGTCCATGACCCGTGCATAATAACAGGTATACTCTTTAGTGGTATAAGCGTTCAGCTGCCCGCCGATATCGTCAAACGCTTCCGCGATCTGACGGGCACTGCGATTTTCAGTGCCTTTGAACATGAGATGTTCGATAAAATGCGATACCCCTGCTTCTGCAGCGTTTTCGTCACGTGATCCCACTCCCACATAGACGCCTACCGCGGCAGTTCTTACGCTTTTTATCTCCTCGGTCAGGATCCTTATTCCATTGGGCAGAATTGATTTTTGATACATTTTTTACTCCCGATTTGAAACTGAATAATATCAAGAAAGTTTTTATCAATAAATACTTATTTTAATGAAGTTTCCGTTTATCGACAACTCTTACGGCTTTTCCTTCGCTTCTCTGAATACTGTGCGGCGGAACAAGATGGACTTTCGGAGTAATGCCCAGCATGTTCTGCATAGCTGCCGTTAATTTTCTCTCACGTTCAGTGATCTGTTTAGTAACATCGGAAAAATGTTCAGGCAGCATTTCCACATAAATATCCAAAGTGTCGCTGTTTCTGACCCGGTCAACTTCAATAAGATAATTCGAAGTGTAGCCCTGCTTCAGTAAAACTGTCTCGATCTGAGAAGGAAATACGTTTACACCGCGAATGATCATCATATCATCGCTGCGGCCAAGAGGTTTAGTCATTTTGACCAGTGTACGTCCGCACGAGCATGGTTCATTCGACAGTACACAGATATCTTTTGTACGATAACGCAAGAGAGGAAACGCTTCTTTTGTAAGAGCCGTTAAAACCAGTTCTCCTTCGGTGCCATAAGGCAGTACTTCACCTGTCTTCGGATCGATGATCTCAGGCAGGAAGTAATCTTCGTTGATATGCATTCCGGTCTGATCAGAACATTCAAAAGAAACTCCCGGTCCGCTGAGTTCTGTCAGGCCGTAAATATCATATGCTTTGATCCCGAGGTTTTTCTCGATATCACGTCTCATTTCTTCGGTCCATGGCTCCGCACCGAAAATGCCCGTTTTAAGCTTATTATCATCGGGGCTGTAACCGGCCTCCTTCAGGCTTTCTGCCAGGTATGCCGCATATGAAGGTGTACAGCATAATATGGTGGCCTGAAGATCCAGCATGAATTGGATCTGCCTTTCCGTATTACCCGAAGACATAGGCAGAGTAAGGCAGCCAACTTTATGAGAACCGCCGTTCAGTCCGGGCCCGCCGGTAAACAGACCGTAACCGTAACAAACCTGACACACATCGCCGCGGCTCCCGCCTGCAGCAACGATTGCTCTGGCACAGCACTCTTCCCACAGATCGATATCATTCTGGGTATAGAATGCCACCACGCGCTTGCCGGTCGTCCCTGAAGTAGACTGGATACGCACGCAGTTTTCCAGAGGTTCAGCCAGCAGTCCGTAAGGATATGCCTTCCTCAGATCCTCTTTGGTAAGGAAAGGAAGTTTATGCAGATCTTCCAGCCCCTTGATATCATCAGGGGTAATAGAGTGCTCATTCATCAGTTCACGATAATAAGGAACATTATCATAAACATGCTTTACCTGCCTGACCAACCGTTCACTTTGCAGCTGACGCATCTGCTCTTTGTCCATTGTCTCGATTTCTTTTTGGAAATACTGTTCCATAATTCGTTAGCTCCTCATAAAAGAATATGCCCTCTGATTATCCCAGAGGGCTTAGTTAAACTGTACAGCACGATCTAGATAATGTTAATTATTTTAGCATGATGCTGGAATGTTGTCAAGTGTATGATATTAAAAGAAAAAACAAAAATCTAAATTATGGTCCCGAAACAGACATCAGATAGAGCAAAGCGGTAACGGTTTTCCCATCCTCGATTTTTCCTCTCTGCACCATCTCCCAGCCTTCACTGACTGATATCTCCATTACATTTATAAACTCGTCGTCATCACAGTTTTGAATACCATCCTGTAAATCTTCAGCCAGAAACAGATGAACGAATTCATCGGAAAACCCGGGCGAAGTATAAAATCCGAATAATCTTTTCAGATTTCCGCAGCTGCATCCGGTTTCCTCATGCAGTTCCCGTTCGGCACAAGCAGCAGGATCTTCCCCGCTTACCAGTTTTCCCGCAGGGATCTCCAAAGTTATTCTATGCAAGGCCTGCCGATATTGTTCGACCAGCAGGATATTATCCCCCCGTTTGGCTATTATCGCGACTGCACCGGGATGATTAACCACTTCGCGCGATGCCTGTTTTCCGTTAGGCAATATGACCTGCTGAAGCTGCAGATCGATTACCCGTCCGCTGTATATCTGCCGAGTATCTACAGTTCGTTCGATCAGATTTTGCCGTTTTTTATTAGGATCATTTTGTGTCATTTATTATCCTTACTGCAATTTATCCTTTATTTTGCAGGTTTTGCTTTAACGATTTTACTGTATGTGCTGTAGACTTTAGTTCCGGTTTGATCAATTTTGTAAGTACGCACCTTAAATTTATAAGTTTTACCATTTGTCAGTTTAGTGAAATTACAGGTTGTTTTGGTAGTGGAATAAGTTTTATACTTGCTGCCATCCGAATACATAGCATAAATATAATAGCCGTCTGCACCTTCTACAGAGCTCCAGCTCAACCTGATCTTGCTGTCAAATGGAGCAGCTTTCAGATCTACAACTATATCATTATACGGAGCAGCTGTTACTGAATCCCCGCTCTTACCGTAGCAAGTCTTACCGTATGAATTGGTATACTTTGCCCTTACATCAAAAGTATACTCTTCATTATTAACTAAATTTGTAAAATTGCAATATGTTTTGCTGGTAGAATATGTTTTATATTCGGTACCGTCTTCATGAAATACGTTAATGAAATAAGATTCAGTCCCGTCTACCGCTTCCCAATCTATCCTGATTTTTTTATTGAATTCCAGAGCTTCCAGTTTTTTTACTTGATCCAATTGAGGAACTGATTGTACCTCTGTAGAATAAGCGGTGCTGTATGCTTTCGTTTCCTGTGGATCATATTTATATGTTTTTATTTTAAACTTGTAAGTATCACCGTTCACAAGTTTATTGAAATTACATGTGGTTTTGGCAGTGGAATATGTTTTGTATTGTTCGAAGGTGCTGCCGTCACCTTTCATAGCGTAAATATAATAGCCGTCCACGTCATCCACTGCCTGCCATGATAATTTGATCTTGCCGGCATAAGGAGTCGCTTTCAGACCGGTTACTATATCGTTATAAGGAACAGCAGAAATAGTGGTACTATATGGAGCATAAACTCTATAACCTTTATTATTATCCAGTTTCTCTATCTCAAATCCGGGGTTGGACTCGGAATCAATCA
>JAZPYJ010000008.1:0-2287 GCA_045544075.1 Thermoanaerobacteraceae bacterium
ATCAGGAATGCCGCTGCAATAAGCAGTCTTTGCTTTATTTTACTCATTGCACATCCTCCTTTGCGATAAAACGGGATTTAATAGCTGCCGCGATTCTCTTTGTGAGATTCAGAAGACTTTTGCCGGTATCTTTACACAAGAAAAACCACAAGATGAATAAACCGGAACAGAAAAATGATAATCCGAGCATAGCAATTCCCGCCAAAGCATTTCCCTGACACATAAATACGATAACTGATGCGATGCTGCCGATAATACCGGCTGCCAATGCGATTTCTGTTGCCCATAAAGCGATAATCAAAGAACAAATCACCAGATATAAAGACAGCATTACAGCCGCTGCTGCGATGATAAGTGATAGCCACAGAGGAGAACCTAAAACTATCAATAAGATTTCCCACGTTTTCAGTGATTTTTTTGGTTTTGCCCGTTCTTTTACAAGGACATACAAAGGAGTTTCTGTTACTATCCGTGATATGAGCTCATTTATGCTGCCTATTTCAGATACGGCTTCTTCTTCGGTCAGGCCTTCTTCTATACGATCATCGATCATTTCGCCGTAATAAGTTATCTGCTCATCTATTTCGTTCCGCGGCAAGGCTGAAAGACCTTTTCGCAGTTGAGACAAAAATTCCTGTTTATTCATCTTTATCATCCTCCTCTCTGGTCACAAACTGATAAATAGATATGATTTCCTGCCAATCG
This sequence comes from Thermoanaerobacteraceae bacterium, assembly GCA_045544075.1. Lineage (GTDB taxonomy): Bacteria > Bacillota > JAZPYJ01 > JAZPYJ01 > JAZPYJ01 > JAZPYJ01. Next base: position 706 of record JAZPYJ010000008.1, read on the forward strand.
TTCCGGAAGTCCTCGATACGCTGGATCCCCTCATCGGTTATATGATAATATTTACGGATCCTTCCGTTATGTTCTGAAGATCGGACAGTCAGCATATTGGTTGATTCAAGACGCTTGAGGATAGTATACAAAGTTGACTCGGACATTTCTATATATGGTTTCATATCCTTGATGATCTTATATCCGTACGAGTCATGGTTTTTTATGGCGGACAGTACGCAAACATCCAGAAGACCACGCTTTAATTGAACATCCATACAATACCTCCTTTCACGATATACATCGTAACACGAAGTATAAATCGTGTCAATATCTTTTCAGTATTTTGTGAAAAATAGTTCAATATACTTTTTTGTTTATAAAATCACAATCCTATAGCCACGACAGTGTTTTATTAATAATTTACCAAATAAATTAATTTTTAATTTATAATATTGAATTAAAATAAATAGTTAACTTTTAAACTGAGGTTTTTGTACATACAGGAGAAGAATATGGATTCATTATTTGATAAAGAGCCGGAAGCGGTTTCGCTGACGGAATTACAGACCAGCTGTCTTAACTGCAGCAGGTGCGGTTTGCGCAGCGGCTGCAACAATATCGTTTTTGGAGAGGGAGATCCCAAAGCAAGACTCATGTTCATAGGTGAAGGACCGGGAGCAGATGAGGATAGACTGGGAAGACCTTTTGTCGGCAAAGCGGGACAGCTTCTGGATAAAATCATCGCGGCGATCGGCAGCAGCAGAGAAGAGGTATATATAGCCAACATTGTCAAATGCCGTCCGCCGGGAAACAGAGTTCCCAAAAGAGAGGAAGCAGAGCAATGCATGCCCTGGCTTTACCGGCAGATCGAATTTATCAAGCCGGAAGTAATCGTTTTGCTGGGATCGACTGCTTTGCAGAATCTGATCGATCCTTCGGCGAGGATCACTAAATGCAGGGGGAATTGGCTGAAAAGCCGGTCGGGAATAAAGATAATGCCTACCTATCATCCTGCCGCTTTATTAAGGGATCCTTCCAAAAAGGCAGACGTCTGGCATGATATGAAAATGGTACGTGATTATCTGGCATCTGAACACAGATAGCCGGATCATGTTGTCAAAGCATTCTGGTTACTTAGGAAATATCTCTGAGCGATTAACCGTAAAAATATACCTATTTATTCAGACGAGAGGAACTATCATCGTGGAACGTTTCAAGCTTCATTCAGAATACACTCCCCGGGGGGATCAGCCGGAAGCGATCGAACAGCTGGTCAGAGGTATCAAAGAAGGGACAAAACAACAAATATTGCTGGGGGTAACAGGATCGGGCAAGACTTATACCATGGCCAACGTGATAGAACAGGTGCAGAAACCGACGCTGGTAATGGCTCATAATAAAACTCTGGCGGCTCAGCTGTTCAGTGAGTTTAAAGAGTTTTTCCCGGAAAATGCAGTGGAATACTTTGTCAGCTACTATGATTATTATCAGCCGGAAGCTTATATTCCGCATACGGACACGTACATTGAAAAGGATTCATCCATCAACGATGAAATAGATAAGCTGCGGCATTCAGCGACATTTTCTTTACTGGAAAGAA
>JAZPYJ010000009.1:0-3851 GCA_045544075.1 Thermoanaerobacteraceae bacterium
TGCAAATTCTTCCCCTTTTTCATCAACCACACTTACCGTCTCACCAGCTGCGAATTGTCCGTTAACATTAATGATCCCGGAAGGCAAAAGGCTTTTCCCTCGAAAACGAACTGCATTCTCTGCTCCTTTATCCACTTGCACACTGCCCCGGGTAACAGAACTGAACGCGATCCATCTTTTGCGATTCATTAATTTATCTTCTGCCGGGCAGAAAAGAGTACCCACTTGCTCGCCTTTGACTATCCTTTCCAGAATCTGATGACTGTCCGCAGCAGCTATGACCATAGCCGTTCCTGAATTGACCGCTATATGAGCCGCCTGCAGTTTTGTGTGCATACCGCCTGTCCCGAACGTGCTTCCGCTTCCGCCTGCCAATGCTTCTATCTCATGAGTCAGTTCTGAAACCTGATCAATTAATTCAGCCTGTTCCGATATACGAGGATCAGCGTTGTACAATCCATCTATATCGGATAACAGGATCAGCAGATCTGCTCCGATAAGGGAAGCGACCTGAGCCGATAGATTATCATTATCACCAACTCTTATCTCATCAACAGCAATCGTATCATTTTCGTTGATTATCGGAACAACACCCAGTTCAAGCAAAGTCATCAATGTATTACGGGCATTGAGAAAACGGCCGCGGTTGCTGAAATCTTCTCTGGTCAGCAAAATCTGTCCTACAGGCACATCATATTCCGCAAAAATCTTCTCGTACATCTGCATCAGTATTCCCTGCCCTACCGCAGCAGCTGCCTGTTTTTGAGGTAATGATTTAGGTTTTTCATTCAGGCGCAGCCTGCTTGCTCCTATTCCTATAGCTCCGGAACTGACCAGCAGGATACGCCGGCCCTGATTATACAAATCAGCCATTTGACGAACCAACTGCTCCAATTGCTGATAATTCGGACGTCCATTGGCATAGACCAGAGAACTGGAACCAATTTTTATTACTATTGTTCTGCAATCCTGTAAATTTTTTCTTTCTATCTGCACGTTTTTGCTCCATCAATATGAAAATTCAAATTCATAATCACCAATGATAACAGTATCTCCAGGCTTTATACCATTTGCTTTCAATTCATTTTCAATGCCCATTAGCCTTATGATGCTCTGAAGTCTTTCCACTGCTTCATCATTATTAAAATCAGTCATTGCCACATGACGCTCGATCTCTTTGCCTGTTACAACATAATAATCGTAAACCTTTTGCACCGTAAATCGCGGCTCTTTATTAAAAACTGTAACTTTCATCTCTTCAGCCGCTGTAAGATCCTGATATCCTTCATCCTTATTTTCCTGCAGCAAATCCCAAAGTTTATACATTAATTGCTGCAGTCCATCACCTGTAATCGCAGAAACAGGATAGACTTCAGTCATCACTCCGGCATCAGCAAGATTTTTTTTCAGATCCAGCAGTTTTGCTTCAGCATCCGGAGAATCCATTTTATTAGCGGCGATCAGCTGAGGTTTTTCAGCCAGTTTGGTGTTATACTGTTTCAGTTCATTATTTATAATTTCATAATCGCGGAAAGGATCACGGGCATCTTCCGGATCAAAATCTGACATATCGAGAACATGCATGATCAAACGCGTGCGTTCGGTATGACGTAAAAACTGCAGTCCTAATCCGGCTCCGTCATGTGCTCCCTCTATAAGTCCCGGAATATCAGCAATAACAAAACTATTTCCTTCATCCAGACGTACGACTCCCAAATTCGGCTGAAGCGTAGTAAAGGGATAATCAGCTATCTTAGGTCTTGCCGCTGTTACCTTTGAAATCAATGTAGATTTGCCTGCATTAGGGAAACCTACAAGACCTACGTCCGCCAACAGCTTGAGCTCCAGTTTTATCCACATTTCTTCACCGGGTTCCCCTTTTTCAGCTATTGTAGGCGCTTTCTTGACAGCAGTGGCAAAGCGGGCATTGCCCCGGCCGCCGCGGCCTCCATGGGCAACAATTGCCGATTGCCCGATTTTGCTCAAGTCACATATTAATTCATTCGTTTCGGCATTGCGTACGATAGTCCCAACAGGCACAAGGACGATCAGATCATCAGCACCTTTGCCATGTTTATTGCTTCCCTGGCCATGAGCCCCTCGTTCAGCCTTGAAATGTTTTTTGTATCTAAAATCTATAAGAGTATTCTGTCCCGGATCAGCCCGGAAAACAACGTTTCCGCCGCGTCCGCCGTCGCCGCCGTTTGGTCCTCCCTCAGGCACATATTTTTCCCGTCTGAATGAACAGCAGCCGTTTCCGCCATCGCCGCCCTTGACATATACTTTTGCCAGATCATAAAACATATTGCTTGTTCTCTCTTTCTTAAAGAAAACCCCTGCTTAACAGCAGATAAGCAGGGGTTTTATATGCGCTTGCAGCTATTAAATGGCTTCTTCAACCAGTTTGATGCTGACTTGCTTTCTCTTTTTGTCTTTACGTTCAAAAGCGACAATACCATCAGCCTTAGCAAATAAAGTATCGTCTCCTCCTCTGCCGACCAGATCTCCCGGATGGATCTTGGTCCCTCTCTGCCGTACAATAATCGTTCCGGCAAGAACATATTGTCCGTCATGGGCCTTGACACCCAGCCGTTTGGATTCAGAATCACGACCGTTTCTTGAACTACCCATTCCCTTTTTATGAGCCATTACGCAATCCCCCTTTGTTAATAAAATATACCGTTACTAAGCTTCGATTTTTTCTACAGTAACTTCAGTGAAAGGTTGCCTATGACCTTTTTTGCGGCGATAGTTCTTTTTTGGTTTGTACTTAAAAACTATTACTTTCTGACCTTTGCTATGACGAACAACTTTTAATTCGACTTTCGCTCCTTCGACTGCCGGCTGACCGATAACGAATTCGCCATCTTCTTTTTCCACAGCCAGGATTCTGGTTGCTTCATACACAGCACCCGGTTCCAAAGCTACTTTTTCAACAAAAAGAGTTTGTCCCTGTTCAACTCTGTACTGTTTTCCGCCTGTTTCAATAATTGCGTACACTTGCGCACCTCCCAATTAGACTCGCCATTGCGGGTGAATGTTAATACATTTCTTAGATAAACCCGTTATGTGCGGTTGAAGTGAGATTATCACTTACAGATGATTATTTTAGCACGTTACTATATTTTTGTCAAGAAAATGATACGATTTTTTTATTTTGACGGATAAAATAACGAAAAGCTAATTCTGTTGACTTGTATCTTACAAACATATATAATTAAGCAATCACCTGATTGTTTATAAAGAATATTGTCAAAGATAATAATACGCCATTATAAAGATTATAAAGAAGGAGAGAATAAAATGTCCGTTGAAACAGTCAGACAATACCTGGATAGATGGCAGCGAGGACAGGACATAATTGAATATCCTGTTTCAAGTGCTACAGTTGAACTTGCCGCCGAAGCAGCGTATGTTATACCGGCACGCATAGCCAAATCACTGACCTTTAAATTAAAAGACGGTTCCGCAATAATGATCGTTACATCAGGCGATGCCCGCATAGATAACCAAAAATATAAAAAACAATTCGGTTATAAAGTCTCTATGCTAAATTCGGAAGAAGTGCATGAATTCAGCGGACATTCTATCGGCGGTGTTTGTCCCTTTGCGCTTCCTTCGGGAAAGATGATCGTCTACCTTGATGTCTCGCTTCAGCGGTTCAGTACTGTATTCCCTGCCGCAGGCAGCAGCAATTCAGCAATCGAACTGACCTGTGAAGAACTTTTGAAATATTCTGAAGCAGCCGCATGGATCGATGTCTGCAGATCATGGGATCCTGCATTAAAATGAACTTATTCATTTCATTATCAGACTATATAGAATCCTGCTTTATATATAAAGCAGGATTC
>JAZPYJ010000010.1:0-6689 GCA_045544075.1 Thermoanaerobacteraceae bacterium
GACTAGAGTATGGGTAGATACTATAGACATATCCTGAATATTTGCCAGATCAAACTCGATATTGCCGCAGACTAATTTGCTGCGATATAATGCAAGCAGTCCCTGAGAAACTATTTGGCGCTGATGATCATCGGTTATAGTACGCAATACTTCGTTACTGTTGCTTATAATCGGCTCAGAGTCTGCAAGATCTGCTTTGTTTTGTAAATGTTTTGTTTGCCAGCTGTCCCATTCTGTTATAGTTGGTATAGGAGAATTTTTCAAAAAACCGGTTTCAAGATAGGTGATCTGCAAACCGCAACTTGTGCAGGTAAGCATATTATCACGGCTTATCAGTGAATCAATGCTGCGGCAGTGCGGACAAACGCATAGTAAGTATTCCAAATGTTCAGCCGGTCTTTTCCCATGATAATTATATAGATTGATTATTTGCCGATTATAGGCATCTTCTTTTATGTCTTCTGCTATTAGTTCGTTTATCTCCTGCCCTGTCATACCGGAAAGCTGTTCCGGCTGATAAATATTAACCACATGACCGCACATGCCTCCGCGCCGTATCTGAGTTCCCCAGCGAGGACTGGTAAAATAACCTCCCTCAAAACGAAAAGTTATCAACGGCAAACGCAGCTTTTGAATCAGTCTGCCTGTGGCTGGAACGATCGGTTCGGTACGTCCGTTATAAGTGCGGGTGCCTTCTGCAAAAATACAAATATTTGAACCGGCTTTGGTACGGCGTAAAATATCACGTACGGTTTGAGGGGCTGAGCCTCCTTTTACCCGAATTATAGGGTCTGCAAAAAAACGGAGTATTATGCTTGCCAATCTGTTTGATAATATATGTTCACTGGCAACAAAATACATATGTGATTTAAAACTTAGCGCGATCAGCAGAGGGTCCAGATTGGTTGTATGATTGGCAACTACTATATAATTTCTGTTTAAGGGTTCGAACAGTTCTGTGCTGTACGCCATTTTGTGTCTGATAGCAGGAGCTATTAATCTGCGGCCTACTGAATAAACTGTTTTATGCCTTCTATAGCCTTTTATATGGTATTTATCCATTATGATTACGATTCCTCTTCAAATATATAAGTGAGCAATCAAATGATAAAAATTAAGTTCGTTCAAAACAACTAACTTATTATAGCATAAAAAAATCTTGACGGCAATTGATTATTATATTTAAAATGATAATATAGATTATAATAATAGCATTAAAAAGGAAAGCATTTGGCCGTTTGTTGGATGCTCGGGAAATACGCGAGGTTATTGTCTGAAACAGAAGTGATCCATTTCATGCTGAATCGGTATGGCAATAAAATCGATATTGCTTGACTCGATGTTATCGGGGGAGTAAAATTAAAAATATGAAAAAAATCATCTTCCGGAGAGCTGAATAAATGGGAAACAAAATTAACAGTCAAGATGAATATAAAACTCAGGGAAATGGAAAAAAAACATTTGGCATAGGAAATATTGCTGTATTGATTTTGATAATATTCAGTGTGCTTCTGCTTGTTTTGAGCTTAGTTTTTATGCTTGACTTTTTAAGCGGCAGTTTAAAGGAAGATATTACAATAGATGTACCGGAGGGCGCCGGAACGATACAGGTCGCATATTTACTGGAAGATCAAGGCGCTATAAGTCATCATGCATTGTTTGAAGCAGCAGCACAGATGAGCGGGGCGGACAGACAATGGCAAACCGGACAATTCAAGCTGAAAAAAGGAAGCGGTTATAAAACGTTGATAAATCAATTGACTACACCTCAACTTGCTGATGTAAAAGTGTTGATCCCGGAAGGAAAACAATTAAAACAAATCGCAATAATACTGGATAAAGAAGGAATATGTGACCGTGATGAGTTTCTAACAGCTTGTGAAGAGAATGATTTCGATTACGAATTTCTGAAGGGAACCGATAAGGAAGGGCGTAGGCGTTTAGAGGGTTATTTATTTCCGGACACTTATTACTTCTATGAAAACACCGATCCGAATGAAGTGATCAAAACAATGCTGGATCGTTTTGATGAAGTTCTTTATACAGAAGATAATATAAAACGAGCAGCCGAACTTGGTTATTCATTTGATGAAATGATCATTTTGGCTTCAATGGTGGAAAGTGAGGCTGCTCTGGAAAGTGATCGTAAGATAGTTGCGGGTATATTTCATAATCGATTGAATGATCCTGATAATTATCCTTTGCTGCAATCATGCGTTACTGTGGAATATGCACTGGGCATAAAAAAAACGATCATATCTTATGAAGATACAGAATATGATTCGCCGTATAATACTTATATGTATCCGGGATTGCCTGTCGGACCTATCTGCTGTCCGGGTGAAATGTCGTTGAAGGCAGCTCTGTGGTCTGAGGAAAATGATTACTATTATTTCCAGTCAGATGAAGAAGGCAATCTGCATTACGCGCGCACCTGGCAGGAACATGCATCGATCCAGGTGGATGTGCAGACTGAATGGGAAACGGATGAAGTTCAGATCATCGGAGAAGAATGATCATATTACGTATTAATTGTCAGGCAGGAACAGCTGCAGTTCTCCGCTGTGCATAGAGATTTTTGCAGGCAGATCAGCAAAAATCTCTCCGTCTATTTGGTAGTACGGGTAATTATCAACTGAACAGATCAGACTTTTGCAGTGATATACGGAATAATACGGGCAATCAGATATCTGACCTTTCAGAAAACTGAGCAGAAGACTCGGTATTTGGCGCCTTGGGACACGGGTAAGGATAACGACATCGATAAGACCGTCATCCCATGTGGCGTCAGGAGCCAATAAGAAGCCATTGCCCAGATATCGTCCGTTTGCGGCAACTATTTCTGTTATTTCTCCATCGAAAATAATTGGGTCTGCGGAGGTTTCCTGCTCTGCCGGAGCATTGATTTCCAGATGAGCAGAATAAAAATGAATAGGCATAATTGTTTTAATCAAGCCCAGTAAGTAACTAGTGCGCTTGAAAAATCTGCGCAAACGATTTTCATTGCGCAGAATGGCAACATCGATTCCGGTACCGAAAGCGTTGATGCAGCGTTTTTCGTTCACCTGAAGAAAATCAATGCTGCGAGTCTGATTATTTAGCAGAAGCTGACATATTGTTTCCGGATCATTGGTCAGCGGAACCACGCGTGCCAGATCATTGCCTGTTCCGGCTGGAATGAGTGCAAGAGGCAGCGACAGATCATGCCCGTTCAAAACTTCGTTAAAAGTTCCATCTCCGCCTATTGCAAGAATAGCTTGACAATTCGGGCACAAACAGGCTGCTGTTGCGAGAGCGGCTGCTTCTCCGGAGCAGGTGCTTTCCAGCACTTTAAAATCGAGATCATGCTGCCGCATAGCTTCCTGTATATTTTGACATATTATATTTCCCTGACCATTTCCGGATCTGGGATTATTGATTATATAATACATTATTAATCTCCGTTAATACTGTTTTAATGATGATCCATTATAATACTGACAATAAATTAATGAAGGATATAAGTCCGATACAGAGAGGCCACCTGATAAATGGGAAAATTTATAATTAGAAGAACCGCAAAAGGATATAAATTTGATCTAAAAGCAGCCAACGGACAGACTATTGCAACTTCAGAGCTATACAAAACAGAATTGTCCTGCCTTAAAGGAATAGACAGCATGCGCCGCTGTGCCGGATCGCCTGTTGAAGATCAGACATTGATGGATTCACAAAAAATATGCCATCCCAAATATGAAGTATATATGGATAAAAAAGGCGAATTCCGTTTTCGTTTAAAAGCACGCAACGGAGCTATTATTGCAGTATCTGAAGGATATCAGAAAAAAGCTTTTTGCCTGAAAGGCATTGCCAGCGTCAAGAAGAATGCTGCTGAATGCAAAGTAATACCTCTTAATAAGAAATCCCCTAAATCTATTTCAAAAGTTGAAAAGGGCAGAGCAATAAGCCAGAAGTCTACCAACGAAAAAAAGTCTGAAAAAAATGTTGAATAAAATAATAAACTAACGTTTTTTTGTTTCTTTGGCTAAACGTTTTGCTTCTGCCTCAGCTTGTTCAGCTTTGATGCGATCCATGGATTTCTGAGCGGCTGCTCTTATTTTAGGATCATCAGACTGAAGCATTTCTTCAAGCATTTTCCAATTTTTTTCAGCATCCCGCTGCTGCATTTCGAAACGTTCTTTTCTTGTGCGCTTGATAATAAAAACAGTGAATGCAATAGCCAGAACTATGACTAATATTTGCAAAACCCAGAATTTTGCAGACATATTTCACCCTCCTTTTGAATACAAGTCATCTTGGATATAAGTCATCGGTCTTCCCGGAAATATGGAAGTCCCAGCCAGCCCGGAGGCTGATTTTCTCTTTTGTTTCGCATGCTGCTGATAATAAGAACTATTACAGTTGCTATATAAGGCAGTATTTTATATATTTCAGTTGGAATGGGGATGATCGTGACGCGCATAAACATTATTGATAATGCACCGAATAAAAGCGAGCCTGCTATAGCCTTATTAGGACTCCACAGCACAAAAATAACCAGAGCGACGGCAAGCCAGCCTTTACCCAATAAACCCTCGTGAGTCCAGACTCCGCTGGAAACCACCATGACAAAATATAGTCCTCCCAGACCGCAAATTCCGCCTCCGATACATGTTGCCAGATATTTATAGCGGTTCACATTAATACCGGCAGCATCAGCAGTAGCAGGATTCTCACCTACGGCACGAAGATTTAATCCTTTATGCGTATGATAGAAAAACCAGGACATAAGCAATGCAATGATAATGGCAATGTACACCATTGTATTATAGGAAAAAAGCAACTGTCCGACTACAGGAATATTTTCCAATCCTGACAGAGGATTATACTGAAAGGCACTTTTGCCTGTGATTCCCGCAACGATACGGCCGTTTTCCGCAATGCGCATGTGTTCACCGAAAAATTGTCCGAAACCGGTACCGAAAATCGTCAGAGCGAGTCCTGTTACGATCTGATTGGCACGCAGTGTGATAGAAAGAATGCTGAAGATCAAAGCACCAAATGCAGCAACCAGAAAGGCACAAATCATACCAAAGAAGAAAATAACTATGCCGGAAACTGAAGGAAAAGCTTTTTCAAGATAATATACTCCGGCCATACCGCCGATTCCTCCCATCAGCATCATACCTTCAACACCGAGATTAAGGTTACCGGCTTTCTCAGTAAGAATTTCTCCTAAAGTGCCGTATAAAAGGGTCGTACCTGTTATTATGGAGGCAACGCAGAAAGCAATCAAAGCAGTTAAAAACCCACTCATTTTATTCTACCTCCTTCTGTTTGTTTCTTTTACGCCGTACTAGCCTATACCGGATAAAAAACTCACAGCCCAGCATAAAGAACAAAATGATACCGATCAGCATATCTGATGCCGAAGCAGGAACCGCATAAACCGTTTGCAGACTGGAAGCACCTTTTTCCAGGATCGCCATGGCAAATGATATAAAAACCATCGCAATCGGATTTAATTGAGCCAGCCAGGCGATCGTAATAGCTGTGAACCCTACGCCGCCGGCAACACTGTCTGAAAGCGTATGATCAGCGCCGCTCACGACCAGAAAGCCCATGAGTCCGGCTATCGCACCTGACAGGATCATCGTCCTCATGGTTATCCATTCCACGCTCATACCTGCGTAACGGGCTGTGGGAATGCTTTCACCCATTACAGAAAGCTCATAGCCATGTTTGCTGTATTTCAAATAAATAAACATTAAGGCTGTAAGGATGATAACAATGATCCATCCTATGTGTATGCCGAATAGTGCGGGCAGATAAGCATTAGCATCGAATTGAGCGATTTGCTGAACTCCGTGAGGGATCTTTTCCCAGGGCCCGCCCTGCAGATATTTCACGACACCGATAATTATATAGTTAAGCATTAAAGTGAATAATGTTTCATTAGTACCCCATTTTGCTTTGAAAAAAGCAGGTATCAATCCCCAAATGCCGCCGGCAATCAAAGCAGCAGCTGCCATAGTGATAAGCAGAACAGTGTGAGGCATTGCATCATACCAGAAAAGAGCAAAGTAGGTTGCAGCAATAGCTCCGGCCGTGATCTGACCTTCAGCCCCTATATTCCAGAAACGCATCTTGAATGCAGGTGCAATGGCTAAAGCTGTTCCCAACAAAGGTATGGTGATTCTGATCGTTTGCTTGATTGAATAAGCCTTTCCAAGAGAACCGCTTAACATGGTACCATAAGCATTGAAAGGGTTCTGCCCGATAGAAAGTAAGATCAGTCCGCCTACGATAATAGCAAGAATGATAGCGATCACACGGCAGGTCCAGGCTTGTTTTTTGGAATAATCACCGCGTGCTTCGATTCTTATCAAAGGTTCTTTGCGCTCCTGATTATCAGAATAGGTTTTGCGCTGTGCAGCAGACTGACTCATACCGATGCCTCCTCTCTGCTGTGACTGGTCATAAGCAGGCCGATATCTTCTTTGCTGACATCAGCAGCATCAACTATTCCGCTGACTAGACCGTCACAAAGAACGAGAATACGATCACATAATTCGAGAAGGACGTCAAGATCTTCTCCGACATATATAACAGCCGCCCCTCGTTTTTTCTGTTCATTCAGCAAATGATAGATCATATAGGATGAGTTTATGTCCAGACCGCGCACAGGATAGGCTACCATAAGAACGGTA
>JAZPYJ010000011.1:0-3605 GCA_045544075.1 Thermoanaerobacteraceae bacterium
AAATCTATTTAGAATTCCGGTTCGATAAGTCCGTAATTGCCATCTTTACGACAGTATACCACATTGATCTGTCTTGAATCCATATTGTAAAAAACAAAGAAATTATGACCGAGCATATTCATCTGCATAATGGCTTCATCCAGATCCATCGGCTTGACAGCAAATTTTTTATTACGGACGACTTTGGGCCTGTCGCTCTCACCATAGTAGGCATTATATCCTTTTGCCGGTCCGCGTCCCTTCTTGCTGAATCGTCCTTTATATTTTTCAATCTGACGAATTAGTTTTTCCACCACCAGATCTACGGAAGTATACATATCATCGGTTGATTCTTCACCTCTGAGGATGTATCCGCCGTTCAGCGGAATCGTCACTTCCACCCGATGCTGATTGGCATCAACTGTTAAAGTAACCTGTGCTTCATCAATATCATCAACAAACTTCTCAAGCTTGCTCAGGCGTTTTTCCACATAATCTTTTAATGCGCTGGATATCTCAATATTGCGGCCTCTGATAGTAACTGTCATATATGTCACTCCCTTTCTAAATACATTATATATAATATTCATTGTGATTCTGCAAATTCCTTTTAAAAACTGCATAAAATAAAAAACCCCGGCAGAAAATCTGCCGGGGCAAGACAAGCAAAATTTATTTTTTAATTACGTTGGCAGCCTGAGGTCCGCGGGCTCCTTCAACGATATCAAATTCAACTTCTTGTCCTTCATTTAAAGTTTTGAATCCTTCTTCCTGAATGGCGGAAAAATGTACGAATACGTCATTTCCTTCTTCAGTTTCAATAAATCCGTAGCCTTTTTCCTGATTGAACCATTTTACTTTTCCTAACATTAATGCATTCCTCCTAAAAATAATCCCGGATTCATAGACCCGTGAATTTATAATATCATTAATTAATTAGCTTGTCAATAAATGCTTAAACATATTTTTCAAAAAAAAATCATTTTATTAATCAAATACGGATTCTCAGTATGTATATCCTGCGAGCAGCGTCAGACCGCATACCTTCTCCGCTCCGCCTTTTTTCAGTACTGCGGCAATTTCGTTCATTGTACTGCCTGTTGTGTAAGCGTCATCTATAATAATGATCCTATGATCTTTAACTCTTTGCGGATCGCTTATCGAAAATGCACCTTCAATGTTTCTCATCCTTTCATCCCTGCCCAGTTTTGCCTGACTGCCTGTATCCCGTATGCGCATCACCGCATCATCGAGCAAAACAAGTCCTGTTTCCCTTGCTATCACCTCTGCAAGCATATATGATTGATTAAATCCCCGTTCCATCATCCTCCCGCTCCACAGCGGCACAGGCAGCAAATGATCGTAACGCCAGTAACGGATATCATCTTTGCAGATATCTGTTATTATCTCGCCTAAGATCATCGCTGCAGATCGTTTTCCTGAATATTTTAATTCTTTTAGTATGTTCTGGAATTCTGATTCATAAGGCGCAGCTGCCCGGTTGAATTCCAGATCTCCGGCTTTGCATTGACTGCAAACCATAACATCATCAGCCGATTTCTTTATTATCTTCGCTTTTTCACCTATATCCTGCGGAGAAAAAAAACGCCCGCAATGTGCGCAGAAATGATACCGGCGATACTGATGCAGTTTTTCGGCACAAAGAGAACACAAATCATCTCTTCCCATCTCACCGCATACCAAACACTTTTTTTCCGGCCAGAACAATAATTCTTTAAATCGCTTTCCTGATGTCATCATCAACCATACCTTTGCTTATAGCTTCAAATACGCAGCCCTTCCTGATTGATCATGCCGCAGGTATCCTTTGTTATGAGCTTCTCTGTTCATCCTTCGTATCGATTCGGTCGCTTTCTGCATAGCTGCGCTTTGCCGTTCAGCCGCAAACCAGACTTTACCCTCGGGGAATTCTCTGGAACGTCCTGCCCGTCCCGACATCTGAACCAAAGCCGCGCAGTCATAAATATTCTCATAATCAGCATATAATATCAATACATCAGCTTTGGGAACGGTGACTCCCCTTTCCATTATCGCAGTCGTAACCAATACTCTGACAATCCCTGCACGGAAATCATTCAGCTTTGCTGTACGCTGTGCATCTTTCGAATGACTGTAATTCACGGTGGTTTCTCCCTTAAAAATGCGTGACAATATTCCACCCGTCTCTTCCGCCAGTCTTATCGTAGGAACAAAAACAAATATCTGCCGTCCCTCATCACTTATGCTTTGTCTGATCAACTCTGTTATTATGCTTACTGCTCGCTTATCTCTCAGCTTATTGCCTCCTGGATCCCCGCACCTGATAAATTGCGGCAGCGGAAGCGGATATCCATGGTGACGGACAGGTATCGTGACCAGAAACATCTTACCGTCCAAAGATCTCTGCTGCAGTTCATTATCAGGAGTTGCAGACATAAATATTATTTTACCTTGCGGAATCAAGGCCCTGCGGACCGCCATATGCAGCATCTGACTATCCGCGTAGGGAAAAGCATCACTTTCATCCAATATGATCAAATCGAACGCCTGATAAAAACGCATCACCTGATGAGTTGTGGCCAGAATTATATCCGCATCATGGAATTTTTCCCCGCTGCCGCCATATAATGCCTTGATCTTTTCTAAAGGAAACGCCTGCTGCAAACGTGGCAGCAGATCTATCACCACATCTTTGCGCGGTATGGCAAATAATACTTTCCCGCCACAGCTTAGCGCTTCTGCAATAACAGGAAACGTCAGTTCCGTTTTTCCGGCTCCGCATACCGCCCACACTAAGCATTCTCTTACAGGCTTATGCCAGAAGTCCATCAACTGTCCGGCTGCATCCTTTTGCGCGTCAGTCATATCAAATCTCCAAACAAGATCAACTTCCTTCTGATTAATTCCCTCTGATTTCCTGCCGGCCTTAAAATACATAGGCACACAGCCTTTTGCCTGTCCCATATTCAGACAATTCTCACACATCCAGCATCGGCCAGCATGATGAAGGCACTTGATCTCCCGTATATATTCACCGCTGCCGCAGCGGCTGCAAACCAGTTTCTTTGCTTTATCATCCCATGATATCGCCGGTATAATCGAAATTTGATTACTGAACAGCATATGCTGCACCGCTTCGTTTTGTTCCTGCATCGTGATCATAAGCTTTGTTTTATCTTTGCCCTGATCTTTGTTCTGATCCTTATCTTCATCGTATTGACCGGGTTCCGGTATGTCTATTATGTTTTGTCTGACAGCCTCTGTCAGCTCTCCTTCCAGCAGTAATCGGCCCTCCAGTACTCTTTCAACAGCTTCTGCATTTTTGTACACATTATTTCTGATATGCTGATCATTTGGATCGCATCGTGTCTCGATGATTTCCGGAACTTCCTGAACAGCAAACTGCATGAAGACTTTTACAGCGCATTTATAAATCAACTGTCTCCAGTCGATCATCTCTGTATGTATTTGTTTTGATACATCCGATTGACGCTGGTGTTCATTCCTGATTTCGCGCAGTATATGATCTGCCTGCAGGATAGATAATCTGTTTCTAAGCAGTAATATCCTATAATTATTTTTTTGTTCCGTCGGCAGCTCCCCTTCAGATAATAGAGCACCATCCT
>JAZPYJ010000012.1:0-2971 GCA_045544075.1 Thermoanaerobacteraceae bacterium
CAGAACGACATGGCTACGATCCGACTTGGAGTACACTGATAACACGGAGTATTCTGATAACACAGAGTACACTGATAACACGGAGTATTCTGATAACACAGAGTACACTGATAACACGGAGTATACTGATAACACGGAGTATTCTGATAACACAGAAAATACTGATAACAACGAGAATACTGATAATTAAGATTATTAATAATAATAAATCAACAGATTGATGACAAATGATAAAAGAATTAGCTTTATTTAATCATTCAGGGAAACCGGTTTTTATTATAATCCTGCTTTTAACGGCTCTGATCGCGTTTTTGCTTACCCCGCAGATCAAAAAGCTTGCTTTCAGATTAGGAGCGGTCGATGAACCTGATGAAAGAAAGGTTCATACTGTTCCGATGCCGCGCCTGGGCGGGCTGGCAGTTTTTCTGGCTTTTATCTGCGGAGTGATCCTGCTGCTGCCATTGAACCGTGAGATAAAAGGCCTGCTTCTGAGCAGTTCTTTTATTGTTCTGCTTGGAGCGATCGATGATATCGTTTCCTTGCCGCCCCTGCCCAAAATGATCGGACAGATCACAGCTGCAGTGATGCTTTGTCTTTCGGGAGTACAGGTTCATTATGTAACCAATCCGTTCTCCGATCATGTTCTGCAATTGGGTTGGTTAAGCATACCGATCACTGTATTCTGGATAGTGCTGGTTACCAATGCTTTTAATCTTATCGACGGTCTGGATGGCCTGGCCGGCGGTGTAGCTGTGATTGCAGGCCTGACACTGGCATTAACTGCCTTCAATGCAGGACACAGGCAGGAAGCATTGTGCGCTTTGATCCTGGTGATGGCAGTTGCCGGCTTTCTTCCGTATAATTTCCATCCGGCGAAAATATTTATGGGAGACAGCGGATCGATGCTGCTGGGATTTGTTTTGTCAGCGCTGGCTATTATGGGTATGGCTAAAGGCGTTACACTGTTATCGGTGCTGGTACCGATCATTATCCTGGGTGTGCCGCTGCTGGATACGCTGTTTGCCGTGATCAGACGGCTGCGTGAACATAAACCTATGTTCGCACCTGATAAAGAACACATCCATCATCGGCTGCTGGCCATAGGCCTGAGTCATAAGCAGTCTGTTCTGGTTATTTATCTTATCGATATTATTTTCAGCTTACTGGCGATTATGTCGACAATGCTTACTGCTAAACAAACATATATTATGATGCTGGGGGTGCTGGTCGTTGTTCTATTGTTGGCCCGCAAGATAGGCATTCTTGGCGTGTTGTCGAATAAACGGAAAGGGTCTTCTGATGATCGACAGTCTGGTTAATGCATTGCTTGAGTTTTTTACCGTCCAATTGACGACTTTTCTGGTTGCCTGTTTACCGGTGATAGAACTCAGAGGTGCGATCCCGATCGGGATCGCATTAGGCTTATCACTGCGTGATTCATTTATTATCAGTTTTATAGGAAGCATATTGCCGATCCCGCTGATCTTTTTTCTGGTACGTCCGGTTTTCAGCTATTTAAAGAAAACCGAAAAACTGCGCGGCTTTGTGGAAAAGCTGGAAAACAAAGCTCTGAGCAAAGGCGAACGGGTAAAAGAGCTGGGTTTTTTCTGGGGATTGCTGTTATTTGTAGCGATTCCTCTGCCCGGAACCGGTGTTTGGACAGGTACATTGATCGCGGCTATGCTTGATATGAAATTCAAACGAGTTCTTCCTGCGGTGATTATCGGAGATCTGATTGCCGGAGTTATCGTTTTGATCATAAGTTATGGTGCATTCAGTTTATTCACTTAATAATATAAATGAATTCGGATGATAAATATATGGATATCCTGCTTGATTTACACGTTCATTCTGATGATACTTTATGTGCACGTGGCGATCTGACTTCCTGGAGGGCAGAGGCACACAAAAAAGGTTTGCATGGGATAGCGGTTACTGATGTGGAAACGCTGAGATCCCGGGATGAAGCTGATGATTTTTTAATAATTCCTGGAATAGAGTATCGGACGGAATATGGTCGGGTACTGGGCTTGTTTATGGAAGAGCAGCCCAGAATGCCAGAGTATCAGCGTAAAGGTGACCGCAGTTGGGTCTTCAATAATACCATTAAGGCAATCAAACAGGCCGGCGGGATTGCTGTAATGGCCCAGCCGATTAATGCTGACTCAAATGATCGTACGACTTTTTCTGCGGGCAAAGCCTCCCGGTTCCGGCAAGACTATCCCAGTGCCTGGTCTGATTGCGTTCTGGGAGAAGAATTATTTTTATATTTTGATGCATGGGAAGTGTGCAACAGCAGATATGACTATGCAGATGTGACGGCCGACAAAGAAGGAAGTATTTCCGATCGATTCCGGCAGGCTCTCAACAGCAGCGATTTGATAAGAATTGCCGGAAGCGATGCGTATTATCCTGAAGAAATAGGTACATCGGGTGTGACTGTCCAGGTCCCCGATAACTTTTGGCAGCTGTCATATCATGAACGGCTGACTGCTGTGCGAGAGGCGTTGTTGAAAGAGAAGACAGTTTGTAAAGGCTCCCCGGTACACGAGAGTTTTGTTTTGCAGCGGGAATATGATTTACAGAAAACACACGGGAAACTAAGAATAAATCCGCGATTATGGCTTAAATGCAGAAAAGCAGCAAGAGAATATAGGAGGCGTAGTAATGGTTAAGCGTTATTTTACTTCAGAATCAGTCACAGAAGGTCATCCTGATAAGATGGCTGACCAGATCGCCGATGCTATTCTGGATGATATTTTATTGAAGGATCCATTTGCAAGGGTGGCCTGTGAAGCGATGCAAGTCGGAGGCCAAGCGGTCTTAGGAAGACAATACAGCTTTGCAACTCCTTGGCTCACAGAACGACATGGCTACGATCCGACTTAGATGGCTGACCAGATCGCCGATGCTATTCTGGATGATATTTTATTGAAGGATCCATTTGCAAGGGTGGCCTGTGAAGCGATGC
>JAZPYJ010000013.1:0-2543 GCA_045544075.1 Thermoanaerobacteraceae bacterium
GATTATGATCTGCTTCCCGGCCACAGTTACAGCAATGCTGCAGCTGCGGCTGATAACCCATCAGGCTTAATATCTTCAATTCGAATTGACTTACAAACAGTCGGCTGCATCCCTCATTCAATCTACGCATCGTTTTCAGCAGAAGCATAAAAACACGTTCATTATTTTCCCTTTCGGGAAGCAATAAATAAGTCAGCTCACATAAATAATTAGCATAAGCATATTTATTCAGGTCTCTGCCTATCGAAGCAAATTGTTCCAATGCAACTGCCTGTACAACGACATCTAAAGAACGGCCTGTATTCAGTAAAAAATCACCGCAGACAAAAAGCTGGCAGGCGGCACGGTTCTTACCGGATAGCTTACGAACACCTTTAGCTATTACATTGAATCTCCCGCTATGCTCGCCAAACAAAGTCAGAATTTTGTCATTTTCACTGTAATTGATAGATCTCAGCACGATTGCTTTGTCTTTATACTGACTCATAAACCGTCCTCCTGTCAGCACATTTCAACCTAAACAATCATTATAATAAGACGTATTGTCTGTTACCTCTCACTCAATCATCTTCACTTAACCCAAAATTGCGCAGCATCTCAATACGATTTCTCCAGTCTTTTTTGACTTTAACCCACAATTCCAGATAAATAGGAGTACCGAGAAGCTTTTCTATATCATTTCTTGCCTGCTGGCCTATTTCACGCAACATGGACCCCTTCCTGCCTATAATGATTCCCTTCTGCGAATCCTTTTCAACATATACCGTGGCGCCAACATACAGCTTACCAAATTCACGTTCCTGAACTGTTTCCACTACAACAGCTATGGAATGAGGGATCTCATCACGGGTAAGCAATAATATCTTCTCACGTATCAATTCAGCCATAAGAAATTTTTCCGGTCTGTCAACCAGCATATCATCAGGATAATATTGAGGACCGGGCTGCAGATAATTGCGCAGCTGCTCTACCAACACATCAGTATTCTCTCCTGTTAATGCTGACACCGGAATAACTTCATTAAAATCGTACAGCTGACTGTAGACAGATATACGCTGGAGCAAAAGCTGTTTATCTATTAAATCGATTTTATTAAGGACCAGAAATGTTACTGCTTCCGGCCCGAGCTGCTGAATATTATTGATGATGAAGCGATCTCCTTCTCCAGGAGCTGATGAAGCATCCATTAACAGCAGAACTATATCTACTTCTTTCATAGTCCTCAGAGCTGATTCGACCATGATATCATCTATTTTATGATGCGGTTTATGAATACCCGGCGTATCTATAAAAATCATCTGACTATGCTCATCGCTAAGTACTGCGAGAATTCTGTTGCGGGTGGTCTGCGGTTTATCTGACATAATCGCCACTTTATGGCCGATAACTTTATTAAGCAGTGTTGATTTGCCGACATTCGGCCGTCCCGAAAGAGCAATGAATCCCGACAAATACTCTTTTTCCTGATTTATCATAGTATTCCTCATTTTTATTCACGCGGCACGTCCAGCAACGCCATCATTTTCTCTTCATGCTCCCGCATCAACTTGCGGTCTTCTTCTTCCATATGATCATAACCGAGAATATGCAGCGTGCCATGAACTGTCAAAAAAACCATTTCACGCAGCAAAGAGTGACCGTATTCTTCTGCCTGTCTGACAGCAGTCTCTGCAGAAATGTATATATCACCAAGCAGCAATTCGTCTTCGTTTTCCGGAAAATCGGCCAGTTCGTCATCATCCGCAGCATATGCTGGATCCATCATAGCAAAAGACAATACATCAGTCGGGCGATCAACGTTGCGGTATTTCAGATTCAGATTATGGATAAAATCGTCATCTATAACCGTAATGCCAATCTCCCCGTCCTCCCATTCGGGTTTCTCATTGCGCAGAACTTCCACTGCTGCCTCTTTCATCTTATCCCGCAGTTCTGTACTGAGCACGACCTTCTCCTGAAAATTGCCGAATATTATTGCCATTATTCTTCGCTTCCTTTCGTATCAGGTGCTTCGTTTTCTTTTTTTATGATATCCGGATAATCCGGATATTCTATGCGCTTATGAAAGATGCCCTGAAGAACATTCATAAATGCCTGCTGAACTTCATCCAATTCGCGCATGGTTATATCTGCCTCGTCCAACTGCCTGTCGTTAAGCTTTTTACGTATTATTTTGTCAACCATCTCACTGATTTCGTCCATCGTCGGTGATTTCATGGAACGCACAGCTGCCTCGACAGAATCTGCCAGCATTACGATCGCCGCTTCTTTTGTCTGCGGCTTAGGTCCTTCATAATGAAATTCAGCTTCATTTACAGACTGCCCTGATTCCAATGCTTTTTGATAGAAAAAACTCGTCAGGCTGGTGCCGTGATGTTGTCTGATGATATCGATTATAACCTGCGGAAGTCCATATTTTAACGCTAATTCCACACCGTCGCGAATATGACAGGTCAATATCAAAGCACTCATATCAGGAGGAAGATCATCATGCGGATTTTTATCGCTCATCTGATTTTCAATAAAGAAATACGGTCGTTTGA
>JAZPYJ010000014.1:0-9384 GCA_045544075.1 Thermoanaerobacteraceae bacterium
CAGCGCCTGATTTGGGCCAGCTGTTTCATGAAATACTGCGCGAATTGGAAATGGATCTTTTAGCTGAAGGCAAACAGGCTGGTGATCTGACCGCCGAAGAACTTAACAAATACGTTGATAAAGCTGTGGATGATCAGCTTCCTCTGCTTCAGAACAATTTGCTTTTCAGTAATGAACGTTATATTTATCTGAATCATAAGCTTCGTGATATTATGTATTATGTCGCTTCATTGCTGGCAGAACATGATCGCAGAGGTGAATTCAAATTAAAAGAGGTTGAACTGGATTTTGGTTCGCATGATGGATTACCGACACGGGAGATATTTTTAACTAATGGAGAAACGCTGAAACTGCGGGGCAGAATAGATAGGTTGGATATTGCTCAAAAAGATGAAATCACCTGGCTGCGCATAATTGACTATAAGTCAGGTGCTGCCGAGTTGAAACTGAAGGATATATATAATGGTCAAAAGCTTCAGTTGCTCATGTATCTTAGTTTAGCTGTGGAAATGTATAACCGATGCATCGACCATGGCATAGTTATGCCTGCTGCTATGTTGTATTTTCCCGTTAAAAAGCCATTGTTCAATTGTAAATTGCCGGTCAGTAAGGAAAATGCAGAGCAGGAAAGACGCAAAAAAATGAGGCTGAACGGTTTTACCTATCTTCCTCCTGAACTTTTGTCCATGCTTGATTATAAACTTAGTGAATCAGGCAAATCTGATCTAGTTAATTTCAGTCTGACTGCCAAAGGAGAACCATCCAAAAAATCAGGAATCTTTACTCAAAGGCAATGGCAGCTGCTGGATCATCATCTTAATCGGATACTTGAGAATAGCGGACGGGATATAAGTGAGGGCCATATTGAAATAGAGCCTCAGCGCAGCGGAAAGGAAGTGCCCTGCCGTTATTGTGAATTCAAAACAGTATGCTGCTTTGATCCGCGGCTGGGAAATAAATATCATTTTGCCGCCAATTTAACTGATGATCAGATATGGGATAAACTGGAATTTGCATCAGGATCGGAAAGGAAGTGAAGGCAGATGATCAATAAATCTCAGCAGTGGACTGTTGAACAACAGGCGGCGATAGACGAAAGAGGCGGCGATATTCTGGTAGCCGCGGGAGCCGGTGCCGGAAAAACAGCAGTACTGGTACAACGTATCATCCAGCGTCTTACCGATAAAGAATCACCGCTTAATATAGACCATCTGCTTATCGTAACATTTACAAAGGCTGCAGCAGCTGAAATGCGCAAGCGAATAAGTGATGCTCTGCTTAAACTATTATCAAAGGATCCGGATAATGAACGCCTTAAGCAGCAGTTGAATCTTTTGGATCAGGCAGCTATAGAAACGCTCCATTCTTTTTGTTTCCGGGTTATACAGACATATAACTATAAGCTTGATATAGATCCATCTTTCCGCATAGGGGAAGAAAATGAAATGCTTATCATCAGGCAGGAAGTAATGGAAAATCTGCTGGAACAATGTTACAAGGGTGCTGAACGCGAACGTGAATTGTTTCTGGAACTAGTCGATAGTTTTGGCGGTGAACGTAGTGATGATGGTCTTGGCCAGATCATTTTTAGTATATATAATATGATCTGCAGTCAACCTCAGCCGGAAAACTGGCTTGAAAAAACTTCTGATTTATATAATATAGATGATGCTGTATCGCTGGATGATATAGTATGGATCAGTGTTATAAAACAGCATATTCAGATTGATATCTCAGGAATGATCGAGGATTATTGCCAAATCATTCAGTTTATCACTGGCTGTGACCTGTATAATGTCGATTGTTCACAGGTGATCGACGTCTACGGGCTGCAACAACATCAAGATATACCTCCTTATGTTGAAGCCAATTTGATTCCGGAACTTATAATGTTGAAAAAAACAGCCTCCGCATGTGCTGAAAGCTGGGATGCACTTGCTAATCAAATAAAGGAAATTCATTTTGATCGGTTAAAAACCAAACGTAATACTGAAGATCATTATGCAGAAAACGTTAAAAAACTGCGTGATGAAGTCAAAAAACAATTAAAATACTATTCTGAGTTTTATTTCAGCCGCACCAGACAACAGTATATAGCTGATATTCAACACAGCTATCCTTTGGTAAAACAGTTAACAAATCTGACAATACGATTTAAACGACAATATCATCAATATAAACAAAAGTTAGGCGTACTGGACTTTAATGATCTGGAGTATTATTGTCTTAAGATAATGACGGAACCGATCGACGGCGGTGATCAGGGCGGCGGACAAATTATTTCAGCATCACCCGAAGCACGACAATTGCGGCAGCAATTCAGTGAGATCTATGTAGATGAATATCAGGATATCAACAATGTACAGGAAACAATCCTGAATCTGCTTTCGTCAGAAAACCTTTTTATGGTAGGTGACGTAAAGCAAAGTATTTATAGGTTTCGTTTGGCAGATCCGGGCCTGTTTATGTATAAATATATGGGCGATGATAGCCTGGTGAGAAAGATTGACCTCCAATCCAATTTCCGCAGCAGGCCGGAAATACTCAATGCGGTAAATTTTGTATTTCGTCAGATCATGGGGCAGCAGGCAGGTGAGATTATCTACGATAAAAAAGCAGAATTGAATCCGGGCATAGATTTTCCGCATAATGCAGAAAATTCTTTGCAGGGACCTGTGGAAATTCATTTGCTGGATAAAAAAGCTGCTGACAATTATTCTGCTATAGAAAACGATGAAGAAGAGGATGAGATTACTTCAGAATATATCACGTCTCTTCAGCTTGAGGCCCGGCTGATAGCCGGCCGTATAAAAAAAATGACTGAAATTGATAATTTGCTGGTTTATGATAATAAAAATGAAAGCTATCGGCCGCTTACACTGCGTGATATAGTTATACTGCTGCCTACTGCTAATATTACTGCCGATATATTTATGCAGGAAATGGAACAGCAGGGAATCGGATCGTTTGCAGAACTGGCCAGCGGATGGCTTGAATCACAGGAAATCCTGACCATGATCAATTTGCTGAAGATATTGGATAATCCAAGGCAGGACATTCCTCTTGCGAGTATCCTTCGATCACCGCTTATAGGTTTATCATCGGATGAAATGGCATGTATTCGTTTGGCAGGGCATAGGCTTTCTTTATTCGATGCACTTACGGCAACTGCTGCAAGCGAACCGATACAGCAAATTTCTGAAATAAACGCTGAACTGCAGACTAATACCAGAGATAAAGCGAGAGAATTTTTGGTTAAATTAGACGAATGGCGCACAGCTGCGCGCAGTGAACGGCTGCAGGATGTTTTACGCAGGATAATGATTAACAGCGGGTATTATGATTTTATCGGCGGATTGCCTGACGGTGTTCAACGCCAGGCGAATCTTCGTATACTGGTGGAACGAGCCGGCAGCTATCAGGCTCATTCCGGCAAAGGATTATTTGCTTTTCTGCAATATCTTGATAAAATTACGGAAAGCGGACATGATCTGCCTGAAGCGCGTACTTTGGGTGAAAACGAAGATGTAGTGCGAATAATGAGCATTCATAAAAGCAAAGGGCTTGAATTTCCGGTCGTTTTTCTGGCTGATGCAGGTCATTCATTTAATATGAAAGATATGAATTCTCAATTGTTGATCCATAAGGATCTGGGAATCGGGATGGCAATGGTTGATCCCGAAGAAGGATTCAGTTATCCCGGACTGCCTCAACAGGCCATAAAACAACAGATCAGAAGTGAGATTCTTTCAGAACAGATGAGGGTTTTATACGTTGCTATGACCAGAGCAAGGGAAAAGCTTATCATAAGCGGCAGTGTCAATAATCTCGCTTCCCGATGGCAGAAATGGGAACGTGCTTTGTATTGCAGGAAACAGCTGCTGCCTGACAGGATGCGCTTGCAGGCTGCTACATTTTTGGATTGGCTGATGCCTGCGTTGATGAGGCATCCTTCGGCTGCTGTATGCACCGGAGATAAGGAATTATCTGATCGAATATCAGGATATAATGTGTTCCGCGAATACGATAATGATGAATCAAGATGGGATATAATGCTCTACCAGAACATTTCATCTGATGCAGATGATTCAGATCAAAGCAATAGCGCAATATCATTACAAAGTATAAATGATGCTGCAATCACTAAGGATTCTCCCTGTTCCTCATCAGTGCGGAATAGTGAATTGCTGAATAAACTTCGCGGCTGGCAGCCTGTAACGGCTGATGATCTGACCGTATTTTATCAGGAACATATTTCAGATTGGCCGGTTGTATGGCGTCACGCTTATAAACAGGTTTCAGATATATTTGATTGGAAATATCCTTATCCGGCTGTACAGCAGGCGGCGAAAGTCACTGTTACAGAGGTGAAAGATTTGTTTTCTGAAATCGCGGAAGATTATCATAGTGTTTCGCGGACGAATGAAATAAATGAAAGCAATAATATAAACCCATCATTGAAAAGGCCTCAGTTTATGTTAAAGCAAGGTCTGACGGGAGCGGAATACGGAACCGCTCTTCATCTGGTTCTTCGGCATCTTGATTTGCAAAATACGGATAGCATGAAAGCCATCGACCAACAAATTATTGATCTTTATAATCGTGAGATTCTGAACGCTGAACAGGCAGCAAGAATCAAACGCAAGGATATTTACAGTTTTGCGAACAGTGAATTAGGTCGGCGAATGGCATCGGCCGATGAAATATACCGCGAATTACCGTTTACACTTTCATTACCATGGCAGGAACTTGCCCGAAGACAGAGGGATCCTTCAGAAAAAGAAGGGGCTGCATATGAACTGTCCAATGCTCAAAATCAGGAATGTGTAATTCTTCAGGGTGAATTGGATTGTATTATTCGTGAAGGAGATCGGTGGACTCTTATTGATTATAAAACTGATCGTCCGTATACTGATTCAGCAGAAGATGAAGAAAGAACGGATGTATTTATCCGAAAAATTACTCAGCGTTATTCAGGTCAGCTTGCGCTTTACCAACTTGCCTGCGAGCGCATTATGAATATCAACATCAGTGAAAAATGTTTATATCTGTTTTCAATAGGCAAAACTGTAAATATTTAGAGAAGAATTAATTTTCATGCAATAATTATTCTTGTGCTATCATTCGTACTGTGTTATAATATCTTGGTAAATACATTCAGAAGGGGTATGATTATTTTGAATGCAATTACTGCAGATTTTTTTTGGAATGTGTTTGTTATTACAGGATCGGTGAAAGCTTATATTAATTATTGTATTATGAAGTCGGAAACTGCATAACGATAATCAAAACAAAACGATTATGACGGGAAATAGTAGATCGTCAAACATCCATGCCAGGGATGATAGGCCGCAGACTGAGAGCTTATCACGTGAATGTCGGTCGAATTCATCCCCGAATCGCCGTTCTGAAATATTCTAACAGAGTAGGTTCGGCCGCATGA
Source organism: Thermoanaerobacteraceae bacterium (assembly GCA_045544075.1). Classification (GTDB taxonomy): domain Bacteria; phylum Bacillota; class JAZPYJ01; order JAZPYJ01; family JAZPYJ01; genus JAZPYJ01. Next base: position 5,444 of record JAZPYJ010000014.1, read on the forward strand.
TCAACGTTAAATGATCAGGAGTTGTCAGCGCATGATGCGATATGAAGACTGTGCTGACAGAACCAGGGTGGTACCGCGAAATAAGCTTTCGCCCCTGCAGGGGCGAAAGCATTTTTTATGATTAACAGGCAGGAGGAAGAGCAAAATGCAAAATCAATTGAAGCAGATCAAAGCAGCAGCTGAGTCTCAGATCAATAAGGCAGTCAGCCTTAATGAACTGAACGATCTGAGAGTGAGATATCTCGGTAAAAAAGGAGAATTAACTCAAGTTCTGCGCGGAATGGGGAAACTAAGTGCGGAGGAAAGACCTGTTATAGGTCAACTTGCCAATGAGATCAAGCAACAGTTGGAAGAACAGATCTTGCAACGTAATGAAGTTTTGAAAAACAGTGAGCTTGATCAACAAATGCAGGAAGAAACGATAGACATCACTCTGCCGGGCACAGCAATCGCCAGCGGACATTGGCATCCCTTGAGCAAAGTTCTGAATGAAATCGAAGATATTTTTATCGGCATGGGATATCAGATAGCGGAGGGCCCTGAAATCGAAACTGATTATTATAATTTTGAAGCTCTCAATCTGCCGAAAGATCATCCGGCCCGTGATATGCAGGATTCATTTTATATTACCGATGAGATATTGCTAAGAACACAAACTTCACCGATGCAGGCAAGAACGATGGAAAAAATGGCACCACAGCTGCCTGTGAAGATCATTGCACCCGGAAAAGTATACCGCCGTGACGATGATGCTACTCATTCTCCGATGTTTCATCAGGTTGAAGCGCTGGTCATAGATAAAAACATTACTTTTGCTGATCTGCGCGGTACGCTTCTGACTTTCGTACAGCAAATGTTTGGTCCTGAGACCAAAATGCGTCTTCGTCCAAGTTATTTTCCGTTCACTGAGCCCAGTGCAGAAGTGGATATTTCATGTGTGGCCTGCGGTGGCAAAGGATGCCGTGTTTGCAAGCAAACAGGCTGGCTGGAAATATTAGGATCAGGAATGGTACATCCGAGAGTGCTGGAAATGAGCGGATACGATCCCAAACAGGTCAGCGGTTTTGCGCTTGGCCTTGGTGTCGAACGTACAGCTATGCTGAAATATGGCATAAATGATCTGCGGCTTCTCTTTGACAATGATATCAGATTTTTAAATCAATTTTAGGAGGGTGATAAAAGATGCTTGTTTCATATAATTGGTTGCAGGAATTAGTAGATGTCAAAATGCCGCCGCAGGAACTGGCGGATAAAATCACCCTTGCCGGTGTGGAAATAGCCAGCTGTGATTATCTTGGTGAAGGGATAGAAAATGTAATAACTGCCAGAATTGAAAAAATCGAACCTCATCCTGCCGCTGACAAACTTATAGTAACTCAGGTCGATACAGGCAGTGAAAAACTGCAGATCGTCACTGGTGCTACCAATGTACATGAAGGCGACATAATTCCGTTGGCTGTCCATGGTGCTCATTTGCCCGGCGGAATTAAAATAAAACGTTCAAAACTGCGTGGAGTGGAATCATGCGGTATGATGTGTTCAGCTCAGGAATTAGGCATGGATGCTAAAGATCTGCCTGATGATATGCAGCACGGGATATTTGTTCTGCCTGCAGATACACCGATAGGTCTTGACGCAAAAAAAGTACTGGGATTGGATGACTACATTATTGATTTTGATATTACTCCCAACCGCGGTGATTGTCTGAGCATGATCGGGGCTGCCCGCGAAGTTGCAGCGGTTCTCAATCTCCCGTTTAAATATCCGGAAATAAAACTTAACAGCATTGTCAGTGGCGATAAAAAGCCTGAAATAGTTATTGATGAACCGGATCTTTGCCGGCGATATGTTGCACGCATGGTCAAAAATGTAAAAATAGGTCCGTCTCCTTTGTGGATGCAGCAGCGTCTGCGTTTTGCCGGAGTAAGACCTATCAATACGATGGTCGATATAACCAACTATGTTCTGATGGAATATGGTCAGCCGATGCATGCATTTGATTATAATATAGTTAATGACGGTAAAATAATAGTCCGGCGAGCGAAAAACGGCGAAAAACTGGTAACGCTTGATGATAAAGAAAGAAATCTTACTGAAGATATGCTTTTGATCACCGATCCCCGCGGGCCTATCGCTCTTGCGGGAGTTATGGGAGGACTTGATAGCGAAATAACCGAAAGTACTACGGATGTTCTTCTGGAATCAGCTTATTTTGATCCCGTAAATATCCGACGCACTTCCAGTAAACTGGGATTACGCTCTGAAGCATCAGCCCGATTTGAAAAAAGTATTGATATCAACGGCTGCCTGAGAGCATGCAATCGCGCGTGTGAACTTATCGAACTGCTCGGATGCGGAGAAGTTACTGATATCATCGTTGATAATTATATTAATCCGATTGATGAAAAAAGCATCGAGATAGATCCGGAACGCATCAGCCGTAAACTGGGAGCTGAGATTACGCGTGAACAACTTATAAACTATTATAAAGCATTGACCTTCAAAGTTGAGGAAGCAGGTGAAAAACTTAAAGTTACCGTACCTACCTGCCGGCCAGATATCAGTATTGAGGCTGATCTGATGGAGGAAGCAGCCCGCCTGTTCGGTTATGATAATATCAAACCGACTCTGCCTTACGGTCCGACTACTCAAGGAGGACATACACCTGAACAGAAGTTTATGCGTCTGGTCAAAAGCACTTTGGTTGATACAGGCTTAAATGAAGTATTGACCTACAGCTTTATCAGTCCCAAAGCTTTTGCTAAATTGAATCTGCCTGCAGATAATAGCCTATGCAATGTTTTGCCTATTAAGAATCCACTCAGCGAAGAGCATTCTGTAATGCGCACGACTCTTCTGCCCGGGTTGTTGGATGTGCTTTCCAAAAATCAATCAAGACATGCCAATAATATGGCTATATTTGAAACCGGGCTGGTCTTTACACCCAGACGAAATGAAGATGGAGGATTTACACAACCGGAGGAAAGGAAAAAACTTGCAGCAGCAATAATCGGATGCAGCGGTTCAAGTTGGAATCGTCCTGCTGCGACTTATGATTTCTATTATCTCAAAGGTGTCGTCGAACGACTGCTTCAATCTGCAGGTGTCAAGGAGTATAAATTAATCCGGGATAATTCTCTTGGTTGTTTTCATCCCAGCCGTACTGCTGCTCTGATAATAAACGGCAAACAGGCAGGACTTTTGGGAGAGATCCATCCTCGTGTCAAGGAAAACTATGATCTGACTGCTCGAGCATGCATTTGTGAAATAGATCTTGCTCTTCTGTACGAGGCAGCAACAACGGATCTGCGTTATCAGGATATAGTCGTTTTCCCCGGAAGCAGCCGCGATTTGGCAATGGTTGTCAGTGAAGATATTCCTGTAGCTGATATTCAGCAGCTTATAATGGAAACAGGCGGTGAATACTTGAAATCTGTTTCCTTATTTGATGTTTATCAAGGCAAACAAATTGAAAAAGGTTATCGCAGTCTGGCATTCTCTTTATTCTATCAGGCTGCCGACCGTACACTGACAGATAATGAAATCAATGAAAGCTGTCAACGCATTCAGAGTTTACTTGCTGATAAGCTGAAAGCTACTCTTAGAGGCTGATACTGTATGTTTTATGTTGAAATAATAATTTAAAAACGAACGATAAGCAATATTTTCCCCGATGATCAGCAAAAAATACTGCAGTGTGCAGGAAAAAAAGCAGATTATACCGAATAGTTGCACAAAGATAATTGTCAGGGGATGATCGATCATGAATAAAGACAATAAAAAAGCCGAAAATACCCGTGCTGCAGATGACAAGGATAAGTCAACGATATTCGTTACTGTTCTGGGCAACAGATATCCATTGGCAGGCGGGAAGAATCCTGCCGAAGTAATGGCAGCAGCCAAAAAAACTGAAGAAGCAATACAACAAATAATTGAAAAGC
>JAZPYJ010000015.1:0-10060 GCA_045544075.1 Thermoanaerobacteraceae bacterium
TGATCCGATCATATTAATATGCATATCCCGAATCGTGTCTGCAATCATAATTAAAATGATCCGCACAACTGTCAGGTCAGATCAGCTATATAAACAGTCACTTTTTCAGAAATATTATAGCTTCTCTTCACAAAAACAGACTGTTTGAATATATTCGAGTATTTATAAAAATTTTTAATACAAAAATTTTTATAAATATGCTTGACAAAATTAAATCACCGCGCTATAATCTATCCAATTAAAATATTTAAACCGTTGAATAAGAATAGTAAGTACAGATGACCGATTCAAAGAGAACTGCGGATGGTGAGATCGCGGTATGAGGAACTGTACCGAATGGACTTATGAGGGCAGAGAGAAAGGGAAACCGAGTAATATCTGCCGGGAGCTTCGCCCGTTATCAAGGAAGCGTATATGTCAGTATGCGAAAAAAGTGGGCGTAATTCGCCAAGCTGGGTGGTACCGCAGGATCAGTTATCAACTCTTGTCCCAATGATCGGGAACAAGAGTTTTTTTATTTTCATACTTTCTGCCGCAAGCTGACCCAAAGGAACGAACTGTTTTTAATTATCAAACTTTATTCAAAGAAAGGGGCTTTTAAAATGGCAAAAATACCTTACAGATTTTATCTTTCAGAAGATCAGATGCCTAAACAATGGTACAATGTTCGCGCCGATATGCCGGAACAGCCGGATCCCATTCTTAACCCTGCAACCATGCAGCCGGTCAAAGAAGAGGAATTATATCCTATTTTCTGCAAAGAGCTGGCTCACCAGGAGCTTGATTCCACTACCCGTTATATCGATATTCCGGAAGAAGTGCAGAATATATATAAAATTTATCGTCCTTCCCCGCTCATCCGTGCTTACAACTTAGAAAAAGCTCTCGATACCCCAGCCAAGATCTATTATAAATTCGAAGGCAACAATACATCGGGCAGCCATAAGCTCAATTCTGCCGTTGCTCAGGCCTACTACGCCAAGCAGCAGGGCCTGAAGGGACTGACCACTGAAACGGGTGCCGGTCAATGGGGAACCGCTATGTCAGAAGCATGTTCATACTTCGATCTGCCGCTGACAGTTTTCATGGTCAAAGTGTCTTATCAGCAAAAGCCTTACCGCAAATCCGTAATGCAGACCTTCGGTGCTGATGTAGTGGCGAGCCCCAGCAACGAAACTGAGGTGGGCCGCGCTATTCTGGCTGAAAACCCGGAAACCGGCGGCAGTCTGGGCTGTGCTATCTCGGAAGCTGTGGAACGGGCAGTCACCACCGACGGCTGCCGGTATGTTCTCGGTTCAGTGCTTAATCAGGTCCTTTTGCATCAGTCTATTATCGGACTGGAATCCAAGAAGGCGATGGAACTTCTGGGCGAGTATCCTGACGTAGTGATCGGCTGCGCAGGCGGCGGATCCAATCTCGGCGGTTTAATGAGTGCCTTTATGCAGGATCGTCTCACCGGAAAAGCTCATCCCAAATTCATCGCTGTAGAACCGGCTTCCTGTCCTTCCATGAGCCGCGGACGTTATGCCTATGACTTTTGTGATACCGGCAAAGTCACTCCTTTGGCAAAAATGTATACTCTGGGCTGTGATTTTATGCCGTCAGCCAACCACGCAGGCGGACTGCGCTATCATGGAATGTCGCCTATCCTTTCCAAGCTGTATCATGACGGATTTATCGATGAAGTGCAGGCTGTAGAACAAACTAAAGTATTTGAAGCAGCTGTCTTCTTTGCCAAACATGAAACCATCCTGCCTGCGCCGGAATCTTCTCACGCTATACGCAGTGCTATCGATGAAGCGCTCAAATGTAAGGAATCAGGCGAAGCCAAAACCATTTTGTTCGGTCTCACGGGTACCGGGTATTTTGATATGACAGCATACTCTGCTTTCAATGAAGGTACTATGACTGATTTCATTCCATCCGACGCCGATCTGGAAAAAGGATTCAATCATCTTCCTGTAATCCCAGGCATTCAGGAATAGTTTTCATAACAGTATATACTTAGCAGACTTTATAATGAAAAACCACATCAGAAGTTTTAAACTTCTGATGTGGTTTTATTATGTCTGTTTTTATCAATAAAGCAAAACTGCTATTGTTCCTGTTTGGCTTTATTGCCGCTGATTTTCTTAATAACTATCAGAGTAGCTATCATCAGAACAATACCGATCGGTAGCGAGACCCAGACTGACTTGCTGAATCCGGCGATTACAAACGTTACGAACGATACTGCTGCTACAGTAAGAGCATACGGCAGCTGAGTGGATACGTGTGCGATATGATCGCATTTGGCTCCGGCAGAAGCCATAATAGTAGTATCAGAAATAGGCGAGCAATGATCGCCGCAGACAGCACCGGCCAGGCAGGCTGAAATACCGATTATCAGCAAAGCAGGATCCAGAACAGCTGATACACTTACAATAATCGGAATCAGAATTCCGAATGTGCCCCATGAAGTTCCCGTCGAAAAAGCCAGTGCCAAAGCAATCACAAATATGATCGCCGGCAGGAGAGCCTGGAATCCGGCCGCACTGCCTTCCACCAGACCTGCAACATAAACATCAGCACCCAGACTGCTGGTCATAGCTTTTAATGTCCAGGCGAAAGTAAGAATCAAAATCGGTGCGACCATAGATTTGAAACCGGCCGGGATACAATTCATGCATTCATGGAAAGTCAGAATGCGGCGCGGCAGATAAAGCAATAAAGTAAAGAACAAGGCAACCATTGAGCCCATCGCCAGCCCTACTGAAGCGTCACAATTGGCAAAAGCATTAACAAAAGATTCGCCGTCAAAGAAACCGCCGGTATAAATCATGCAGGTAACGCAGCAAGCAATAAGAACGATTACCGGCAGAACAAGATCAAGTACCTTTCCTTTGGATGATATGGCTTCATCGATTTCCTTATCCAGCTCTTTGGTCGATTCTACCGTATAGATATCACCGTCGAGAGCATTCTTTTCATGTTTGCGCATTGGACCATAGTCAAATTTGAGAAAGATCAGAGTCAATAACATGACGATCGTCAGCAGAGAATAGAAATTATACGGAATAGCTTTTACAAACAACTCAATTCCATTGTATCCTTCTACTACTCCGGATACCGCCGCTGCCCAGGAAGAAATAGGTGCGATCATACAAATAGGAGCAGCTGTGGCGTCGATCAGATAAGCCAGTTTAGCCCGGGAAATATTATGCGTATCAGTTACCGGACGCATAACACTGCCGACCGTAAGGCAGTTGAAATAATCATCGACAAAAATAAGTGCGCCTAAACCAAACGTAGCGCCCATCGCTCCGGAACGTTTTTTGATCCTTCTGGCCGCCCAGGCACCGTAAGCAGCAGAACCGCCCGCTTTATTGATCAGGCAGACCATTATGCCAAGTATAACCAGGAAAAGCAGAATACCGACATTCCAGCCATCTGCCAGACTTGCGATCAGACCATCGTTAAGAATAACATTCATAGTCTGGATCGGATTAAAGTTGGCTACCAACAGTCCGCCTACTATAATACCGGCAAACAGAGAGCTGTAAACTTCTTTGGTGATCAACGCCAGAGTTATTGCGACCAACGGGGGCAACAGTGACCAGAAAGTTGAATAAACAGCACTTTCACTTACGTCACCATCGGCAGCAAAAGCTACTGTTGCTGCCAGCAAACAAAACAGCATAGTCAGTAAGAATATTCTTGAAAGACGAGTACGCGGCTTTTGCATATGAGCCGTTTTTTTGTTTGCGGTTTTTTTCATTACCTTCTTCTCCTCCTTAATTATTTGTTTCGAGCACAAAAAAGCCATGAGGCAAATGCTTGATGCGCCCATGACTGTCCTACATAAATATGTATTTGCTGTACATGATAGCGCTCCACATCCGTGACAGTCCATTGCATATTCTGCAATGACCCAGCCAGCAGTCCGGCAGACACTTTCCTGCTGCTTCGGCGCTTTTTCTGTTCGCTGCTTCCGGCTGTCTGACCGTATATAAAGCAGTTACTGGTAAAAGGCGCTCCTCTATCATTCTTGAACCCGTATGCAATTATAAGACTTTTTTATCTTAACACCGCGGAACGGTATTGTCAAGCCGAAACGATTCCTCAGCTGTATCGTCAATGATTAGGCCAAAACAACATATTTACATCTAAGATGCTGTAGTTCCGTAGTACTTGCCCAGAAATGCACGTGTACGGGCATTGGGTGAATTGAACATTTCTTCCGGAGTCGTATCTTCAACGACATAACCGTTTTCCATGAAAATCATACGGTTGGAAACTTCACGTGCAAAATTCATCTCGTGAGTTACGATAACCATGGTCATATGGCGCGACGCAAGATCACGTATTACTTTAAGAATTTCAAGGGTCAGTTCCGGATCCAAAGCCGAAGTAGGCTCATCAAAAAAAAGCAAATCAGGATTCATGGCCAAAGCTCTCGCAATCGAAACTCTTTGCTGCTGACCGCCTGAAAGCTCACACGGATAAGCTTTTTCTTTATCCGATAAACCCATCAGAGCAAGCAGTTCTCTTGCTTCTTCATATACTTCATCTTTTTTTCGTTTCTGAACGCTCAGCGGTGCATCGACAACATTTTTCAGCACTGAATAATGAGGAAAAAGATTGAAGTTCTGAAAAACCAGTCCGTAATAGCTTTTTATGCGCCGTATAGTAGCTTTATCAGCGTATTTTGCTTTTCCCGTTTCATCTGTCCAGGCAGCTTTTTCGCCTTCATAAATAATCTCTCCGGCATTTATTGTTTCCAGCATAGTTGCGCAGCGCAGCAAAGTTGATTTACCGGAACCGGAAGGACCGATGACTGAGACTACTTCACCTTTTTCCACCGACAGCGAGATATCTTTGAGCACCTCATTGTCGCCGAAACTTTTTTTTATGTTGTTAAGCTCGAGTACTTTCATCTGTCACCCTCCTTCAGCTCAGCGGAAATACGATAGCTTTTTCTCGCAGCGTTCCATAATATATGCTACCAGATAGTTAAATACATAATAAACAGCGCCCGCTATTATATACGGCGTCAATGTATTCTGTGAAGCCGCTATCTGTTTGGAAATCGTAAACATTTCGGCTACCGCGATCGCAAAAGCCAGTGATGTGTCTTTGACCAGAGTAATTATCTCATTGGTCACGCTGGGCAGAATGATCTTAATAACCTGCGGCAGGATTATTTTGCAGAAAGTCTGCACTTTGCCGTAACCTAAAACCTCTGCCGCTTCATATTGTCCGACCGATATAGCTTCTATGCCGGAGCGATATATCTCCGCAAAATAAGCCGCATAGTTGATAATAAAACCGATCACAACAGCTGCAAAGCGCCAGCTATTGGTAATATTAATATGAAGAAGATAATACGGACCAAAGAATACGACCATCAACTGCAGCATCAACGGCGTACCGCGCATAACCGATATGTAGATCTTAGTAATAAGCTGCACCGGTTTGAATTTGGACATGCGTCCGAAAGCTACAAGCAAACCCAGAGGCAGAGAGCCCAGCAGCGTCAGGAAGAATATCAGCAGGGTTTTGACCATACCTTCCATCAGCAGACTGAACATCGTCGCCAGTTCCATATGCCAGCCTCCTCTCACTCAAATAATAAGCGGGCCGTCCTCTGAATCGGGCAGCCCGCATTTCAGCTGTCTATGTTTTTTGTTTTCTTATATTTTCATTATTTGCTGATAAGGCATAAAGCTTCGATTACCAGACCTTTATCGACATATTTCTGTGCGATCTCCAGCATGCTGCCGTCAGCCGCCATTTCTTTTACAACAGTGTTGACCTGATCGCGAAGTTCAGTATTGCCGAGCAGGAAACCAATACCATACTGCTCAGTTGAGATCGGTTCATCCAGGATCACATATTGATCACCGCGTTCGGAAACCTGGAAGCTTGCAACACCTAAGTCAGCTGCAACAGCGTCTACAGTTCCCATTTCCAGATCCATAAATCCTGTATTATAATCGGCTTCCTGGATCAGTTCGCATGTTTCCAGGATTTCCGGATGTGCGTTCAATGCATCGACTGCTGAAGAAGCAGACTGTGCCATTACGACTTTGCCTTCCAGATCAGCCAGTGATTTTATGCCGGAGTCAGCTTTGGTCACTAAAACAATGCTGTTGTCATAGTAAGGATCGCTCCAGGTATAGGCGTCCTCACGTCCGGTACAGGTAAATCCGTTCCAGATGCAATTGATGGTTCCTGATGCGAGTTCAGCATCTTTGGTGTTCCAGTCGATCGGGATCGCTTCAAATTCCCATCCCAGACGATTGCAAACTTCCTCAGCCATCGCCAGGTCAAATCCATCATAGCTGCCGTCTTCAGCTATGTAGCCAAACGGCGGATATTCTGCATCAAAACCAACTTTCAGTACTGTCGCATCCGCTGCCGGTTCAGTGCTGTTCGAACCGCTGTCGCCGCAGCCCGCCAGACAAAAGATCAGGCATAAAGCCAAAGCTAAAACTAAAATCTTTCTCTTCATTTTTTCCCCTCCCGGTGAATTATTAATTTATCACTTTGCCAAGCAAAAGTGATTATAAGAGCATTTTTAGTTTAACATGCTGAACAATAATTTGTCAATCCTTTTATCAACAGCGGTACTGTAAAGGAACATAAGACAATGTTTGTTCATACGCGGTCAAAATATCTTTCTATTTCTACAGCCGCGTAAGCAAATCTTCCCGGCAGAGGCGCCTGCGGTTTTTTTACAGCCAGATGCACTCCGCTGACCTGCGGAAAATTATCATCGATTTCCTGACATATCACAGCAGCCAAAGCCTCCAGCAAATCAAAACGCTGCAGTTCCACAATGTTTTTTACAGCATCATACACAGCTGCATAGTTTACGGTATCTCCAAGATCATCGCTTATGCCCGCGGTGCGCAGATCGGCATATAATATCAGATCAACTATAAACTCCTGTCCCTCTTTTTTTTCTTTATCCAAAACTCCATGATAACCAAAGAAGTGCAGATCTTTCAGAATAATTTTATCTGTATTCGCTGATCTTTTATCCATGATCATATCCACCTTTTCGATTTTTATATCTATCATCCGTTCCAGCATTCATTACAGCTTCAGTCAGGCGGGCAGCCTGAACAGTTTCCTTAACGTCATGTGTACGTATAATCGCAGCACCGTTGGCGATTCCCAGACAGGCCGCGGCCAGACTGCCGTATAATCTCTCTGCCGGCGGAATATCCAAGACAGTTCCGATGAAAGATTTGCGTGATGCTCCCAAAAGGATCGGCAGGCCAAATACTTCAAGTTTCTTCAGTTGTTGTATAACCAGCAGATTTTGTTCTGCCGTTTTGCCGAAACCAATCCCAGGATCAATTATCAGCTGATCCTTTATCAATCCATGCTTCAATGCCCGATCAATTCGTTCTTTTAGGTCAAGAATTATTTTCCCCATCACATCCCGGCAATCTTGCGGCAATGAGTCGCTGTGCATCAATATCACAGGCGCCTTGTACTTTTTCAATACTTTACACATATCTGCCGTCATATCGTCATGCTCGTGATATATATCTTTTCTGTCGTGCCATTCCATCCCGCGCAGCGCGCTTTGATCATTTATTATCGATGCCCCGAGTTCAAGCATTGCCTCTGCTACCTGCGGGCTGCAGGTATCCACAGACACGGGCAGATCTGTTTCTCTGTTCAGGCGTTCCATAACAGGCTGCAGACGTCTGATTTCTTCCTGCCAGTCTACTGCCTGATAACCCGGCCGTGTGGATTGCGCACCTAAATCTATGATCGCCGCTCCTTCACTCTGCATTTGCTTTGCTCTGTGCACTGCCTTTTCTACATATTCCCTGTCATCGTCATAATAGCGCCCTCCATCATAAAATGAGTCAGGAGTAACGTTGAGTATGCCCATTATTAAAACTTCTCTGTTTGAAATATCCATCTGCATAATCTATTCCCCTTACAGATTCAAGCAAAAACCGCCGGAGAACGATCTCCGACGGTCTGAGTTGGCGTAACGGTATCAGTAAACCAACATATATTTGTAAATATCATCCACAGCTTTAGAGCAGCGATGCCAGGCCGGGCAATGCCTGCAATTGCGCGACAGATTATCAGCCCGGTAAAGCTTTTCACCCAGAAATGAGGTCTCATTTTCCAGCGCACGATGCTCATAAATAGCTCTTTGTACCAGTCCGGCCTCATTATCATCAAAACCGGCATCGCTTAATATGCTGCCCGCCAATTCCGCACCATAGACGGCATGATCCTCATTGGTCTCATATTCATGCCAGCGGGCGATGTCATGCAATATCCCGGCTGCGTAGATAACTTCTTTTGCCGCATGAGGGCTTGCCAATTGATTTTCACTGATAAAGCGGCGGATTTCTCCGCTTTCCAACACCAGAATATAGGTAATACGCGCTACATCGATCATATGCTGTAAATCGTGACGGCAATCGCGGTCAAAATGCTTAACAGACAGGTTTTTGTCCAGACATTCGATAAACAACGGATTGTCCATGATGGTATTGACTCTTTTCATCAGCTGCTCCCCCATTTCTGTAAATTATTTTTATCCGATCGGCATTCAGATTGCTGATTATTCGTAGATCCATCCATCTACGGAACGATCATAACTGATCAGCTCTTCAGGTTTAAAGAAGATCCCTATCTCTCTTTCCGCACTCTCTATAGAATCCGATCCGTGAATAACATTCCGTCCGAGATCGATCCCGTACATTCCTCTGATAGTACATACATCGGCCTTCAGCGGATTAGTAGCACCCATGATCGCTCTGGCTGTACTGACTACATCTTTACCTTCCCATACCATAGCTACCACCGGACCGGAAGTAATGTAACTAAGCAGGCCGGGAAAAAACGGTTTTTCCACATGCTCAGCATAGTGTCTGCGTGCAGTTTCCTCGCTTATCTGCATCATTTTCAGGCCAACCAGTTTGAATCCTTTTTTTTCAAAGCGGGTAATAATTTCACCAATAAGATTTCTTTGCACACCATCAGGCTTGATCATTAAATAAGTTCGTTCCATCTTGATCGATTACATCCTTTCTTTTTGTTTTTAAATGTATCCTCCGAAACGCTGCAAAAGATCTTTAAACTCTTCTGCTTCGATCGTTTCTTTTTCCATCAGCGTCTGCGCTACAAGATGCAATAAATGCAGATTCTCAGTTAAAACAGTTTCTGCTTTATCGTAACACTCCTCAACGATCCTTCTGACTTCCTTGTCGATTTCATAAGCTACTTCTTCACTGTAATCTCTATCCTGTCCCAGATCACGGCCCAGGAAAACTGTATCCGGTCGTCTGCCCAGTGTCATCGGCCCCAGTTTATCACTCATTCCGTACTGCATGACCATCGATCTGGCCAAAGAAGTGGCCCGTTCCAGATCATTGGAAGCCCCTGTGCTGATATCTTTTAATATAAGAGCTTCCGCTACCCGGCCGCCCATAAGCAGTGCGATCTGCGCTGTCATCTGGTTCTTGGTAATGAAATTGCGGTCTTCTTCAGGCAGTGTAAGTGTATAGCCTCCTGCTCTGCCTCGCGGAATAATGGATATCTTATGAACCGGATCAGTGTCATCCAGGAAATGAGCGACCAATGCGTGTCCGGCTTCATGATATGAAACCAGTTTCTTTTCTTTTTCGCTGACGACTTTGGATTTTTTCTCCGGACCTGCGATGACACGCTCGATCGCATTCTCCAGATCTTCCATGGCGATAGTCTTTTTATTCTTACGGGCAGCAAGAAGAGCCCCTTCATTCACCAGATTGGCCAGATCAGCTCCGGTAAAACCGGGAGTCCTTTTGGCAAGTATCTTCAGATCGACATCTTCATCCAGAGATTTTCCTTTGACATGAACTTTAAGGATATCTTCACGTCCACCGACATCCGGTCTGTCCACGACTACCTGACGGTCGAAACGGCCTGGACGCAGCAGTGCCGGATCCAGAATATCAGGCCGGTTGGTTGCAGCTATCACTATTATGCTCTCGTTGGTTGAAAAGCCATCCATTTCCACAAGCAGCTGATTTAAAGTCTGCTCGCGTTCATCATG
>JAZPYJ010000016.1:0-4070 GCA_045544075.1 Thermoanaerobacteraceae bacterium
CTTCGCCCTGCAGCTGCAGGAGCTGTTCCAGCCATGAGCGGAAGTCCTCGTCTTTGAACCCGCCGATCTTGGGATAGATCCGCACGATCTCATTTTTAAAAAGGACCGGGAGTTCTACCGCTGCGTCAGTAACAGAGATCCCATACTGCGGGTCTTTACTGATCTTACCTGTGACGATCACATCTTTTTTCAGGTATTCTTCCGAATACTTTTTCTCAAGGTAGCGTGCATAGCGGCTCACAAAAAGATCGGCCCGGAACCACACATCCGTACCGTCTTCATTCTGTGATCTGTTGGACAAAAAACTCAGCCGGAGGTAAGCTCCCTTGGCACCCTGCTTGACCTGCACCTTCATCAGACGCCCGGTTACAGCTGCGTACTCGCCGTTGGAGCAGTCCAGTATGTCCCTGATCTCCCTGTAGTCCCGGTACTTCCTGGGGAACCACTGAAGCAGATCTTCAACCGTATGAATATGTTTCTTCTGCATCGCCGTGATGCTTCTTTTGGGGATTCCGAGTTCTAATAAATGCATACTTGTTATCTCTCCTGATTAACTTAATTATATATGCATATGCATATATTTACAAGTTATTGCAGGTATAAGTAAAGGATCCGGCAACAGCTGGATCCTTTTGTTGTCATAGGTCGCTCTTAATAGAAATAACGTTATATAATTATCAAAATCAACAATCTTACAAATCGTTGCGTCTGTAAATCGTTTCTCTGTTGCTAATATGAGCATATCCTTTGTTTGTAATGCTGTCGAAGGAAAGAAGTTGAAGCTTTTGTAATCTATATTGTTCACGGTCAACGGAAAAAATAAGTAAATGAAAACGATTGCCCATCAGTTCATACTTCATTCTCACCTCGTTGGTCGTCCATGGCTTTGACGTATCTCCAAATACTTCAATGCACGTTTCATTATTAAATAATTCTGGAAGATACATTTTCTTTTTCCCACCATATAGGACTTTTTGAATCGTCAGCCCTGGTATGTTCTGTTCTTCCACATTAAATGCCGTATATACAAGAGCAGTTATCAGATATTGTTCTCGTCCTTGAAGATAATCAGCGTCACACAATTCCTCTAAACCTCGAATACAATCTCTTGCATTACTTAATACTGTATCTATATTAACAACTATCTGATTTATCTGCTGTTCCGTCATAACGCCCTCCACAGGTTAATCTACATATGTTTATTAAAAATCCCAATTATACAGCGATATTTTATTTTCCTTAATACTCTCAGTTGACCACTTAGTCGCTCCAAAAGGTATAACCTCTCTACTAATCATCTTCTTTCCTCTTTTTAAAAAATCGATAGCCTTAGTCCATAATATTTTATCACAATAAAAATAGGCCCTCCACACGAAGGTGAAGAGCCCATTGCTCATTTCAGGCTACTCCGAACAACTCCCTGCTCTGCTTACAGAATAGCTGCCACTGCAGAAGCATCACGGATGGAGCTCATGATAGTTCCCGGCTGCTTGGCATCTCCAATCAGCCATATTTGTTTGGATGTTACGGAATCGATCTTCCGATACAGTTCATCATCCGCGACATAGCCAATCGATACGATTGCCGTATCACATGGCAGTTCGACCGTACTGCCATCTTTTTCACAGATGACCGCATTTTCTTTTACTTCTTTTACTGCTGCGCCGGTGTATGCCGGGATCTTCTTATAGATCAGCAGCTCCAGAAGCATGTCTCTGTTAGGCTGAGCGATCGGTTCTGCTGTCGCGGCTATGAGATTGTCTTTTGCCTCAACGATTGATACGTCATATCCCTGATCTTTCAGCCAGAGAGCTGTTTCAACGCCAACCTGTCCTCCACCGATTATGACAACCTTCCCTTCCGCCTTCTTCACGCCGGTCAGGACATCCGCTGCTGTAACCGCGAGATCTCCACCCGGTACAGGAAGCTTCCTCGGTTTGGAGCCGGTTGAAACGACGATACTGTCGCACGGTAATTTTTTGACGGATTCTGCATCGACCGGTGTATTCAGTTTAATCGTGACACCGTACTCCGCCAGCTGTTTCTTATACCAGGCCAGCAAGGCTCTGTCATTCTTCTTGAACTCAGGCACCTCTCCTGGAATCATAAGACCGCCCAAGTGGTCTTCCTTTTCATAAATCGTAACGTCATGGCCGCGCATTGCCGCAACACGTGCTGCTTCCATACCGGCAACACCGCCTCCGATGACTGCTATCTTCTTCGCTGCCTGTACTTTTGCATACTTTGCCGCCTGCAAGCGCTCTCCAAAGACATCGGGATTGACCGCACATGCCATCGGCATGCCGCCAAGAACTCTGGCAAGGCATCCATTGTTGCAGTAGAGGCACGGACGAATTTCATCCAGTTTTCCTTCTTTGACTTTCACCGGCCAATAAGGATCCGCCACAAACTGGCGTCCCATTGCCAGAGCATCAATCTTTCCTTCTTCGATCGCTTTTTCCGCCATGACGGGATCGCTGAGCTTGCCCGGAACGATAACCGGAATATCCAATACTTCTGCCAGTTTCGAGGCTTCTTCGATATAACATCCGTCGGGCATATACATCGGCGGATACAGCCAGTAGATACTGTCATAGGAACCCGTTCCAAAAACGACGCCGTCATATCCTGCTTCTTCCAACTTCTTCGCAATAATCAGGGATTCTTCCATATCCCGGCCAAATTCAGTGTATTCTTCACCGGGCAGATGGCCGACTCGCTCTGCTTTCATATGAGACTTGGTGCCGATCCTGGTCGTGACCGGGAAATCTGGACCGCATGCTGCCCGGATGCCTTCGATGATCTTCGTCATGACGCGGATCCTGCCGTCGATATCGCCGCCGAATTCATCGGTACGGTGATTGAATGCTTCAATGGCGAACTGGTCACCCAGATAACCGCCCTTTACACCGTTGATATTGACACCGTCACATCCAGCAGCTTGGGAAAGAGCTGTAAGACTGACTACGGCATCAATCAGTTTATACACCTCTTCTGTTGTTAGTTCGCGGCACATCACTTCAGGATTATAGCGGTCCTTAACGGGAGATGGCGCAATGGGCTGTGTCGCATAGTATTCCGGTACTGCCGTACGTCCTGATCCGAGCTGGATCTGGAAAAAAAGTTTACATCCGTAACGATGAACGGATTCAACCAATTTTCTCGTCTGGAACAGGAATGTGTTGGGAGCTGCTCCCGGTGATTTGGCAAAGTCCGTGATCTCCAATCCGTCGTCGGGGAAGCTCGCACCAACGATGATCAGCCCAGCGCCGCCTTTGGCACGTTCCTCATAATAAGCGATCGTTTCATCAGTGAGATTCTTGTCGGCATCCAGTCTTCCATTCGGCAACATCGGTGCCATAACGATACGGTTTTTGATCTCAAGACGGTTGATAGTAAACGGTGAGTAAAGCTTGGAAAAAATATTGTTGGGCATAATCTCCTTCTCCTCTCTTCTGCTTACAGATATCATGTGCTTGGCTAATGTTCCGAAAAACAGGAAGAACTTCATCCGTCCCCCTGCTTTCCCGATAATCGTTACACCGTGAAGTTTTACTGATTTTATTGTACACTGAAATGGCTCGGTTAGATAGCTGACATTTCGATGATAAAATCGTTTCCTAGATAAACACATGACCGCTGTCAATATTCATTCACGCTCTTCCAGACACTCTCTTTTTATTCAGCTAGGAATGAATGTTACCAGCAAAACAATCCCGATCATCGGTTTAATGCCGTTGATCGGGATTACTTTCCAAGAGCGTATTCTATATGTGAGGTCATTATGCTACTGTCTCAAAAATCCTCTTCTGGGCCTTAAGATACTTCTGAAGATAATTAGGGTACCAGCACTCTTTATATAGAAATATCATCGGGGTTATAAAACGCATCTTGTACGATAGCCATCTTTATCGTCCCCAATCATTATACTCAAATGAATCCTTACTCTTTGTTTTCAAAAGTAGATACATATTCCGTAAACGACTCGTAAATTTTCACAGGCTTTTCTTTGTATTCTGCTTTAAATACTTCGCCTGATTCAGACTGCCAAATCACGATTCCGTCAATAT
>JAZPYJ010000017.1:0-6847 GCA_045544075.1 Thermoanaerobacteraceae bacterium
CCGGTTTGGGACAGGTCCTTATCAATATGCTTATGACGATAGCCAATAACAGTTTGCTTCTGTCCCTGATGCTGACAATGATCGCCTGCATTATTCTGGGCATGGGTATTCCTACTACCGCAAATTATATAATCATGGCAACGATTACCGCTCCCATAGTCATAAAAATGGGTGTTCCGGTTCTGGCTGCACATATGTTCGTGTTCTACTTCGGTATAGTGGCTGATATCACACCTCCGGTAGCTTTGGCCGCATATGCAGGTTCAGCTATTGCAAGATCCAATCCGCTGGCCACGGGGGTCCAGGCTTTCCGTCTGGCGATAACTGCTTTTATCGTGCCGTATATGTTTGTACTGAATCCTGCGATGCTTTTTATTGATACCACGGCGATCGAAGTTATCCGGATCATTGTGACAGCTTTCATAGGCATGATGGGTGTTGCTGCCGGAATGGAAGGATTTTTCCTGTACCGACTCAATATTTTTGAAAGGATCATTGCGATAGCCGGCGGATTATTGATGATAGAATCACATTTGCTGACAGACGTCGGCGGACTTGTTCTGATCGCTGCTGTTTTAGGCGTTCAGCTTTTCAATAAAAGAAGACATAACAAACAAGGCGGCAATCCGGCAGAAGCAACGGCATGATCTGAAAGATGGATTTAAATGCAAAAGGGTGATCATATAATGAGCAATCATCGCCAATATATGTATAAGGATATTGTCTTTGATAATCCTGAGGAACGGAGAAAATATGAACGGCTTCTGAATAAGCATCAGGCTGCTCAGGAGGAGACGATCAAAAACAATGTGCATGGAACGGATGAACGAGAGTCTGTTCATGAACATGATTCTGCGCATTCTCATACTCACAAACATGAGCATGAAAATACAAAAGCGGTGATCAATCGTTTGGCCCGGGCCATAGGTCACCTGGAACATGTGAAAAAAATGGTGGAAAACGGAAGGGACTGCAGTGAGGTCCTGATCCAGATAGCTGCGGTACGTTCAGCGGTCAATAATGTGGGTAAACTGATATTGCAGGATCATATCCAGCACTGTGTTGTTGACGCAATAGAAAATAATGATCAGGAAACCTTGGATTATTTATATGAAGCGATCAATAGATTCGTAAAATAAAAACTGATCGTCTGAAAAAAATAAAGCCGTTATCCGGAATATCGGTCCCGGATAACGGCTTGCTCTATTATTGTTACAGTTCTTATTAAAGAGTAGACAGATCATAGGGTGTAGCCTGATAAACATAATAATTGAGCCAGTTGGCAAATAAAAGGTTGGCATGAGCACGCCAGGTAAAAACAGGCCGCTGCTGCGGATCGTTATTAGGGAAATAATTGACAGGCAAATCGATCGGCAGACCCATACTTAGATCACGGAAATATTCATTCGCCAGCGTATCCCGCTCATATTCGCTGTGCCCGAAAATAAAAAACTGACGGCCTTCTTTAGCGGCGATGCAGTTGATTCCCGCTATAGGTGATTCAGTAAGAATAGTCAATTCGGGTTCAGCCAGCACATCTTCCCGCCGGATTCCGGTATGGCGGGAATGCGGAACATAAAAAACTTCGTCAAATCCTCTGAGCAGGGGATGATTAGCTTCCCGTACGTAATGCGGAAAAATACCGAACATTTTGCGCGGCAGGTTTTGCTTTTCAATCCCGTAATGATGATAAAGACCGGCTTGTGCTCCCCAGCAGATGTGGAGAGTAGAATAAACATTAGTTAACGACCAATCCATGATGGACTGCAATTCGGTCCAGTAATCAACATCCTCAAAAGCCATTTGCTCAACCGGAGCTCCGGTAATGATCAACCCGTCGAAACGCTGATCGTGCATTTCATCAAATGTTTTATAAAATTTCAGCAGGTGACTTTGAGAAGTATGAGTGGATTTATGAGTGGAGACCTGCATAAGTTCAACATCGGTCTGAATAGGTGTATTGCTCAGCAAACGCAGGATCTGAGTCTCGGCTTCGATTTTTTTGGGCATCAAATTTAAGACGACGATACGAAGAGGACGGATGTCCTGACTTTGCGCTCGCTGTTCATTCATTACGAAGATGTTTTCTGCTTCCAGAATTTTTGTTGCAGGCAGTGATTCGGGAATTTTGATCGGCATTTATGTCGTTCTCCTTTATTATGAGATAATTTTCTATTTATTCTTTTGGCTTTTGTTTGTATCTCCTGATGATTTTTCGGAGTTTTTATTTTTGCGGCGTTCACTATTATAGTTGGCTTTGGAACGTTTATGACGATATCGGGGCAGGCCTAGTTTGTCAAATCTGACTCTGAGCATTATCTCCAGCGGGATGACCGGCAGAGCAAAAACGATCAGTTGCCCGATAGTGATTGCAAATACAGTCCAGCCGATAGTAAATAAATCTTTATTGATGAACGCAAACAGTATGATAAGAGATATAACAGCGAGAATAATTCCGCTGATGAACCAGCAAGTGCCTAAATACTTGTTTGCAAAGCTCCAGGTCCTATAGCTCTTGACAGCTTGTTTGGAGGCATAACCGGCTTCCATTCCCGGTTCTCCCTGAATAGATTTTTCTTTGGCCAGGCGGCTGTTGCGAACACCGAAAATGATAAGAACAGCAGGAATAAGTAAAACAGCTATAGCAAAAATAATGATCATAACACGACTCCTCTTTTACAAGGAAATAATAAATCCAACTAACGAACGACCGTTTAATTAATATATTATAGCATATGAACGGCAATAAATACAATGCTGTCTGTAATTTTTTACTGCGAAACACACACGGCAGGATTTAAAAATTGTTTTATCCGATTCTCTGCGGTGAATGACAGCCTGATGGACAAAAGTATTTACTTTTATTAGCAAAAGGGTTATAATATAAACAAACTATCAAAAGGAGGGTGTATTAAATGAGTCAGAAATTTCTTGAATGCGCAATATGCGGGAATATCGTTGGTGTAGTGAAAGAATCAGGCAAACCTATTTCCTGCTGCGGACAGCCAATGCAGGAAATCATTCCCGGAGCGATCGATGCAGCTGTAGAAAAGCATGTTCCGGAGATGGTTATCGAAGGCAGCGTAGTTACGGTAAATGTTGGTTCAGTTGCACATCCGATGACGGAAGAACACTTGATAGAATGGATTTCCTTGCAAACAAAACAAGGCAATCAGCGCAAAGTTTTAACAGCTGCAGATGCACCACAGGCAGTTTTTGCACTGGCCGAAGGTGATGAAGTGGTTGCGGCTTACGCTTATTGCAACAAACATGGATTGTGGGTAGCTCAGGCATAAGCAATGTAAGATGAACGATAATCCGGGAAGCAGCGGAATGAAAATTCTGCTGCTTCCTGCTGATAAATAAGGGAGACGGATCGATTTATGAAGGCCATCGATGCACGGCAGTCCAGACAATTGGATAAGGCAGCTGTCGAACAATATAATATTCCGTCATTGCTGCTGATGGAAAATGCCGGCCGGGCTGTTGCTGAAGAAGCCCGCTGTTTGCTTATAGAAAGGAAAATTTTCCCGGGCCGGATACTTGTTTTTGCCGGCAAAGGGAATAACGGCGGGGACGGTTTTGCTGCAGCACGGCACTTACAGCAAATGGGGTGTGACGTAAAAGTAATTCTGCTCGCAGATCCGGATGCACTTAAAGGAGATGCTGCAGTTAATATGAGCATCTGGAAGAATCTCGGTGCACTGATACGATTCGGAGAAGAACGTACTGAGCTTATTATCGATATGCTTGGGACCTGTGATCTGGTTATCGATGCGGTTTTCGGCAGCGGCTTTCACGGCAAAGTGGAAGGCGACGCAGAAATATGTATCGAAGCGATTAATAATTCTGGATTGCCTGTGCTGGCGGTCGATGTTCCAAGCGGTCTGGATATCAGTCGGGGTACGGCAGGCGGGACTTGTATCAGGTCTGTAAGTACAGTTACTTTTGCTTTGCCTAAGTTTGGCCTTTATATGGAACAGGCGCGCCGATTCGCGGGTAGTGTATCGATAGCAGATATTTCCATACCTGATAAATTGAAAGATGATATTCCTGAAATATATCGTATTATTGATGATGAGTTTGCTGATAATTTATTCCCCCGCAGGCAAGCTGATGCTCATAAAGGAAGCTGCGGCGAGGTCCTGGTTGTCGCAGGATCCCGCAGCATGTCAGGGGCAGCGATTTTGTGTGCGTATTCCTGCCTTAGGGCAGGGGCAGGACTGGTAAGACTGGCTGTGCCGCAGTCAGTTCAGCCGCTGATTTGCGGACAGGTACCTGAAATAATAATTATTCCTTTAAATGAGACAGCTAACGGGACGATTGCACCGCAGGCGCTTAGTCAGCTGCATAATTATCTTACTGATGCTGACGCCGTTGCATTGGGTCCGGGTATTGGCAGAGATAAAGAGACAGCCGATTTTTTGGCAGAGTTTTTGCCGTTATTGAGGGTCCCGTGTGTAATTGACGCGGACGCACTTAATATTATCTCGGATTATCCTCATATATTTACTGAAGAAAGATACTCTGAAAAACAGATACATCAGTTTATAATGACCCCGCATCCGGGAGAATTATCCAGACTGCTGCAGTGCAGCGTGCAGCAGATCAGAGAAGACAGACTCAAAGCACTGCAGGACGCAATGGAAAAATATTCTGCTGTGATCGTACTGAAAGGCGCAGGGACGCTGGTGGGTGAAAGAAGATGCGGTGCTTCTGGATCTGGTGATTCTGACGAAAAAGGATACCTTTTTTCTGTCAATACCAGTGGTAATGCAGGAATGGCTACGGCCGGCAGCGGAGATGTTCTGACCGGTATTATTGCTGCTTTGTGTGCACAAAATCTGGAAGCATACGATGCGGCCGGACTGGGAGTTTATCTGCACGGACTTGCCGGAGATCTTGCTGCTGAAGATTTAGGAAAGACAGGTATGATGGCAGGTGATATAATCGATTATTTGCCTGCGGCCATGAAAATGTTTGAATAGAAAGATAAAAATTATAATGCTTGAAATGATAAAACGTAAAAAACTATTGTTTATTGCTTTACTGCTGGCATTGGCAGCAGTACTGACAGACAGCATCTGGGAAGAGTTTCCGTTCTGGCTGGGAAGCGGGATGCTGTGTGCTGCCGTTTTATTACTGCTGTTTTACTGGCTCAACAAAATTAAACAGGATAAGAAAACATCAGCTGATGAAAACAATTTAGGCCTGTCTGACAGACAAGGCGGAGATCATGAAAGGCAAAGTGATTAGAAATGCTGCGGCCTGTTTGGACGGAGATAAGCGAATCAGCTTTATCTCATAATTATAATGAAATCAGAAAACTGCTTAAGCCGGATTGTAAGATACTGGCTGTAGTAAAAGCGAATGGCTACGGACACGGAGCTCTGCGTATAAGCCGGCAGCTTCTGCGATTAGGAGCCGAGTATCTCGGCGTTGCGATCTTTCAGGAAGCTGTTGCTCTGCGCGAGGATGGAATAAAAGCTCCTATTCTGGTATTGGGCTATGTGCCGGATGAACAAATAGAATCAGCGATAAGTCATAACATTACTATGACGGTGTTCAGTCTGGAGACTGCCCGAAAGATTTCGGAAGCTGCCTGCCGTCTGCATAAAAAAGCAAGGATCCATATCAAGATCGATACGGGGATGGGCAGGCTTGGCTTTGTCTGCAGGGAAGAGACTATCAGCGAAGTAGCTGATATCGTGCAGGAGATTTATAATCTTCCGGGCATTGCAACGGAAGGGATTTTTATGCATTTTTCCAAAGCAGATGAATCGGATCGCAGTTATAGCGAGATGCAGCTGAAAAGATTCAATCTGCTGCTGGATCGTCTTGCTGCCTTTAAAATAAGCATTCCTTTGATCCATGCCGCCAACAGCGCAGCCGTTATGGCATTTCCTGAGGCGCACTTCAACATGGTCCGTCCCGGAATAATTTTGTACGGACAGTACCCGTCTCACGAAGTTGACCGCAGTCAACTTGATCTTATTCCTGTCCTGCAGCTCAAAAGCCGTGTTGCTCACGTTAAAACACTGCCTGCCGGTTCATGTCTGAGTTACGGAGGAACTTATATAACTGAAAAGACATCAGTTATTGCGACTCTGCCTCTGGGCTATGCCGATGGTTATTCACGGCGTTTGTCAAACTGCGGACATGTTTTGATCGGCGGCAGGAAAATGCCGTTAGTAGGCAAGGTTTGTATGGATCAATGCCTCGTTCTCATAACTGATCCCGAGATGATCGTCAAGCCGGGAGACGAAGCGATAATCATAGGACAGCAAAAGGATGAAGTGATCAGTGCTGAGGATATTGCCGATCTTATCGGGACGATATGTTACGAAGTTTTGTGCGGTATCAGCGATCGTGTGCCACGGGTATATACGGATTAAAAGGGGGCGCTACTATCAATAAGATCAGTTTTGTTTCCGCAGCAAAAAAATACAGGCAGGGCATATTGCTTTGCCTGATTATTGCTTTTCCGTGCTGGCTGTCTGTGCAGAAAATAACGGCTCTGCAGGTCATAGGGGCACCGATCATGGCAATTGTTCTGGGTATGCTTTTGAATCAGATGTTCAAAAAGCATCTGACGACGGATGAAAGTATTTTTAAACCGGGAATAAAATTTACTTCTAAAAAGGTATTACAGTTTGCAGTTGTTCTGTTGGGATTCAATTTAAATCTTGTCACAGTCGGACAAGTAGGTTTACATAGTTTACCAATCATCGTATGTACTATCGCGACCTCTCTGGTCACAGCTTATATTATGATGAAAGCGCTTGACATGCCTTCTGAGATCGCGACGCTGGTCGGGGTAGGTTCTTCGATATGCGGAAGTCGGAGG
>JAZPYJ010000018.1:0-4200 GCA_045544075.1 Thermoanaerobacteraceae bacterium
CACCTTATGCGCCGCGTATATTGATCATGCACATAGATCCGGAAAAGATCCGCGATGTGATCGGTTCCGGCGGCAAGATCATCAAGAAAATTATCGAGGAAACAGGAACACAGATCGATATTGAAGACGACGGGACTGTAACCATAGCTTCCGTGGATGCTGAGAAAGGTCAGAATGCGCTCAATATTATTGAAAATATCACTAAGGATGTGGAAGAAGGACAGATAATGACGGGTACAGTAACAAAAGTAACGGAATTCGGTGCTTTTGTCGAAGTCGTTCCAGGAATGATGGGTCTGCCCGGTAAAGAGGGTCTGGTCCATATTTCTCAGCTGGCTCCTTATCATGTGGATAAAGTAGAGGATGTGACCAAGGAAGGGGAAACATTAGAGGTCAAGGTCCTCGGATATGATAATCAGGGCCGGCTGAAGCTTTCACACAAAGATGCGATGCCTAACGGCGGAGGAAAGCCTGAAGGAGGCAAAGGCGGCCGGAACGGTGACCGCAAACCATTCAACGGCAGCAACCGCAACCGAGACAGAAGGAATAACCGCTAGATTGAAAAAACTAAAATAAATCTTGACTATATACAGTAATAATGCTAAAATGCAATCTGTAAATTAAATAATGATATGTTCAAGCCGATGGTTTGATAAGCACTGAGATACTCTAGGGAGCAGTCTATATTCTCAGTAATTATCAAACCATCGGCTTATTTGTTATGCCGATACAGATCTTTGAAAATTAGATCCGCAGATATACTTGATTTCTGATCGGTGAAGCACAGCCATGATACGCAGAAACAGCGGAGAGCGTGCCAAGAGAAGGATCGGTATATACTGCAGCGTTATTAATGAAAAATAAGGAGGCATGATAAATGATAAATTATAATGCAGTTGACCCGGCAAAGGCTGTCAGTACCGCCGGGATAGATATATATACTTGTATCAGTGATTATAAAGCAGAGGAAATCAGCGGACGTTTTTTCAATCTTGCTTCAATACTGCCTGCAGACGGGATGCTCGGACTGCAGATCTCAACACAAAATGATGAAAAAATATCAGGCCTGGTTTTCTCAAATACCGAATTGGCAGTTGACGATGTTGCCTGGGTTTTCCGCGAGTGTGCAAAATTACAGGATTATCATCGAGAAATAAAAACTGATGTGTTTGGACCAGACAGAAAAGTATATATCTTTAAACGTAAGCATAATAATGCAAACCTTTCTTTTGACGGATATTTTAAAGATGAATGGGGCAGACCGGATAAGTCAGAAGAATGCTGCGGTTTTCTGAAAATGATAAACAGTACCGGAGCCTTTCTTGGAATCATAGCAGGGCCGGATGATGAAAAAGGCATCAAGGGAACGATAATGCTGAGCCTGCCGGATAAAATATCCTTAAGAATGCGTACGGCTATTTCAATTTTGCTGGCGGGATCAGAGCTAAATGAATACGATTGCGCGGAGCCGGCAGAATATAATGATGATCAACTGACCGCAGAACAATTAGTTGCATTTATGTCATTGTTAGTTCGTTCGATAACTGTTTATAATCAAAATGATTCAGTAAGCGATGCACTGAAATTGCAGGATGAAGAGGATATATTTAATGAGGATGATACGAAACTGACCGATTTTATTGCTGATGGGGAAAATGATCCGCACGGTACAATTTTGAAAATCGAGCAGCTTGATCTGTCTTTGCGAGCGTTTAATTGTCTGAAAAGGGCCGGGATAAATACTGTCGAGGAATTGCAGTGGATGAGCGATGATGATCTGTTGAAGGTACGCAACCTTGGTAAGAAAAGTATTGCTGAGATAAAAAAGAAAATTGCTGGCATACCTGTGCCGGAAGATTCCTCCTTATGCAAGAAAAAACAAAACTATTCTGCTATGCTTAACGATCTGATCGGTCTCCGGGAAGTCAAACAAAGCGTCAAACAAATAACAGCTTTCGCAAAAATGAAAAAAGATATGGCGGAAGCCGAAAGGATATCTGTTCCTGCTGTTTTCAATATGGAATTCAAAGGTAATCCAGGTACTGCGAAAACAACAGTTGCCAGGATCATGGCCGGGATATTTTTTGAGGCGGGGATCATACCATGCAATGAATTGACAGAGGTTGGCCGTGCTGACCTGATCGGCAAATATACCGGTCAGACAGCTGACAAAGTGAAAAGTATTTTCCTGCGGGCAAAAGGCGGCGTGCTGTTTATCGACGAGGCTTACGCTTTGATCGATGACTGCCGCAACGGATACGGTGACGAGGCGATTGCTACTATAGTACAGGAAATGGAGAATAACCGTGAAGATACGATAGTGATTTTTGCCGGATATCCGGAAGATATGGAAGTATTTTTTGCCAGAAATCCCGGGTTAAGATCACGAGTGCCGTTCAGTATACACTTTGAAGATTATTCAGTGGAAGAGCTGATGCAGATAACCTCTCTGGAGGCGGAACAAAGGGGATTTATGATCGACAGGACTGCCGGTGAGAAGATAGGATCGATCTTCAGATCTATAACAGGAAATAAGAATGCAGGGAACGGGAGACTCTGCAGGAATCTTGTTGAGAAAGCAATTTTTGCTTATGCTTTGAGATTTTATGGTGATGGAAATGAAGTTCATGAAAACGATTATACTTTGATTGCAGAAGACTTTACAGTTCCAAATCTGAAAACAGAAAAGGCAGCAGATGCTATAGGCTTTTGCCGTAATTAGGCTGCTTTTTCTGGCTCGAATAATTATTATGTTTATCGGCCGGACGGTGTGAACCTGACAATGCCTGCTTTGGATAAGCTTGCAGACATGAGTGCACTGATAAAAGGGAAGTGGACCATGATGTTCTTTTTTTTGGTATAAGTAAGGAGATAAGTTTGTGTTTGAAAATGAGACACCTCAAGGAACGAGGATAATAATTTTTATTATCGTGTATATTAATATCATTTATAGTACAAGCAATACACAGCATGTTCTGGTTACGGGAAAACCGGATGGAATCATGATGAACTATTATCTGGAGAGCAAATATTACTTCAGATCTTTTGTATGGGGCTGGGGCTGTAAAGCTGCCATAGCAGTGTAAACAGGAATCAGGTTAAAAGAGATTCTTGCTGATGGCGGGAATCGGCAGCGTATTTTTCGTAATCAAGCAAAGAGAAGCCCTTTTCAAGGAATTCTTCCATACCTTCTACAAGTCCTTCGGTGCTGCATTTGACAATATGTCCGCCGTAGGTTTTAAGAAAGCTGTTGCATACGGTACAGTCAGTAGATATAACAGGAATGCGCAAACAAGCTGCTTCAAGCAAGTAAACTGGCAGGCCCTCATAGTTAGAGGGAAGAACAAACAGGCTGCATTGTTTCAAGATCGGAAGAGGGTTTTCAATATTCCGTATTAAGGCAATGTGCTTTCTGTAGTCGCTTACGACAATCTTTTCCAGTATCTTTTTATATGCTTTTCCATTTTTTCCGATAATGATCAAGCCCAGATCATTGTGAGTTTTACAGATGGATTCAAAGGCATCGATCAGCAGGTCGTATCTTGTTTCGCTGGTGAAATTTCCAATCGAAATAAAAACATTATTCCAGGTGTCAATGAAGTGCTGCAGACCCATTGGATCAGCACAGAACAGTAAAGTCCATTTCTGAAATTTTATTGGAAGAGCAGCCCGGTCTGCTAACATATCTGAATCAATTATCGGGTATACAACTGATACTGGAGTTGCTGATTTGCCGAGGAGTTCCCGGATTGGATAGATAAGTTCTTCGGTTTCAACGACGATCCTGTCATAGGAACTGTAGGCCAGACGAAGTGTGGCAGTCCACATTTTGTTATTACTGGAAGCATTCTGTTTAATATTATTGTTAGCGAAAATAATACGTTTTCCTTCAGCATAGGCCAGCATGCCGGTAAGATGATTGGAATAGCCATAAAAATGGATGAAGGTATCGAAATCCATTCCGCTGAAGTGTCGCCTGAATTCTCTTTGATAGAATCTCTTCAGACCGTTCCGGGAGAGCCGACAGTCGAGACCGAGAACATAGAACAGGAAAAAACAGAAAGCCTCTGAAACTGTGTAATATCTTGTATTACCAAGGAGAATAAACTGAATATCTTCGGGGAATTTATTTGGCCGGCGCCGATTTATCACTGTGCGTGGTTTGTGTATATAGGAAAGAAAATATGACAGGTCGTTATC
>JAZPYJ010000019.1:0-6654 GCA_045544075.1 Thermoanaerobacteraceae bacterium
GTAGCGCGCTTGGCTTGGGACCAAGAGGCCGGGGGTTCGAATCCCTTCATCCCGACCAGTGATCCTCAATAGCTCAATGGTAGAGCACTCGGCTGTTAACCGAGGGGTTGTAGGTTCGAGTCCTACTTGGGGAGCCAGAGATCAAGGGCTGAACTATAAATGGTTCAGCCTTTTGCTGTATTATTTGAATCTGTATCAGATCCGATGCCCTTTTTATTTGTCGTATATAATGGATCGCTAATATATTATGCCTATGATCTATTTTTTTTGATGTAAGCATATATGACGATATTTGACCTAATTATGAGAATTATTGAATAATCTGAAGCATTTTATATCTAAATAGATATAATGTATTAATTCTCGTTATTTATCTTTATTGAAAAAACGCAATAAAGGGAGTATATTTTAGTTAAGGTCAGTCAAAGTCAAATCATTTCTCTTTTCTGTATTTGGACTGATAAATGGTGATATATGTATTAGGATGATGAAAGCCGGAGGTGGGTTATGAACAATCTATCTGATATAATCGAAAAATATATTATGGAGCAAATGAAAAATGCAGAGCAGGATATTGTAGAGATCCAGCGTAATATTCTGGCCAATCAGTTCAATTGCGTACCGTCTCAGATAAATTATGTTCTTTCGACAAGATTTAACTTTGAAAAAGGGTATGTTGTCGAAAGCCGCCGGGGCGGCGGAGGATTTGTCAGAATTTATCGTATTCCGTACAACAATAAGGCCTATTTATTGCATAACATTTATAATATGATAGGTGACGATATTTCTCAGCCAAAAGCTGCCAGTATTATCTCGCGTTTGATAGAGGAGAAAATCATCACCAGAAGAGAAGGTGAAATCATGCTGGCTATCATAGACAGGGAGATATTAAAGACTAAAATGAATGAGTCGGATCAGCTGCGTGCCAGGATATTAAAGGTAATGATCAATACAATTTGCAAGAAAGAAGGCGAAGCAGAAGGTGCTGTGTGAAAAGTGCAATCAAAGGGAAGCAACAGTTCATTTGAACAAAATAATCAACAATCATAAAACGGAAATGTATTTATGCGATGTATGTGCTTCTCAGGAAGGTGTTGGTAATTTTTATATCAATCCCATGGACAGTCTGTTCGCTAATTTTTTCAATGACAGTCTTAATATCTCTGATGATTTAATAATGCCTAACGGCGGAAGAGAAAATCAACGCAGACAAAGGCATTGCCCCAATTGCGGAATGACTGAGGAGAAGCTTTTTAAAAACGGTAAATTAGGCTGTGCGGAGTGTTATGAGGTGTTTAAGGATAAACTGGATGAATTGCTCAAACAGATCCACGGGAACAATGTTCATTGCGGGAAAAAACCGAGAACAGCCATACGAGCGGAAAATAAATCGTTGGCAGTTAATGATGAGATAGAACAATTGAAAATAAAAATGCAAAAAGCGATCGAGCAGGAGGATTTCGAACAGGCCGCAGTGCTGAGAGATAAAATCAAAGCCAGTCGGCTGAGCGGACAGAAAGGCGGTGAAGGTGATGCTAAAAGAAACGATAAATAATCCCTTCAGCTATTGGATGTCCGGCGGTGAGCAGAACGATGCTGTGATAATCAGCAGCAGAATAAGACTCGCCCGTAACCTGCAGCAGATGCCGTTTCCGTTTATTGCGGATAAGAACTCGGCGGAGCAGGTGATTTATGCTGTCAGGCTTGCATTGCAGAACAGTGATTACAGCGATTATGAAGTGAATAATCTTAATGAATTGTCATCCGATCAGATGCAGATTTTAGTTGAGAAACATCTTATCAGTCCGAATTTATTGGGTAAATCCGATCGGGCGGCCGTAGCTATCTCACCCGATGAAAAGGTATGTATAATGATTAATGAAGAGGATCATATACGAATCCAGTGCCTGCTGCCGGGTATGCAATTGACTCAGGGCTGGAAAACTGCCGATGATATAGATGATCAGCTCGGGAAAACGCTTGATTATGCTTTTTCCGACAGAGTAGGTTATCTGACGACCTGCCCGACTAATGTGGGAACAGGCCTGAGGGCTTCGGTGATGCTGCATTTACCCGCATTGGTAGCAAATAAACAGATACGCAATATAGTGACGGCTGTTTCCAAGCTGGGAATGACGATCCGAGGCTTGTATGGTGAAGGTACGGAAGCGTCCGGCAATCTATTTCAGATCTCCAATCAGCTGACGCTCGGACAATCGGAGCGCAATATAATAAGCGGACTGGAGAACATTACCCGTCAGGTTGTCGAACAGGAACTGAAAGCTGAAAAAAGTCTTTATCATTCCGATCCGGCTTATCTGGAGGATAAGATTTACCGTTCATATGGTCTTTTGACGAATGCCAGATTACTGAATATAGAGGAACTGATGAAAATGCTGTCCGATCTGCGGCTGGGCTGCAGCCTGAAAATAGGCCCTGAAATATCTCAGTCTAAAATCAACAAACTGATGGTAATAAGTCAGCCGTCATTTTTAAATAATGAATCCGGCAAAAAGCTCAGTCAGCAAGAGCAAAAAATGCGGAGAGCTTTTTTCTGCCGGCAATTACTGAAATAATACGGAGGTGTTGAGTAATGCTTAATAGATTAACTCAAAGAGCACAGAAAGCTATCTTGTTAGCACAGGAAGAGGCCAGAGGATTTGATTATCCTTATATAGCAACTGAACATCTGTTGCTTGGATTGCTTAGAGAAGGTGAAGGAGTTGCAGCCAAGGCCCTGATAGGTCTTGGACTGAATCCTGATCAGCTGAGGCAGGCGATCGGGCAATTAGTGGAGAGAGGCAGCGGTGCAGCACCTGATAATCAGCTGCGTTTTACTCCCCGGGCCAAAAGAGTGCTTGAACTTGCAATGGATGAAGCAATGCGGATGCAGCAGAATTATATTGGTACCGAACATATATTGCTGGGCCTGCTGAGAGAAGAGGAAGGAGTTGCAGCTCAGGTATTAATGAGAATGAATATCAATATTGATGAGCTGCGCAGCGTTATTCTGCAGAATCTTGGTTTCACTCTGCAGAAGAACTATGAAGGCGGCATGCAGGGGAGCGGAGAGTCATCTTCCCAAACATTGAACGAGTACGGCCGGGATCTGAATGAAATGGCCAAAAAAGGTAAAATTGATCCGGTTATCGGACGGGAAAAGGAAATCGAAAGAGTGATCCAGGTTTTAAGCCGCCGCACTAAAAACAATCCGGTACTGATCGGTGAGCCGGGAGTCGGTAAAACAGCTGTGGCTGAAGGACTGGCACAGAGGATCGTGGATGGCAACGTACCGGAAATACTGGCCGGGAAACGAGTGGTTGCTCTGGATCTGGCGTCTCTGGTCGCCGGTACCAAATACCGTGGTGAATTTGAAGAGCGGTTGAAAAAAATAACTGATGAAATCCGCGAAGATAAAAGTGTGATCATTTTTATCGATGAATTGCATACGATAGTCGGTGCTGGAGCTGCGGAAGGTGCGATAGATGCATCCAACATACTGAAGCCGGCGTTAGCCAGAGGTGAATTGCAGGCAATAGGCGCGACTACTTTAAATGAGTACCGGAAGTATATCGAAAAAGATCAGGCGCTTGAAAGAAGATTTCAGCCGATAGTGGTCGATCCGCCTACGCCGGAGCAGGCTGTCGAAATATTGAAAGGTCTTCGTGACCGATACGAGGCACATCATAAGGTGCAGATAAGTGACGAGGCCATTGAAGCAGCTGTCAAATTATCTGATCGTTATATCAGTGATCGGTTCCTGCCCGATAAGGCGATTGACCTGATTGATGAAGCTGCGTCCCGTGTGCGTTTGCAGGCTTATACTGCTCCGTCTGATCTTAAAGAGCTGGAACGTAAGGCAGCAGGCATCCAAAAAGAAAAAGAAGCGGCAGTGGCTGCTCAGGAGTTTGAAAAAGCAGCGCAGCTGCGTGATCAGGAGAAAGAATTACAGATACAGATCGATAATTATCAGGATAGCTTCCGGCAGCAAAAAACCGATAATGAACTGATAGTTAAAGAGAAAGATATTGCTCAGATAGTAGCCAGCTGGACAGGAGTTCCGGTGGAAAGGCTGGCTGAGGAAGAGAGTCAGAGACTGCTGCACATGGAAGAAACACTGCACAAGCGGGTGATCGGTCAGGATGAAGCAGTAACAGCTGTTGCAAGAGCTATCCGCCGGGCAAGATCAGGCCTGAAGGATCCGAAGCGCCCTGTCGGTTCATTTATCTTCCTGGGACCTACAGGAGTAGGCAAGACGGAATTGGCCAGAGCGTTGGCTGAAGCCATGTTTGGTGATGAAAACGCCATGATAAGAATAGATATGTCTGAGTATATGGAAAAACATTCCGTATCGAGACTGGTCGGCGCACCTCCTGGATATGTTGGTTATGATGAGGGAGGACAGCTGACTGAGGCAGTCAGGAGAAAACCTTACTCAGTCGTTTTGCTGGATGAAATAGAAAAAGCACATTATGATGTGTTTAATGTGCTGCTTCAGGTTCTGGAAGACGGACGTCTAACTGATGGTAAGGGAGTGACCGTGGATTTTCGCAATACGATCCTGATCATGACTTCCAATATAGGTGCAGGTACTATCAAACGCGATCGCTTAGGATTTGGTACCAGAGATGAGGAAAAAGAAAAGGCTGATGATTATGAATCGATGAAAAGTCAGATGCTGAACAGCCTGAAAAATGTGTTCCGTCCGGAGTTTATCAACAGGATTGATGATACGATAGTATTTCATCCGCTGAGCAAAGAAAACATGGTACAGATAGTTGATCTGTTGCTGAAAAGCGTATCTGATCGTGTGGTTGATTACGGTATGCAGCTCAAGGTAGATGATGAAGCGAAAAAGCTTCTGATAGAAGAAGGTTATGACGAAGCGTTCGGAGCCAGACCGCTGCGCAGAGTTATTCAGCGCCGGATAGAAGATAATCTTTCTGAGGAAATGCTTAAAGGTACTTTTGGCGAGGGTGATGTTATTACCGTAACGGCACAGGATGGAGAGATCAAAATAGTTAAAGAAGATAAAGCAGCGGAAGAAGCGTAATATAGTTAAGACAGAACGGCCTTCATTGGGATATCAGTGAAGGTCGTTCTGCATTATAATAAATAAGTCAATATATAGTGGTTTTTATTATATAATGATATACTACTTGTATTATTAATGGATTGATAGTATAATAGATAAAATAAGCGATAAGTACAGGAAAATCGATATGAAAACCAAAAATCAATATGTATGTCAGAATTGCGGGCAGAAAACGGTCGTATGGTACGGTAAATGCCCGGGATGCGGCAGTTACAATTCATTAATTGAAGAGATCGTCGAGCAGAAAAGCCGGAAGATTTCAGCAGGAGAATCTTACGGAAGCGGAAATATCCCGCAGGAAATAACCGAGATTGCTTCTGATTGGCAAACCAGATTTGCCGTTGGCATAAATGAATGGGATGCCGTAGTGGGCGGCGGTCTTGTGCCGCATTCCCTTACTTTACTGAGCGGAGAGCCCGGTGTAGGCAAATCCACACTTATCCTGCAGGTGGCTGCTGCTTTTGTGGAACGCTACGGAGATGTGCTTTATATCTCCGGAGAGGAGTCTGTTCAGCAAATAAGACTCAGGGCGGAAAGACTTCATGCTCTGCGGCCGGAAATCAAAGTTTTGTCGGAGACCGATCTTTCATTTATTGAAAAACATATCAGTGATGTTGATCCGAAACTGGTGATCATTGATTCGATGCAGACGATAAATAGTGATGAACTTGAATCATCTGCAGGAAGCGTGAGTCAGGTGCGCTTCTGCGCTGCCAGAATAATGCGGATAGCAAAGGTTGATCACAGAACAGTTATATTGATAGGACATGTAACTAAAGACGGAGGTATTGCCGGACCTCGGATCCTGGAGCATATAGTGGATACCGTTCTGCAGTTCGAAGGAGACAGGAATCATCTTTTCCGTATTTTACGGGCTGTAAAGAATCGTTTTGGCTCGACTAATGAACTGGGTATGTTTGAGATGTCTGTGGACGGGCTGCGGGAAGTGACCGATCCTGCCAATTTATTTTATAATCCGCGTGATGCAGCAGACAGTCCTCCGGTTTCCGGTTCAGCGATCACAGCAGCAGTAGACGGTATACGGCCGATGATGATAGAAATTCAGGCTCTTGCTGCTCCGACAGGATTTTCCGTACCGAGAAGGATTGCTTCAGGGATAGATTATAACCGTATTTCCATGATTCTGGCGATCTTAGAGAAAAGACTGGATATGCAGACCGGGCGGCAGGATGTTTATGTTAATGTTGTCGGGGGGATAAGAATCGATGAGCCGGCGATCGATCTGGCTGTGGCGCTGGCAATTGTCTCCAGCTTGCGCAACCATCCTCTGGACATGCAGACGATCATAATAGGCGAGATAGGTCTAACAGGTGAAATAAGGCCGGTGAATCTTATAGAAAAACGTATCTCCGAAGCGGAAAAACTGGGATTCAAGAAAGCGGTCATACCTTATGGCAATCTTAAGCAAATAAAGTCAGCTGCGGCGACGATCAAAATTATCGGGGTAAAAAGTATAGCACAGGCAGCAAAGGAAGCATTTAAGGAATAGAATACAGGGGGAGGAAAAAGCTTGGCGGAGTTGGAATGGAAGTCGGAGG
>JAZPYJ010000020.1:0-6142 GCA_045544075.1 Thermoanaerobacteraceae bacterium
AACATATCCGGATAATTCTTTATCTTTTATTGTATCACGTTCTTTGCCATTTGACAAGCTGATATTCTTTGTTCTGCCAATCTTTGATGCATTTTCCTCAGATGTGAGTTTTTGCCGTATCGAAGCGTCCTTTTTGATATACTTTCTCAGCTGTGCATCTGTGTTGCCGTCCATCAGAGCCCTGGCGAAATTGATATAACAAAAGCCCGCGCATTATGCACAGGCTTGGTTAATAGATTGGATTATCATGGGTTTGACGATTCAATGTTGGAATAGTCAAGTTTTGATGATACATAAAAATCACCACTTCATAGCTTGGAGTAAACAGCCCCATTTCAACCCCACCAAGATCATGCTTTGTGTTGAACACAAAATTTTATAAAAAAATTTTTAAAATCTATTGACTTATGTTTATAATTATGTTAAATTTCAATTGAGCGAAAGCTCGCAAGGTCGCCCCCCCGCTATCAGGTGGAGGGTAACGACCTTTTTTTAATACCTCAGTATCTTTATTATTTTCTCTCTGCTAATAATCAATATATCAGCGCTGTCTTTCGGATACCAAGTCATCCGCATATCTATTGCCTGTTTCAATTTTTCCATAGAAAAAATCGTTTCTTCGTTTAAGACACATATATAAATATGCCGGGATCTTATACACAATCACATAATAATCATCTTTTGCCATATATTACTCCTTTTCGGGCATAGAAAAAGCACTTACAAAAAGTAAGTGCTTGAAATAACATTATTCTCGTTTTTTGTTTTTCTTTTTTGGAGGATATTGGTTTTCAGCATCGCTATCATCCAGTAGCCATCCTTTTTCTTTTTTATTTTTTTCTTTCATCTCTACCTCTTCTCTCTTGGCCCAGTACCGTTTACTGCGTTCTTCTCTGGCCGCCAAATCACGCTCCTGATATTCTTTAGGTCTCTGTTTCCATCGTTCCTCTGGGATGAATGCACAATGAGAAGTCGTCGTCGGCAGGAATGTAATCTTTGTTGCTGGCTCATAAGCATTACACATCCCTAATATTCCATTCCACCAATGGCACCTCGGGCATATGCACTCTTCGCCTTCGTTTTCTAGCTTTAGTTCACTGTTTGTCATAGAATCAATTCCACCCATAATTTCAGATCCCTTTCACCTTTATACACAGGAAGTGGGTTATCCCTATATTCCGCCTTTACAATCCTGTAAGAGTACCCACGCTGAATCAGCATTTCCCTTTCAAGCTTAAGGTTTGACTCAAGTTCGCTATATGCCGCGTGAGTACCCTCTGGCATGAAGATGAACAGTTCAGCGTTATCTTTACCCGGGCCGCCGAATCCGCCGTCCTTATTAGGAGACGTGGCGACAAAACCATCATCTTTCCAAGTCTTTCCAATGAAGGACTGTGGGTCATCGCCCCAAGAGACACCGATTTGCTCGAAGATGTGCTTGGTTCCGGTACCTCTCTTAACAATCATATCCTCTGTGGTCATGACACGATTAAGAACGCTCTCGATCCCTCTTGCCGCCTCGGTGGATATGGGGTCAACTTTCACCCCGTAACGCATTGCCCTGTTGATGTTCCCGAAAGTGGAACCGGTCCACATATGAATTGAGTGAAGTTCGTCATCCGTCGCGATACTCAGAAGCTGATCTGTCAGCTGGTCCGTCTGCTTCTTAGTCTGTGAGGATAGGATGCTCTCCCAGTACTCCGGTTTTTCAAACATTTTATCCCGGATCTGCTCCTGTGTCAAGCTGGTTTCTTTCATCAGCTCACTATAACGGGCCATCTCTTCACCGGACCCCATGAGCATAAGACCTTCAGGCGAACCGTATTTCGTATGCAATTCAACCAATTCTTTGAACTGTTGGGCATCACGCTCTTTCCGCCTCGCATAGGCAGCGCGTTTCTGTGCGTTTATCTTGTCTTTGTTTATCGCGTACTGATCCCGGCGCATGGAATTGACTTTGTCGTGCCAGTCATCTCCCTCGGCATTTGCATAAAGTTCCTTATAGTAGTCAGGATCATATCCTTCTACTGTGCTTTTGTGATCGAAGCGAACAGCATACGTGCAGTTGCAGGCAGCATGTCTCCTGAATAATAAAAACTTTAACTCCCGATGAGATCAAAGCAGCAGGTTATTCCGCAAACATACAGAATACTTTACTGTGATTATGAAAAAATAATCCGGCTTTGCCGGTTAAATGAAAGAGTAACAGAAGTGAAAAGAATCGCGCATATTGCGGCAACTGTTATGATAATGCTTGCCGTTTCAGGCTTACTTGTGAGGACCGTGGACGCAGTGGTGCAGATCGACGATGATACAGGTATGTTGATTTTG
Organism: Thermoanaerobacteraceae bacterium; assembly: GCA_045544075.1. Taxonomy (GTDB): domain Bacteria; phylum Bacillota; class JAZPYJ01; order JAZPYJ01; family JAZPYJ01; genus JAZPYJ01. The sequence goes on from JAZPYJ010000020.1 coordinate 2,332, forward strand.
CTGATAGCTGCGGTCAATATTATTATCGGTATTATCAGCTGCAGAATATTTCAGAAGGGGCTTCGAAGCGATAAAAAGACAGAAGTGTAAAATCGGGATCTGGAAGGAAGGTCAACATGGAAAAGTTCGAATACAAAGTGATGGCTTATGATACAAAAGGTTTTTTTGGTGGAAATGTCGAGGCCCGTCAGATTGAAAATCAGCTTAATCTGCTTGGGAATGACGGATGGGAAATGGTTGGCTGTACATCCACTAATCAAAGTTATGGTGCGACTAAAAGCGTAGTTTGTATTTTTAAAAGAAAGCAGGATCAATAAATTCCGTATTATCTGACATTACGATACAAAAAATGCACCGCAGGATCGGCCCGCGGTGCTTGTGTTTATTAAAGAGGTTTCATTTGCAATGCAGCATTTTCGCTGTTCCATTTGCAATTAGTAATTTTGCGCAGCTTCATTTGTGCAGGTTCATTTGAGATACTTCTTCACGCAGACGAGACCTGCGATTCCTGAGATGAGAGCGGCAGCGCCTAAAATAATGTCGAGGATCTTAGGCGTAGCGGCGAACTGAAAAAAACCGACGATGATCAATACTACCATTACGAGAAACAATATCTTTCTTGCAGTCGTCATACACATTCCCTCCCTCTGATCGGAAGCTGCAGACCGCGGCGCGTAAGTCGCGCCCCGATCCCGGCGCGGCCCGCGGTGCTGCTTGAAGAACCAGCTGCTTAGGGGCGGTCTGCGCGGAAGGCGGCTTTTTTCTTTATCATAGCATGGGAATGCTAACGGGGTACAAACATTCGTGATAAAAAAGCCCGCCCGCGCTGAAAAGAGGGGCAGGATGTGCTTTCGTTCGCGGCGCCTGACAGGTACCTAATAATGGATAATGATATTCCTGCAGGAAGGGCAGTGATACGCGATCACTTTGGCCGGGCTCAGAAATCCGGTCTCGGACAGAACGACGTTTCCCTCTTTCCGAAAGCTTATCTCGCTGAAGCTTTTCAGCGGCGTCGGACTCCAGCTCAGCGTGCGCGGACTGTATATATAACCTTTGGTCATCAGATGACTGCAGAAGGGACAGTTCATGGGCATCCTCCGTTTCTTTTTCTTTGCGTCTTTGGCGCAAGATGTTTTTTTTATCATAGCACGGGAGGCTAACGCGGAACAAACAGAGAGGGTCTTTTTTTCTTTTTTGACAGCATCCTGTTTGTTTTGATCTTCTATAATAAAAAGATACGCCGCTGCAGAAAAAGCGGCATTACGCGGCTGTCACCGGAACAAAAAACAGGGAGTCTATACGGAATGGAAAAAGAAGATACTGTTCTTGAGATCAGAAATTTGTGCAAGGCGTATGATCAGTTTGAACTGATCGGCGTTTCTTTTGCCTTATCCGCGGGAGAGATCGTCGGCCTGATCGGCCCTAACGGCTCCGGGAAATCTACCACCATAAAGCTGCTCCTGAATATAGCGGAGAGTGATTCCGGAGAAATAATATTTTCAGGAAAAGATATTTTAAAGAGCAGCAGCCCCTTGTATAAAGAAGAGATCGGATATGTAGGGGAGAACGTCGACTTCTTTCCCAATCAGAAGCTGAAGAACGTGAAGAGATTTTACCGGGAGCATTACAGCAGCTGGAACGAGCAGACCTACTGCTATCTGTTCACAGATGTTTTCGGATTGAATGGAAACAAAAAGATAAAAGAACTGTCCAAGGGCATGCGGGTGAAGTTTGCTCTGACGCTGGCCCTGTCGCACGCCCCGAAGCTGCTGATCCTGGACGAGCCCACGGCGGGGCTTGATCCGCTGGTGAGAGGCAAACTGCTCGGGATATTGAAGGAATACGCCCGGACCTCTGATATGGCGGTTTTGTTTTCATCGCATATTACCGAAGATATGAACAGGATCGCGGACAGACTGGTCTTTCTGAATGACGGAAAGATTATGGATGAATGCACCGTGGAAGAGATAAAGGATAAAGGATACGGGATAGACGAGTATCTGGAACAGCTGATCAGAGGGGAGGGACAAGCGTGACGAGGATCCTGATCAAGTATTTATATCTGAACAGAAAGAATCTGGTGTTCGGGCTTCTGAGCGCGTGCTTTTTCGGGCTGATCGCGCTGGACAGCAGTAAATACTATGCGGTCGCTTTGCTTATGGCGCCGTCTCTGTTATTCAGCTTTGTGGTCGGCAAGATGTGCTATGAAGAGGACAGCCGGGCGACGAAGGAATTTCTGCTTGCTTTGCCTGTGCGGAAGAGGAATATCGCGCTGGAGAAAAATATAGTCGGTCAGATATGCATCGTCGCGGGCATGGTCATCGTGAATATTATGTTTCTGCTCATCAATGTGATCACAGGCAGAGGCGAAGCGTTTTTCAGCATCGGGACCGATCTTCTGATCGCGTGCTTTCTGCTCATCTACAACACGATCTATATTTATCTGAATTACCGTTTCGATTATTCCAGGACGCAGTTCGCGGGGTATATAATTCTTGCTTTGATGTTCGTACTGTTCAAGTTCGGGAATGAATTAACAGGCCGGGCAGAGATCCCGGATCCGTTTATTCTGACGGCGGCCGTACTTGTTTTGAGCGGTATAAGCCTGTTCATCACCGGGAAGCAGAAATGGGACGCGTAGCGGATGCGCGGCGGCCTGCAGGTCAGATGCAGCCCGGCTGCAGGTCAAAACAGCAGGAACGCGGAACAAATTCCCGAAAAAATGTTCGCGGCTGCGTGGATGAACCAGCCCGGCAGTATTGAGCCCGCTGCCTTTTTCTCGTTTGTATATCCTATGAACCAGGCGATCACATAGGTGAACAGAATGATCAGAACTGCTTTGGCAGCTCCTGCCGCGGAAAAGAACATTATACCGTGCATGATCCCGAAAGCGGCGGCCTGCACGGTGTTCCCTGCGGCAAAACCGAAACGGCCCGCTATCCTTTTCAGCAGAAATCCCCTGAACAGTATTTCCTCAGGAAGTGCTGTGTGAAAGATCGCATAGATCAGAACGGCCGGTATCGCGGCTGCGCCAAGCCCGTCAAATTCAGAAGCGGCTGTCCCGATGTCTCTCAGCAGATAAAGGATGGGAGCAGACACGAGCAGGAATGCCGCTGACGTCCCGGCTATCCATAGTATAAGTCCGTCGCTTTCTTCGCCTGCCTTTTTGAATCCTATCCAGTCAGCGAAGCCGCATTTATTTCTTGCTGTGATAAGCCACCAGATGAACGGAACCGATGCAAACAGAACGATCTGGATAATGCTGCTTATCGATTGGGAAATAACCAAACTCATCAGGCATCCTCCTTGTAAATGAATATTTCTTCGATGGTCATACCGAAGCAGCGCGCGATGCGGAAGATGGTTTTTATATTAGCACGGCTGCACTAACATAATGCAAACCGGACACAAACAGAAAGCGGGGAGTATCTCTCCCCGCTGTATTTATGCGCTGATCTTTTGTGCGCCGCTGCTACATCTCCCTGCTGAACTTGCTGTGATACCAGACGAACAGGGCGATGACGCTCAGATACGCGGCGAAAAGCAGCAGGATCACGGTCATATCCGCGCCCATCAGGCCGAAGGCGAGCATCATAGCGCCGTAAACGTAGATCATCGCGTCGTACGCGCGGGCCTTGGCCTTGTCCGAGATCGCGATATTGCGTTCGTCGTTCCGTTCGATCTCCATGCGCCTGCGCAGCTGAGGGTCGCTTTGCTCCGCACGGGCGGCGGTTATCTTGCCTATGCCATGCCCGAACGCGCCGCAGCCCAGCCCGATGCAGACGTAGGGCAGGGTGAGCATTATCCCGCG
>JAZPYJ010000021.1:0-2506 GCA_045544075.1 Thermoanaerobacteraceae bacterium
TCCGGAGGTCAGAAGCAAAGACTGTCGATTGCCAGAGCACTGGTAAGAGATGTACCGGTTTATATCTTTGATGATAGTTTTTCTGCTCTGGATTATAAAACTGATCTTATGCTGAGACAAGCTATCAAAGAAAAGATGACCGATCGCACGATCATTATTGTAGCGCAAAGAGTCAGCACTGTAATCAATGCTGATAATATTCTGGTTTTGGACGAGGGTCATCTGGTGGGTCAGGGCACTCATTATGAATTGATGGAGAATTGTGATGTTTACAGACAGATCGTTTACTCTCAGCTTTCTGAACAGGAAATAGATAAATTAAGAACAAGGCCGGAGGTGGATAGTTTGCATGAATAATAAAAGTTCTCATATTCATCGTCCGGTACAAAAGCATGGCATGGGAGGCAGGCGAAGAATGGCCCCTGCCGAGAAGGCCAAAGATTTCAAAGGAACATTAAAGAAATTATTCACCTATTTGGCCGGATCTCCGCTGACTATTCTATTTGTTGTTATCTGTGCTGTGGGCGGTACAGTTTTCAGTATTATCGGTCCAAAAGTGCTCGGCATGGCGACTACCGAATTGGCTAACGGACTTTTGGGAAAAATAAATCAAACCGGAGGGATAGATTTTTCTGCTGTAGGCAGGATATTACTGATAGTTTTCGTACTATATGCGATCAGTTCGCTGCTTGGTTTTGTACAGGGCTTCCTGATGACGGGAGTGACCCAGACAATATGCTATGAACTGCGGCGTGATATTTCTGAAAAGATAAATAGCCTGCCGCTTAAATATTTCGAAGATCAAACATACGGAGAAGTTATTTCGCGCATTACTAATGACGTCGATACTTTGGGCAGCGGAATGACCCAGAGTTTTACACAGATCATTACATCTGTTACAACTCTGCTGGGCGTGCTGATCATGATGCTGAGCATAAGCCCGCTTATGACAATGATCGCTTTGCTGATATTGCCGCTGAGTGTTTTGCTGGTCAGTGCGATCGTTAAACGATCGCAGAAATATTTCCGCACGTATCAGGATTATCTCGGACATATTAACGGGCAAGTTGAGGAGACTTACGGCGGGCATCCTGTTGTCAAGGCTTTTAACAGGGAAAAGGATATGATCCGTAAGTTCGAAGATACAAACGATGTCCTGTATGAATCAGCCTGGAAATCTCAGTTCATATCGGGACTGATGCATCCGATCATGGTTTTTGTCGGAAATCTTGGTTATGTAGGCGTGGCGGTATCTGGTGCTATGCTGGCTATCAATGGCAGGATCACTATCGGTGACATCCAGGCTTTTATTCAGTATGTAAAAAATTTTACTCAACCGATCCAGCAAATTGCTCAGATCACCAATATGCTGCAGTCTATGACGGCTGCTGCTGAGAGGATCTTTGAATTTCTGTCGGAAGAAGATGAGAAGCAGATATCAGTGCCTGCGGGCAAGCCGAATGCTGCAGGAGTCATTGAGTTTAAAAATGTCAGATTCGGCTATAATAAAGATGAGGAGATAATCAAAGGATTCAGCTGCCGGGTCGAGCCGGGACAGAAAATAGCTATCGTTGGTCCTACCGGAGCAGGAAAGACAACGCAGGTAAAATTATTGATGCGTTACTATGATGTCGATCAGGGAGCGATTACTATTGATGGTGTCGATATACGCAGCTTCAGCCGTTCCGATCTGCGTTCTGTGATGAGTATGGTATTACAGGAAACATGGCTGTTTAAAGGAACGATCATGGAAAACATCCGTTACGGGCGGCTGGAAGCAACAGACGAGGAAGTGATTAAGGCAGCCAAAGCTGCTCATGCTCATCATTTCATTCAGACTTTACCGGAAGGATATCAAACGGAGCTTAATGAAGAAGCCAGTAATGTATCTCAGGGACAAAAGCAATTGATTACGATCGCCAGGGCGATTCTGGCCGATAAGCCGATCCTGATACTTGATGAGGCGACTTCTTCAGTGGATACGCGTACGGAGATCCGTATCCAGCAGGCGATGGATGAATTGATGAAAGGATGTACGAGCTTTATTATTGCACACCGGCTTTCTACTATCAGAAATGCCGATATGATAGTAGTAATAGATAAAGAAGGCATAGTCGAACAGGGTACGCACGATCAGCTTATGACGCATAACGGACGTTATGCTGAGCTGTACAACTCTCAATTTATGAGAACGGTTAGCTGAGGATTATTTTTGCCGCCGGCAGGAATTAAGATTTTGATGTCGAAGAAGAAAGAAGCTTATTATGTCTGTGCAGAAAAATGATAATGTGATGGCGGGATTTAAGCAATCAGCAAAAAAACATTGGCACCAAACACATCGCATTTCATAATTAACGTTGTGGAAAGGAAGAAAAGAGAGATGGCAAAGCAGAAATTTGAAAGAACGAAACCGCATGTAAACATTGGAACGATCGGGCACGTAGACCATGGCAAGACGACATTGACCGCAGCGATCACGACCTGCTTATCAAAAGTAGGCGGCGCA
>JAZPYJ010000022.1:0-14787 GCA_045544075.1 Thermoanaerobacteraceae bacterium
CACTATATTGTAAATAGTATTACTGAAAACTATCAGTAATATCGGCAGTAGGTAGGATAGTGCGGGCATGTAGAACCTCCATGGGGAACAGATCGGATAATAGTTTTACGGGTCAAAAATCTATGAAATAAGTCGAACGACATATCTTTTTATTTCCGGCTATTATTATAACAGGTTCGCATATATTTGCAAGTATTTTGGAAAGATGAGGGCCAAAATGCAGAATAGAGATGGATTAGACATTAATGGGAAAATGCTGCTGCAGTCTATGCAAAATAAAGCTCCGCTTCTGGAAGCGGTCGAGCGATATTTGAGACAGCATCAAAAGTCTTATCATGTGCCAGGTCATATGGCGGGAGCAGGGATCGAACCGGAACTGTATAAATGGTGGGGAGAGGAATTGTTTCAGTGTGATTTGACAGAATTGCCGGGCCTGGATGATCTACATCAGCCTACAGAGGCTATTCGCGATGCCCAAAAGCTGGCGGCGGAGTTTTTTGGCAGCGGACATTGTTATTTTCTGGTAAACGGCAGCAGCTGCGGTTTAATGGCTGCTTTATTAAGTCTGCCCGGAGGGAGTAAGGTCGCTTTGCCTCGAAATGCTCATATATCGATCTATCATGGAGTTGAGCTGGCCGGGTTGCAGCCGGTTTATATGCAGCCGTCCTTATTGACGGAAATGAACATTCCTGCATCTGTTACAGCGGAAGAGGTCAAACGGGTTTTGTCAGAGCATGATGTCAGTGCAGTAATTATGATCAATCCGAGCTATTATGGAGTGACGCCTCCTTTAAAGGAAATAGCTGATCTTACGCAACGTGCCAATATTCCGCTGATCGTGGATGAAGCGCACGGAGCACATTTTTGCTGCAGCAGTATTTTTCCGCCGTCAGCCATGGAATGCGGTGCTGAGATCGCTGTAGCTTCTATGCATAAAACCGGAGGCAGTTTGACCCAGACGTCTCTCCTTCATCACCGGCCGAGATTTATAAAGGAGGAAACAGTCAGGCATTATCTTGATATGCTGCAGACTACCAGCCCGTCTTATCCTTTGATGATATCGCTGGACTGCGCCCGTAGGGAAATGGCTGTAAACGGCAGGCAGAAATGGGAGGAAGCCTGGCGGAAAGCAGACCGACTGAGAAAAGAAATATCTTCTTTGCCCGGCGTGCGAATACTGGAGCAGGAGGACTTGACGGACGGAATGCTTCTGGATAAAACGAAGCTTGTATTAAGCATGAGCGGATTTAACATAAGCGGCTGGCAGCTTCAGCGATATCTTCGTGAACAATATAGAATTGAACCCGAGCTGGCTGATGAGCATAACGTACTGCTGTATATGACTTATGCTTCACACTATTCACCGGATGAACTGTTGCATGCTCTTAGGGAAATTGCTGCCCGTTCAGCCCGGGAGGCTGGAAGAAAAAAGAAGCAGATACAGCAGTATGATGCTGATAAAGCAATCCCACCGCAGATACTAACGCCTGCTGAAGCGAATAAACGGACAGCGATTACCGTACCGTTGGAGGAAGCCGAGGGACATATCTGTGCGGAAATGATAGTTCCTTATCCGCCCGGAATACCGGTAGTATGTTCCGGTGAAATGATCACCCCGGAAACAGTAAAAATTCTTTTGGCGCTGCGTGAAAAACATTGCAGCATACATGGTGCTGCTGATCCGTTTCTGATAAGTATACGGATCATTGTTTCATAATACCCGTCAGGGGATGTTTTACGATATAACAATATATACTGAGATAATAGTGAATTTTTTTAAAATAACCGTTGCATAAATTTTTCGAAGATGCTATAATGAAATCATAGTAACTATATTGTAATATAATTAAAATATGGGAGCTGAGAGTATGGTATCGAAAAAAGAAGAGCAAAGAGTGGTCAGTAATCGCAAATTGATGGATGCTGCGTTGTATGAATTTGCTAACCATGGCTATCGGGCTGCCAGACTGGAGGACATCGCTAATCGGGCGGGTTATACCAAAGGGCTGATCACCATGAGGTTTGCTACCAAAGAAGGTTTGTTTATCAAGGTTTTTAACGAAGAAGTCGTAAAATATGAAAAACTGATCCAACCGTATGAATCACTTGATGACTTACTGGAGACGACTATCGAAGCGTGTTATAGGTTTTCCGCAGAGCAGGAATTGAGTTTCCGCCTGATATATATGCTGCATAATACGTCGCAGGATACTCCGGAATATTATTATGAACGGCTTCGCAACAGCTTTGTGGGAACATCTATCCAGGACACTATTTATAAAGCTATGGAGGACGGAAAGATAATAGAAGAAGATCCGTTCGAAGTATATTATTGGTTTATAAGTTTTGTGGTAAGAATTATTATGACCTTTAAAGAAGCAGGTCTGGAAGGACTGACCGCTTCACATTATATGAAAGCTTTCTATAATAAATACGGAAGAAAATAATTAGTTCATAGATTACAATAAACTTAATATATATTAACCAAAGCTCCCGCAGCGTCGATATTATGCGGGAGTTTTTATCAATCAAAATGCGGATGCAGTTGCTGTTTGCGATACAGTAATGATAATGTTTGACATGGACGTTTGCAGATGATAAACTTAAAATATTAAAAATAAATACAAGAGCTTATCGAGCAGAGGAAAAAGGATAATAATTCAAAAAACAATTTTTTCTCCGGATAATCACGTTAATAAGAGAAAAATGAACTGATGGGAGGATTATGATGGAAAACAAGCCAAGAGGACGCGAAAAAAAAGTTTCCGGAACCGGAAAATCCATAACGAGAAGAGGTAAAGGATTGGACAGCGGATCGGTCGGCAACACCGAAATCCATGAAGAACAAAGAAAAGATCTGTTAAAAAAACACAGAGATCAAAAAGAAGCAGCTGATGAGGATGAAGACGGAGCAGTAAAATTCGAAAACGGGATCCGTAACATTATCAGGCACAGAAGATTTTCTGTTCTGGCGGTGGTGATGACTGCAATACTGATTTTCGGTTCTGTATTGTTAAGCGGCTGCGGCAATGCTGACAGTAATCAAAGCAGCAATACAGTAAAAGGATTTCCTTACGGAAGTTTTGGTTCTGTATCATCAGGCTGGATCACGGATGCTAATGTCGGCAAACTGAACAATTCGGTTGCTGCGGGATCGCGTGATAAATTTACCGAGATCAAAGGCAACGGGAAAGATACGGTTACGATCATGATCTATATGTGCGGCACTGATCTGGAATCGCAGAATGCTATGGCTACATCCGATCTTAACGAAATGCTCAGTGCTGATATAAGTGATAAGGTGAATGTACTGGTCTATACCGGCGGCTGCAAAAAGTGGCGCAACAATGTGATCAGCAGCAGCAAAAACCAGATCTACAAGCTGAATAATGACGGGATAACCTGTCTGGTCAAAGACGATGGCTCGGCATCTATGACCAAATCATCGACGCTGACCAGATTCATTCAGTACTGTACGGCCAATTATCCGGCCAACCGCAATGAACTGATTTTCTGGGATCACGGCGGCGGCAGTCTCAGCGGCTACGGTTATGACGAAAAGCATCCGAACAGCGGTTCCATGACTCTTCAGGCTATCAGTGAAGCAGTAGCCTCGGCAGAGATGACTTTTGATTTCATAGGTTTTGATACGTGCTTGATGGCGACTCTGGAGAATGCTTTTATTCTGGCTCCTTACGCTGATTATTTCATTGCCTCCGAAGAAACAGAGCCGGGCGTTGGCTGGTATTATACGAACTGGCTGACCGAACTGTCAAAAAACACTTCTATGCCGACTCTGCAGATAGGGAAAAAGATTATCGATGATTTTGTGGCGGCCTGCAACAAGCAGTGCTACGGACAGCAGACCACATTGTCTATGGTGGATCTGGCAGAGCTGCAGAAAACCGTTCCCGAAGCACTCAAAAATTTCTCAGTAGACACTGTTGATATGATGCAAAGCAATGAATACAAACAGATCTCCAATGCCCGCAGCAAAGCACGGGAATTCGCTTCTTCCTGCAGACTGGATCAGGTAGATCTGGTGAATCTTGCTTTGAATTTAGGAACCGATGCAGGCAATGATCTGGCGAAATCTCTGCTGGGCGCGATCAAGTATAATAAAACTTCCAACAATATGACTAACGCCTATGGCTTGTCCATTTACTTCCCTTATAAGAATTCGGGAAGCGTGGACAGTGCCGTCGCTACCTATGATGCGATCGGACTGGACAGCGAATATACCCGCTGTATCCAGAAGTTTGCCAGCATGGAAGTTGGCGGTCAGGCGGTTTCGGGAGGACAATCTTCGCCGTTGGGTTCTCTGTTCGGCCTGGGACAATCAGGAAGCAGTTCAGTCGATACCGATATGATCCTGCAGGTTCTGGTCGGACTTTTAGGCGGCAGGATGGCTGATGTTTCCGGTCTGACTGAAGATAACAGTGAATTCATCGGCAGATCGATGAACGAGAACGATGTCGACAGTGTTGCGCAGTATCTCGCGGATAATTATTTTGACAGTTCGGCACTGGTATGGAGCGAGAATAACGGCAGCACAGAGATGAAACTGTCAGAAGAACAATGGGGACTGGTCCAGGATCTGGAGCTTAATGTGTTTTTTGATGACGGAGAAGGATATATTGATCTTGGTCTGGACAATGTTTTCGATATTTCTGATGATGGTGCACTGAAAGGCGAATATGACGGGACCTGGCTGGCGATAAATGATCAGCCTGTTGCTTATTATCATACCAATACCGTGGATGACGGCAGCGATTATAGCATAACCGGGCGCGTGCCTGTACTGCTCAATGGTGAACGGGCTGATCTGATCCTGGTATTTGACAACGATAATCCGGACGGATTTGTTGCCGGTGTACGCTATGATTATCAGAATGATGAGACTGATACTATAGCCAAAGTTCTGCCGACGCTGACCGAAGGAGATACGATCGATTTCGTCTGCGATTATTATACGTATGACGGAGAATATGAAAACAGCTATCTGATAGGCGAACAGCTGGTTTACGACGGAAATGATCTGGTGATCAGCAATGTGGAGATAGACGCGGATGCTGCTGCGGCAGCGTATATGTTTACCGATATTTATTGTCAGAATTACTGGACGCCGCTGATTCCGTAAATAAACGTGCTATTATTTTATGCGGAACACTGTGCAAAGGTTGGCCGGATAATTGACCGCTTATGTGCGTTAAAAGTGATCAGTGTATCATTTGGTACTGATGTAAACAGGAGGAGGGACAGCTATTGTATTATAATGAAGAGATTTATCTTGGTCTGGCAGAGGGAGAGCATGTTAATCTGCAGCTGAATATGGCAAATCGCCATGGTCTGATTGCAGGTGCCAGCGGTACAGGTAAAACAATTACCATGAAAGTTCTGGCTGAATCTTTTTCCGATGCAGGTGTACCGGTGTTTCTGTGCGACGTCAAAGGTGATGTATCGGGCCTGTGTGTTCCCGGAGAACAGTCGGAAAACATGGAAAAACGTATCGATAAATTCGGCTTGCGCGATTGTTTTTCTTACCGGTCTTATCCGGTATGTTTCTGGGATGTTTACGGAGAAAACGGGCATCCCGTGCGGGCAACTATTTCCGATATGGGAGCAGACCTGCTGTCACGCATACTTGAGCTTTCACCTGCGCAGGAAGGAGTACTGAATATAGTTTTCCGCATCGCGGATGACAACGGACTGATCCTGACTGATATCAAAGATCTTAGAGCGATGCTGTCATATGTCGGCGAGCATCGCGAGGAGTATCTTACCATCTACGGCAATATAGCCTCACAGTCTCTGGGAGGCATTCTGAGAGCGCTTCTGCCTCTGGAGGACCAGGGAGGAGATCTGTTTTTTGGTGAACCTATGCTGGATATCTATGATTGGATACGTACCGATACGGACGGGCGGGGAATTATCAATTTATTGGACTGCGTAAAACTGGTGCAGAATCCCCAGCTTTATGCTACGTTCCTGTTATGGCTCATGGCTGAACTGTTTGAACGGCTGCCTGAAGCCGGCGATCTTGAAAAGCCCAAGCTCGTATTCTTTTTTGATGAAGCGCATATGCTGTTTTACGACGCGCCGAAAGTACTGATACAAAAAATAGAGCAAATGGTAAAACTGATCCGTTCAAAGGGAGTCGGCATTTATTTCGTTACCCAAAGTCCTAATGATATACCTGATACAGTATTGGCTCAGCTCAGCAATCGTGTGCAGCATGCATTGCGGGCTTACACCCCTGCGGAGCAGAAAGTGGTAAAAGCTGCAGCTCAATCGATGCGCCCCAATCCTTCTTTCGATGCTGAGGATGTCATAACAGAACTGGGAGTAGGTCATGCACTGGTATCATTGCTTGATGCAGAAGGTGTGCCCGGAATTGTTCAAAATACTGCTATAATCTGTCCTCAGAGTCTGATGGCGCAGGCTGATGCGGACAGCCGTGCAGACTGTATGGCTGTGGACGGAATGAATAAATATGATGCTGCCGTGGATAATCTTTCTGCCTATGAGACATTGGCAGAACAACAGGCAGCGGATGCAGCCCGGGCAGAATTGGAAGCTCAGCGTATTCAACTGGAAAAAGAGCGGGCTGCTTTCGAAGCAAAAAAGGCCAAAGAAGAGGAAGCAGCGCGCAAACAGGCTGAACGCGAAGCAGAGACGGAACGAAAAAAACAGGAGAGAGAGATCGAGGCAGCTTACCGCAAAATGGAACGGGAAGAAGAGGCCAAACGACGTAAGATAGAGCAGCAGATAGAGCGGGATGCCCGCGAACGGCAAAAAGCGGTCGAGCGACGCAAACAACAGATAGAAAAGCAGATAATCAATACCGGCGTTCAGATATTAAAACGCGGTTTGCTGAACACTTTAAAAACCGGCAGAAAATAAACGGTGGGTACGATGAGCGGGAAAACACAATTTATCAGTGCCGTGTGTATTTTTGGTACAATAGGCTTTTTCCTGCATTATATAAATGCTCCTTCAGAATTGGTGGTGCTGTGCCGGGGTATTCTCGGCACAGCTACAATATTGTTGGTAATGCGGCTGAAAAAACAGTCTGTCGATTGGGTATCGATCAAAAGGAATCTGCCGCTCCTGATATTATCGGGAGCCAGTCTGGGATTGAACTGGATATTTTTGTTTGCGGCATATCGGGCAACTACAGTCGCTATTGCCAGTGTTTGCAATTATATGGCACCGATTATCATTATCCTCTTATCTCCTTTGATCCTTAAGGAACGGCTCGATCGCCGGAAAATGTTTTGTGTCGCATGTGCTTTTGCAGGTATTGCTTTGGTGTCGGGAATATGGAATGCCGGAGAAGGCAGCTTCAATGCACGGGGTATGACTTTGGGATTGCTGGCAGCGCTGGGTTTTACTGCGGTAGTATTCTGCAATAAAAAGATTCACGGCGTCGATTCTATGGATAAGTCTGCAGTGCAGTTGTTGATTTCTGCCTTAGTGGTGCTTCCTTATGTGCTTTACCGGAATCTCGGAATGGATCTGCATTTCGACAGCCGTTCATTGATGCTGATCTTGTTGTTGGGAATCGTCCATACTGGAATTGCCTATATCCTGTATTTCGGCGGCATGGGTAAAATATCAGTTCAGTCTGTATCTATACTGGGATACCTGGAACCTATCGTTTCAGTGCTGACCAGTGCTCTGCTGCTGTTTGAACCTATTACCGTTTGGGGAATTATCGGCACGGTCATGGTTATCGGAGCTTCTATCCTAAGTGAATTTGAATCGTCCGGCAAAAGCACTGACTATAATAGCTGATATAAACAAAGAAATGCAAAGCATACAGTTACTGTCGGGGCCGATGTTCTGCAATGATGCTGCTTGATGATATAAAGGAGAAGCCGTGATGGATCTGGCGGTCTATGCCGAGGATAACAATTATATCGAAGAAGCAGTCAGGTGTGCTGAACATCTGCAGCTGCCTTTGCTTAAACGAAAAGAAGCTTACGGCAGGTCTATGCTGCTGAGTTTCGGGCAGAAGGGTATGAGTCTGACAGCGAACGGACTGTCGCTGAGAGGCGATTTCAGTAAAATGCTGCCCAGGTTAAGACAAAGCAATTTACAGCAGGAGCTGCTGGTTAGGGCAGCCAGGATAAAAAAAGCTGACGGGCCCCTTATGGCAGTTGATGCGACTGCCGGTCTGGGAGAAGACAGTTTGATCTTGGCGGCAGCAGGATTTGATGTGCGTTTATATGAGTATAATCCGATCATTGCCGCGCTGCTCCGTGATGCATTAAGAAGAGCGGAAGAAATTCCTGAATTGTCGGAAATAATAGCCCGAATGCGGTTAATTGAGGATGACAGTATCGAGGCGATGGAACATCTGAGCGAAAAGCCGGCTGTTATAGTCCTTGATCCGATGTTTCCTGAACGGCATAAGAGCGCAGCAGTCAAAAAAAAATTTCAGCTGCTGCAAATTCTGGAACGTCCGGATAACGGCGAAAGGCTTTTGCAGGCGGCATATAAAGCACATCCGCGCAAGATCGTGATCAAGCGCCCGCTTAAAGGCCCGTATCTTGCCGGCATCAAACCGCATTATTCATTGAGCGGCAAAGCTATCAGATATGATTGTATTCTGGCATCGGACGATCTTCGGGAAAATCTGCATTAACAGGTGAGAAAATGATTTTTGCTTTGGCAGACTTGCATCTTTCATTTACACAACAGGTAACAGCCGATAATATCGATTTTGTCGGAGAAAGCAAGCCGATGGATATTTTCGGACCGGAATGGGAACGTCATCACCGGCAGATCTTTACTAATTGGTGCAGTCTGGTCAATGAAAATGATACCGTTTTGCTGGCGGGAGATCTTTCGTGGGCGATGACTTTATCCGAAGCGGTGTATGACCTGGATTTTATAGGACAGCTGCCCGGAAAAAAGATAATCATTCGCGGCAATCATGATTACTGGTGGAGCTCGATCAGTAAGATCCGCGCCGCCCTGCCTCAAAGTATTGTTGCGCTTCAGAATGACTGTGCTTTGGCTGAAGGAAAGGCTGTCTGCGGTACACGCGGCTGGCTGGTTCCCAATACGGCACAAAAAAATGAACACGATGAACGGATATGGCAGAGGGAGATATGCAGGCTCGAGCTTTCGCTTAAACAACGCCCCGCAAATTATGAAGAAACGATCGTAATGCTTCATTATATGCCGGCCAATCAGCAGCATGAGTTTAATGCGATGATCGAGCTGATGGCAGATTACGGTGTGACCCGCTGTATTTACGGGCATTTGCATGGTCAGTCGCATAGTTTTCGGCTGCCTTCAGAAAAGTGGGGCATCAGATTTTCACTGGTGAGTGCGGATTATCTTAAATTCAGGCCGCTGGCATTGCCGGACAACTGATAAATTATAAAGAAAATCTTTACAGGCAGACAACGTTTGTGGTAAAATGCAAAGGTAATAAATCAGGTAATCGATAAGGGAGTTTTCGACTATGATAAAAATGTTGCTTCTGAATGGTCCGAATCTGAATATGTTGGGAAAGCGTGACGTTCATTTTTACGGTACAGAAACGTTGAAAGAAATTGAACAGCGGACAGTTGCTCAGGCAACAGAATGGGACGTGGAATTGGTTTGCCATCAATCCAATCATGAAGGTGAACTGATCGATTGGATCCAGCAGGCGGCCGGTCAGTATCAGGCTGTTATTTTCAATCCGGGAGCTTATGCTCATTACAGTCTTGCTTTGCGCGATGCTATAGAAGATCTGCCGATCCCTGTGATCGAGGTCCATATGTCTAACGTTGCCGTGCGGGAAGAATTCCGTCAGCATTCGGTCATCGCACCGGTTTGTCTGGGCCAGATAAGTGGCCTGGGTGCTCAGGGATATAGTCTGGCTGTTTTAGGCGCACGGAATTTTCTGCTGACAGAGGCGAGATAGAATGAATCAAATGCTGATCGGACAGCGGCTGTTCAGGCTCAGACAAAAGATGAGATCACTTGACGCACTGCTGATTACCAGACCGGAAAACTGTACGTATCTAAGCGGATTTGAGGGTGACAGTGCTGTTCTGCTTATTACGCGCATGTATAATTTTCTGATCACGGATTTCCGTTATTTGGAACAGGCGGCAGCGCAGGCACCATTGTTTCAGATCATGGACCAGAAGGGGCCGGTGGAAAAATGCTTGGCTGAAGTAATGCAGGCTGCGCAGATAAGAACTGTTGGTTTCGAAAGTGATCATCTGACCTGCCGGCAGTTCGGCCTTATAAAAAATGAGGCAGCAGCTGTCGAGTTTCACCCGGCAGAAGGACTGGCGGAGGATCTGCGTCTGGTAAAAGATGCAGAAGAGCTTATCCTGATCAGAAGGGCCGAACAGATAGGGGACGAAGCCTTTAATGAAGTGCTTGGGTTTATCCGTCCGGGAATCAGCGAACGCGATGTTGCGGTGGAACTTGCATATCAGATGCAGAAACGCGGAGCGAGCAAGCTTTCCTTCAACACTATCGTCGCATCAGGCGTACGCGGTTCACTGCCGCACGGTGAAGCAACAGATAAAATAATTGAATCGGGTGAATTAGTCACCATGGATTTCGGCTGTGTATTTGCGGGATATTGTTCTGATATGACCAGAACTGTCGCGATAGGCAAAGCCGATGACAAACAAAAGGAGATTTACAATATAGTGCTGGACGCTCAGCTGACCGGAGTAGCGGCTGTTAAGTCGGGAGCGAAGGCATCTGAAGTGGACAAAGTTGCGCGCGATGTGATCGCTGCTGCAGGATACGGAGAGTATTTCGGCCATTCGCTGGGGCACGGAGTGGGGCTGGAAGTGCATGAGCTGCCCAATCTGTCGCCGAAAAGCACGTATACGCTTGAGCCTGATATGACTGTTACTGTCGAACCGGGAATATATATTCCGGGCTGGGGCGGTGTCCGCATTGAGGATCTGGTCATGGTGGGACTGGATGGCTGTGAACTGCTGAGCCGTTCGCCCAAAGAACTGATTGAAATCGAATAATATATCTGCACATTATAAACCTTAATAAACTCAATTAAAGGGGGATGATTTATGATTACAACCAACGATTTTAAAACAGGTCTTACTATTGAATATGATGGCGGCATATATCAGGTCGTTGAATTTCAGCATGTAAAACCGGGCAAGGGATCGGCTTTTGTTCGTTCCAAACTGCGCAATATCAGAACGGGTGCTACTATCGATAAAACTTTCAATGCCGGTGAAAAACTGCAGAATGCCCACATCGATAAAAAAGAGATGCAGTATCTGTATAATGATGGTGACGGTTACACATTTATGGATAATGAAACTTATGAACAGATCGTTATCTATAAAGATCAGATCGGGGACGGCATTAAGTTCCTGAAAGAAAATATGATACTGCTGGTAGCTATGTACAATGGTCAGACTATCGGAGTCGATCTGCCGAACTTTGTTGAACTGGAAGTAGTGGATACCACTCCCGGGATTAAAGGCGATACAGCTTCAGGCGGCACAAAACCTGCTACGCTGGAAACAGGGGCAGTCGTTAATGTTCCGTTCTTTGTCAATGTCGGTGATGTGCTGCAGATCGACACAAGAACAGGTCAGTATCTGAAGAGAGCTTAATTTTCAGGCATATTCCCGATCTGTATCTGATCAGTAAGATGAGGCTTTTCACAGATCGGAACGGGATGGCCGGATATTAAAATTTAATTAAAGGAAGGGAGGCTGCAGACATGGAGAGTCTGGAAGCACGCGTATCTTATCTGAAAGGTTTGTTGGAAGGATTGGAGCTTGATGCTGACACCAAACAGAATAAACTGCTGAAAGAATTAGTCAGCGTGATGGCTGATATGGCTGATGAGATCGACAAACTGGAAAACAGAAATGATTGGCTGGAAGAATACATCGAAAGTCTGGACGAGGATCTTCTGGCTTTGGAAGAAGACTTTTATGAATTTGATGACGATGAAGACGAAGACGATGATGACGATGAAAAAGATTTCTGCTGTGACAGTGACAGCTGCGAAGATTGCGAGGACTATGTAGAAGTTCAGTGTCCGAAATGCAACGAAGTGGTCTGCTTCCCGAGTGAATTGCTGGATTCGGAAGATATTGTTGAAGTAGCCTGCCCTAATTGTGATACGATAGTCTTTTGCAACGAAGATGACGAATTTGATGAAGACGAAGAAAAGGAAGACGAAGAAGATAAGTAACGCTTCAAAGGATTTGTCCGGATCATACCGCGGCTGGTAAAAACAGCTGCGGTTTTTTATTATGTCGGAGGCTATGTTTTTAATAAGATATATTGAATACTTGAGTTTTAGGCCTTAACAAATGTGATTTTTTGCAGTATAATGGTAAAATAAAGTTTCTGTTTATATTTTGGATCAGAGCAATTTGTAAAGGAGGGATATGTATGGCTAAGCCAATACCGGAAATAATAAAACACAAGGTGGGGCTGACCGATACAACATTGCGGGACGCACATCAAAGTCTGTGGGCTACGAGAATGAAAACTGAAGATATGCTGCCAATCATCAAAAAGATTGATGATTTGGGCTACAGCTCACTGGAGGTGTGGGGAGGAGCCACGTTTGATGTCTGCCTGCGTTATTTAAATGAAGATCCGTGGGAAAGACTTCGACTGCTGAAAGCTAATGCACCGAAAACACCTTTGATGATGCTGCTGCGCGGGCAGTCGCTGGTGGGCTATACACATTATCCCGATGACGTTGTCAGAGCGTTTGTCAAACACATGATCGAAAACGGGATAGATATCGTGCGCATTTTTGATGCACTCAATGATGTGCGCAATATTCAGGTACCGCTGGAAGCGGCAAAAGATGCAGGTGCACATGTACAGGCTTCAGTCGTTTATACCATCAGTCCTGTTCACACCACTGAGCATTTTCTGGAGACAGCGATCGAGCTGGAAAAGATGGGAGCTGACTCTATTTGTATAAAAGATATGGCCGGATTACTGGATCCGTATCGGGCATATGAACTGGTTAAACTGTTCAAAAAAAATCTGAAAGTACCCGTGCAGCTGCACAGTCATTATGTCGGAGGAATGGCTGTAGTAACTTATTTGAAAGCAGCGGAAGCAGGCGTTGATGTCGTGGATACAGCTTCAGTACCATTGGCTTTCGGATCTTCTCAGCCTCCTGTGGAAACAGTAGTCAGAGCGCTGCAGGGTTCACCGTACGACACGGAAATGAATATGCATGATCTGTTCGAGGTGGCGGCATATTTCGAAGAGCTGCGCAAGAGCCGCGGTTATGAACGCGGTGTAACACGGATCAGCGATATGCGCGTATTTGAACATCAGGTCCCCGGCGGAATGATTTCCAATCTGGTAAGCCAGCTGGAAGAGCAAAACGCATTGGATCGTTTGGAAGATGTTTTGTCTGAAATACCGAATGTCCGTGCTGATATGGGCTATCCGCCGCTTGTTACACCGACCAGCCAGATGGTCGGCATCCAATCTGTACTGAACATTCTCAGCGGCGAGCGGTATAAACTGATTCCCGAGGAGGTACGCCGTTATGTGCTGGGATATTACGGAAAACCTCCTGCGCCGATTAGTGAAGAGCTGAAAAAGAAAATAATTACGCCGGATAAAAAGGTCATTACCTGCAGACCGGCTGATCTGCTGGAAAATAAACTGGAAAAAATGCGCGATGAAATCAAAGATTATTATCGCAGTGAAGATGATCTGCTGTCTTATGCTCTGTTCCCTCAGGTAGCCAAACGTTATTTTGAATATCGGGAACAAAATGAAGGGGATGCCATAGTAACGCCTCCGCCTGTCAGCAATGAAAAGCCTAAGAACAAAGGCAAAGCATCATCAGCTGCGGTTAGCGGCAAGCCTAAGCTGGCTTCCCGACCGATAAACAAGGAGGTTGATTCAATGGAACTGCATGAGCTGAAAGATCTGATCATGCTGATCAACGACACCGAGATTTCGGAACTTTCACTGGAAAGCGGCGATGTCAAAGTCAAGATCAAAAAAGGCGGAGCCGATGCTGCGGATAATGCTGCTGAAAAGCCGGCGGCAAAACCGGTAAAAACAGAAGCTCCGGCTCCTGCGGCAGAACCGGAACCGGAAGAACCTGCTGCTGATCTGACTGCTGTAACAGCGCCGATGGTAGGCACATTCTATTCTGCTGCCTCACCGGATGCTGATCCCTACGTTCAGGTTGGTGATATGGTCAACCAGGGTCAGACAATGTGCATTCTGGAAGCTATGAAACTTTTCAATGAAATCCCTGCCCCTGCAGACGGCAGAGTAGTTAAGATCCTGGTGGAAAATGCTCAGAGCGTTGAATATGGTCAGGAATTATTCCTGATCGAAGAAATATAACGCTTAGAACAAAAGTACTTGGAGAAAAATATGTTCAAAAAAATACTGATTGCCAACAGAGGTGAGATCGCTGTCCGGATAATCCGGGCCTGCCGTGAGCTGGACATTAAGACGGTAGCGGTCTATTCTGTGATTGATAAAGACAGCCTGCATGTGCAGCTGGCTGATGAAGCGGTCTGTATCGGACCTGCTCCTTCGGCTCAAAGTTACCTGAATATGCAGAATATAATAAGTGCCGCTTTGATCAGCGGTGCGGAAGCAATTCATCCAGGATATGGATTTTTGGCAGAAAACTCTGAATTTGCAGAGCTTTGCGCGGAAAATGATCTGGTGTTTATCGGACCGGATAAAACAGCTATCGATAAAATGGGTGATAAAGCCTATGCACGGGAAACCATGAAAAAAGCTGGAGTGCCTGTTGTTCCCGGTTCC
>JAZPYJ010000023.1:0-2143 GCA_045544075.1 Thermoanaerobacteraceae bacterium
TATAATGGCTTTGCGCGGTGATATAAATCCCGACATCGAACCGAAGCATGATTTTAAACACGCCAGCGATCTCGTTGAGTTTATTAAGCAGCAAGGCGATTTCCACCTTTCCGGCGCCTGTTATCCGGAAGGACATCTGGATTCACCCGATCTGGTTCAGGATATACTGAATTTGAAACGCAAGGTCGATTCCGGCGTGGAGCATCTTGCTTCCCAATTGTTCTTTGATAATGATCTTTTTTATGATTTTCTGGATAAAGCACGCATAGCCGGAATTAATGTTCCTATAGAAGCAGGGATCATGCCCGTAACCAACCGCAAGCAAATCGAGCGGATGGTTTCCATGTGCGGAGCAAGCCTGCCCAAGAAATTCGTAAAGATCATGCAGCGCTATGAACACAATCCGGAAGCTTTGCGTGATGCCGGGATAGCTTATGCCATAGATCAGATAGTTGATCTGCTGGCGCATAATGTCGACGGAATTCATTTGTACTCGATGAATAATCCGTATGTCGCCAAAAGGATATACGAAAGCATCGCCAGTTTATTATGATCGGTTGCTGATCCTTCCGGCGGCAGACCTTCCGTTATCAATCAAAAAGCACTTCCCCGTTGTTATTATGACCGTGATCATTTTCAGCAGGAAGTGCTTTTTTGTTAAATGTTATTATGCTGCTTTGTTCAGCCTTTGAGACCGGAAGCAATACTTTCCAGATACTCGACCAGTTTTTTGGCCGTATCATTCTCATAGAGATCCTGAGCCTTTGTGATTTGTTTCTCGGTCATGCCCATAGACTTCAGTTTGGCAGTGTTCTGGTTGATTAAATATTTGTATGCAGTAATTACCGTTTCATCCTGAGTATATTCTCTGATTATCTGATCATTTATATCGGACAGCTCTTTATCCATGACCTGACCGCCCGATGTATTATCTTTGTTGAGCAAAATAAGCGACATTACGCCTTTGCACCAATCAGGCAGCTGATCGATCTTCTGATTAACATCGATATTAAACGTATTGTTGATAAAGTTGATGCAATCATCACCGGTAATACCGAAGAAATTAACGGCGAATAATATCAGGGCAAAGATCAGAGCATAGATAATGAAAGCTCTGGCCAGACGCCTTTTGGCAACTTTGCGGCAGCCGCCGACGGCCCAGAAGATAGCGATTACCCAGCCGATGATCGGGATAGCCATGAGCAGAATGCTCAGCATAATGCCCAAAGTAGACATCGGAGCGTACTTGCTTTTTCTGTCCGGTTTTGTAAATCCCGGCTCATCGTCAATACTGTGAACCGGCTTATATTCAAGCGGTTCCTTCTTTGTCTGATTCTCAGGCACATCCTGCTGAATCTGCGATGTACTCTGGGGATCAGCCTGCATAGTTTCATTTGGTATTTCCTGCTGCTGGTCCTTTTTTTTCATAAAACTCTCCTTTAAAATATTTTTTTGATGAAAGATATTTTTATTATCTGAACAGAAGACAAAAATTTGCCGCCCGTCATTAAAACGATTCTGCTTTGGGTTTTAGTGAAAATAATTATACAGCATTTTATCCGCAACCGCAATAAAAAGATTTATTAAATCTTTTTTCCAATGATCAATATTCTATTTTCATTTCCAATATCATGTCGCGCAGTTCTGCCGCTCTTTCGAATTCCAGTTTTTTAGCCGCTTCCTTCATTTCTTTTTCCAGCCGGGCAATCAGATTCTTTTTTTCACGTTTGTTTAATTCACGTACAGGTTTGTCCGGCAGATATTGTTCGGCAGACTTCTCCATCACCATCGTGCCCTCGATAACATCTCTGACAGCTTTGCTGACTGTCCGGGGAGTGATGCCGTTTTTCCGGTTGAACTCTTCCTGAATGCCGCGGCGGCGATTGGTTTCAGTAATAGCTATATCCATCGAATCCGTGATCCTGTCCGCGTACATAATGACCTTGCCTTCTGCATGCCGGGCGGCTCTCCCCGCTGTTTGGATAAGCGATCGGCTTGATCGCAGATAACCCTCTTTGTCAGCATCAAGAATAGCCACCAGACTGACTTCGGGCAGATCAAGTCCTTCCCGCAGCAAATTGATGCCGACCAATACGTCAAAAACACCCAGGCGCAGGTCCCGGATTATTTCCATACGTTCGAT
>JAZPYJ010000024.1:0-3667 GCA_045544075.1 Thermoanaerobacteraceae bacterium
CCTAAGACCGCTTGGCCCTCCGACTTGCAGTTATCACAACAGTCAAAGCTTCATACCGGTCCATAATTATATTAACAGCGGTCGTTTTGATGAAGCGCTCAATATGCTGAACAATATGCGTGAACGTCCTGCTGAATGGTATTATTTCAGTGCTTTGGCGCATGAGGGCAAGGGAAATACGATGACTGCCTTGAATTATGCACAGCAGGCAGCTAATATGGATCCCGCCAATATTCAGTATCGCTTTTTGATCATGCGTCTGCAGAACGGCGGACAACAATACCAGCAGGAAAGCGAATCATACGGTATGCCGATGGACTGCGGAAGATGGTGCCTGTATTGTATCGCGTTAAACTGTTTCTGCAATATGTGCTGTCCTCATTTTTATTGTGCGAACGGCTAGGCGGATGTATCTATAAGGTTGAAGTTTGAGAAAGGGAGCAGTTGGATGAGTATCAGAGATTTTTTTTCGCGAATAATGTACGGCCGCAATGGAGCGGATGATATCTATCGATTATTTCTGGTTTTATGGTTTATTCTTTTCCTGACAAGTCTATTCGTGCAAAATGCAATTGCAAAAATGATCTTCAGTGTCTTGCTGTGGGCTATATTGATCTATATTACATTCAGAATTTTTTCCCGCAATATTTCTGCCCGTCAGGCGGAAAATATGCGCTATGTCCGGTTTAAACAAAGAATGTTCTCAAATCTCCGTCTGCAAAAACGAAAAATAAGGGAACGGAAAACACATGTTTATCATAAATGCCCGGACTGCAAAGCAACACTGCGCCTGCCGCGCAAGAAAGGTCTGCACAGAGTTACCTGTCCCAAATGCCGGCATGAATTTGAAGTGAAAGTGCGGTAAGTGATAGATCTTAAATAAATATTCGGATGATCAAGGCACTGCCGGATTGTTATCGGCGGCGCCTTTTTATCGTTATTTTTTTGTTGCTTTTAGTGGGATTTTCTGATGACTGTTTAGTTTCAGCTGCATGGCTGTCTGTGTTGATAATCTCATTCGATTTTATAGCAGACATGATGTTGTCTGAGGAATTATCAGAAGGATCATAATTTAGATCGGAAGCACGTTCTGTGTTTGCTTCGTCGATCAAATTGTTATTCAAAAGTGCTGTACCTCCTGCGGCGACTTGACCTCGATGATTGTTGCTGCGCAGATATCTGAACGTTAGTATTATTATAAGTATAATAAAAGCTAAAGTAGTGACTCTGCTGCCGACCAGTCCGTAATCATTGAGACCGAAAATATTGGCTGAAGCAGAAGGAGTGACCAGCATGAATGAGGCTTTGCTCAATGAATGACCGGTAAGGCTGATTTCCAGCAAATTAACCTGAGCGATATTGTAAAAAGCATGAAAACCGCCGACCAGCCAAATATTATTATACAAAGCCATTAATAAAGCCATAAAAAGACCGATCAAAAAGGTGTTGAATAATGCCAGCCAGTTCATTCCGGCATTGAATACATGGGCTAAGGCAAAAAACAGAGAACTGAACAAAATAGCAATACCCGTCGTTCCTACTCTGCGCAGGCTCTGCATAAGATAGCCGCAGAAAATGACCTCTTCACTGAACCCCTGGATCATGTAACCGCCGATCCAGCCAAGCATCAGAAGGAAATTGAATTCATGATTTCTGGTTATTTCCACATTGCCGGAGAGCAGCAGCATCAAAATCAAAATGAAGCACACGCCAACACCTATTGCTGCACCTTTGGCAAATTTCTTTGCCCAACATTGCGGAACGAAGCCCATTGATTCAAGTGAACGGCTTTCCAGAAAAACGCAATATGCTACTGACACCAGCAAAAACATGATATAGGCATAAAGTGAAGTCATGTTGGCATATACTTTGCCAGCAAGAAGATTAATGATTACTGATATAAGTGCTGCCAAAACGGCACTAAGTACGAACATCAGCAGCCATATACCAAGACATTTTGCGATTTTATGTTCTTTACTGTTAGTCATTCTTCCTCACTGCTAAGTTTGATTAACTGATCAAATCAAAGATTTCGGCCTGAACATAATCTATCAGATCACGCGGATCAAGTTCCATTTGGCAGCCGCGGGTACCTGCGCTGATGTAAATAGTATCATATAATTCTGCGGTCTCATCAATAAAAACAGGGTATTTCTTTTTCATTCCTACCGGTGAGCATCCGCCGCGAATATAACCGGTAAGTTCAGGCAATTCGCGAACAGTTATAAGTTCGATCTTTTTATCGTGTGCAGCAGATGCAGCTTTTTTAAGATCCAATTCATAAGCTACAGGAACGCAGAATACCATCAATCCTTTTTTTTCGCCCCGGGCAACCAGAGTTTTGAAAACTTTATCGCTGTCCAGCCCTAATTGTGCAGCCGCATGTACACCGCTCAGATCATTTTCATCTACCTGATATTCTTTGGTCGTAAAATGGATACCTGCCTGTGCAAGCAGCCGCATAGCATTGGTTTTGATCATTATATTATACCAGTCCCGGGTAGTCTATCTGCCGGAGCGCTTCATATAATACGATAGCTACGGAGTTGGACAGATTAAGTGAGCGGGTCGTGGTCTGCATAGGTATTCTGATACATTGATCCCAATGTGAATGCAGCAGAGGCTCCGGCAAACCTTTGGTCTCTTTTCCGAATACCAGAAAATCTTCGTCGCGGAACTTCGTATCACTATGACGATTACGGCATTTGGTAGTGCAGAAAAAGAAACGATGACCGGAATACAGTTCCATAACTTCCTCTATGCTGTCATGATAATATAAAGTCAGGTAAGGCCAGTAATCCAGTCCGGCTCTTTTTAAATGCTTATCATCGGTGCTGAAGCCCAGCGGCCGGACTAAATGCAATGCAGTATTGGTAATAACGCAGGTGCGGGATATGTTGCCCGTATTGGCAGGTATTTCCGGTTCAACTAGAACAATATGCAGCAACTTTGTCTGCCTCCTTGTAAGATCAAAAATTATCACGTTTGAATGATTTGACATATCATTTTGTTTTAAGCATGTTATTTTCGCAGCAGTCAGCCAGTTTGCAAATTTCACATTGCGGTTTACGGGCTGAACAAACCTCCCGGCCATGCCAAATAAGCCAGTGATGTGCTTGTGACCACTTGTCTTCAGGCACTATCTGCATCAACTGACGTTCACTTTCTTCCGGAGAACGGCTGTGAGTAAGACCGAGACGGTTGCTGACACGAAACACATGAGTATCTACCGGGAAAGCCGCTTGTCCGAAGCCGAAAGCCAATACAACATTCGCTGTTTTGCGGCCTACTCCGGGAAGTTGCGTCAACTCATCACGTGTTTGCGGGACTATTCCGCCGAATTTATCTTCCAGCAACCGGCAGGCGGCTATAATATTACGGCTTTTATTATGATAAAGGCCTATTGATTTTATATCTTTTTCCAGTTGTTCAGGAGCCAGCCCGGCATAATCCCGGGGAGTGTTATATTTTTTGAAAAGCTGGGCCGTTACTTTGTTGACCTGATTATCATTAGTCTGGGCAGAAAGAATAGTGGCGATCAGCAACTCAAAAGGATTGGTAAAATTAAGAGCTGATCTTCGATCATGATACTCTGCTTCCAGTAATGATAAAATTTCATTATTATTCAATTCTTCACCTTCATTTTTTTTGCGGATATGTTATAATA
>JAZPYJ010000025.1:0-10758 GCA_045544075.1 Thermoanaerobacteraceae bacterium
GAATTGCTTTTCTTTTCGAACCTTTGCCTGCAGCACAGCAATTTGCTTTTCAAGTTTCTTCCTCTTTTCATCTCGCTCAACAGACTCTTTCAGAAGTCGGATCGTAGCCATGTCGTTCTGTGAGCCAAGGAGTTGCAAAGCTGTATTGTCTTCCTAAGACCGCTTGGCCTTCCGACTTCTTGTTGAATTGCTTTTCTTTTCGAACCTTTGCCTGCAGCACAGCAATTTGCTTTTCAAGTTTCTTCCTCTTTTCATCTCGCTCAACAGACTCTTTCAGAGTCTCCGTATCATTTGCCTGCAATACCTCTCCGGCGATCTGACGTACAAAGTTTTCATAGACCTTGTCTATATTAAGTCCCTCTGCTTTCAGAGGTAATTCCTGTTCCGATAACCAATCAGTATGATAGTACGTTCCGACCTTGAAGGCATTGCTTCCCGAAGCAGCGGATTCCTTATATGCCGTCCACGCCTGATATTTTCCTTCGTATTCCAGCAGAAAGATAATGTGATAAGGTATTTCCTTATCTATCTGACGAAGAACGGATACGTCCGGATTCGGATCACTCAGCCGAACTTCAAAAACCTCTATCTCGGTTACGGTTTCACCGGCATCCAGATTCATTGTCGTTGAAGCGATCTTATTGCGCCAGTAGATCACCTTGATCTGATCGATAAAGATACGCTTCAAGGCGGACGTAACTGATATATTTTCATAAAATTTCTGTTTTGGAATTCGTCGGTTGAATTCTGTGCTCTTCGGCAAACCCAGCACCGCAGGCACCTCCTTACTTTACTACGAGGAAACAGATCAGTTCAAAATCATCCAGTCCGTTGATCTGCGACATCAGCGCAGATGTTCCGCCGGCGGAGAAAAGACTGTCGATATCGCTTTCTTCTTTAACATCTATAATGGAATTGATCGCGTCGTTAAGCAGTTCCGATACTTCCTGCATGTTCCTCCCGTCATCGGTTTCTGCGTTGAATTTGCGGCACAGAGACGATACAGGTTCCTTTTTGCCGCGGCACAGCAGTCGTACTGTATCCAGCAGCTTCTTCAGATTCAGATAGTCGCAGATGATATCACCGTCCGCACCAATATAAACCATGTAGAAAGGATGTATACGGTTCTGATTGTCAATGTTAATGCTGTTGTTGATGTTCCTCAGTACGAAGATCACGCCTTCAGGATTATCTGCGTCAGCCGGTACGACTGCATGCAGACCTTTCGGTTTCTTATCCAGATCATCATGTATTTTTATATACTCCAACAGATCCAGTCTGAACTCATTCAGGCCAAGATCCATAATCGATATTCCGTTAGACATATCCTCTATATCCACGACTTCTTCCTGCAAACGTTTCAGCTGCTGCTTTCTGTATTCCAGATCGCCTTTCTCTTCCGGGTTGATCAGATCATCGTCGCCGGTGGAAGTCAAAACAGAGATCTTCATTCTTGTTTCAACACGGGATTTAAGGTTTATGTAATCATCCAGCGTCATATCCGGCCAGAAATTGACCAGCTGGATACACTGGTTTCTGCTGCCTATACGGTCGATCCGGCCAAAGCGCTGAATGATTCTGACAGGATTCCAGTGAATGTCATAGTTGATCAGATAATCGCAGTCCTGCAGGTTCTGCCCTTCGGAAATACAATCAGTAGCAATCAGGATATCGATATCTGAAGTGCTGCCCGGCATCAGAACATCACGGCTCTTGGATATCGGAGAGAAGCAAGTCAGGATATTGTTCAGCGTAGGCTTCAGCCCCCTGATTGTAGTCCTGCCGTCTATCGTTCCTGTGATCATAGCCGCATCAAGACTGTACTTGCTCTTCATATATTTACTGACATGCTCGTACAGATATTCGGCTGTATCCGAGAACGCAGAAAAGATCAACACTTTCCTGTTATCTTCGTTGATTGGCTGACGCATCTTGTCATCCAGCAGATTTAAAAGCGTCTGCAGCTTCAGATCGTGCTCCGGAGTAATGTCAGCGATCATAAGCGTCAGCAGCTCAAGTGTATCAGCATCCTGCTGAAGTTCCGTACGCCAGGTCTTATAATCCATATCTGCAAGATCGATTTTTACTTTCCTGCCGACCGTAAAGAAATCCGTATTGCTGTCTTCTATGTCGAAGTCACTTTCAGATGCTTCATACATATCGAGCTCTGCGTTTCCGTATTTCTCAAATTTGTTTATCGCCTTTATAGTGCTGTTT
This sequence comes from Thermoanaerobacteraceae bacterium, assembly GCA_045544075.1. GTDB lineage: Bacteria > Bacillota > JAZPYJ01 > JAZPYJ01 > JAZPYJ01 > JAZPYJ01. Next base: position 2,218 of record JAZPYJ010000025.1, read on the forward strand.
ATAAATTCCAGAATCCGGCCCAGTGTCAGTTTGAAGGAATACACGGAGCTTTCCAGACGCTTCAGGAGATTTATGCTCATAAGGCGCCGGATACCCTGTTCACGGCCCTGCTGTGTCAGGTTGGTGCCCTTGCTGTGCGTCAGGTCAATGTATTTGGACAGTTTACTCGGAAAAATATAATTTGACGGTGTATAAATGCAGAGAGTCAGCAGCATCAGCTGTTCATATATCTGAGTATAGTTGATCGCGCTGTTCAGATCGGTCATAGAAGGACGCAGTGAAATAGGCTTCAGACGCTGCGGAAATTGTCCGATCTCCGCGGTATCATAATACTTCTCGATATGACGGCGGGAACGGGCGATCGTTACGCTGTCAAGCACTTCAAAGAAATCAAAGTCCAGCATCCGGAGTAAAGCATCCGTTGTTCTTGCTTCCGGCTCAAGTTTGCTCCATGCGTTAAAAGCCTTTTGTGCCTGTCGGAAGATTTCTTCGATGGGTTTTCTCGTGTTAAGCTTATCGTTGATGTATTCGGAATTGCCTTCATAGGCAAGGGCAAGCTGATTTCTCAGATCTGTAAAACGGTTATTGACCGGAGTAGCGGATAGCATCAGAACTTTCGTCTTTACGCCTGCACGGATAACTTTATCCATGAGTCTGACATAACGGTTCTCATGTGTGTTAGCATGCGTGCCTGCGCCATTCCGAAAGTTATGCGACTCATCGATAACGATAAGATCATAGTTGCCCCAGTTAAGACGATCCAGATCAAGACCGTTGGATACGCCTCCGGCTCTTGAAAGATCAGTGTGGAAAAGAACATCATAGTTAAGTCGGTCTGAAGCGATCGGATTGTTTACATAATTATCTTTATATGTATTCCAGTTTTCGCATAGCTTTTTCGGACAAAGGACGAGAACAGTTTTATTTCTGTTTTCGTAATATTTGATTACGGCCAGCGCAGTAAAGGTTTTTCCCAGACCAACGCTGTCTGCCAGAATACAGCCGTTATATTTCTCCAGTTTATTAATGATAGCAAGCACAGCATCTCTCTGAAAATCATAGAGCATACTCCATATCTTGCTTTGCTTAAAACCTGTAGCTTCGTTGGGAAGAAAATCATCAGACAGATCATCAAGAAACTCACTGAAAACATTGTACAGCATCATAAAGTATATGAATTCCGGGGAGTTTTCGTTGTATGCTGATGTGATATTATCAATTATTACGTCTGTTACATCCTGAAGTTTATTCTGATCATTCCAGATATCGTCAAATAATTGCATATACTGGCGGGAGAATGGTGCTTCCATGCGGTTGACCATATTGTAACTGTTATTACCCCGCTCACATCCTATATCAATAGTAGTAAAGCCGTTCAAAGGCATATAAGCTACTTCCTCGGCAGAGGAAACTACTGTCATAAAGCCGCCCATATTTTCACCTGTAGTATTGGAACGGAAGCGTGCTTTTTTTCGGATCCATTCTGCACATTCCTGCGCTATTGCTTTTTGTGTCATCTCGTTGCGCAGCTTGATTTCAAACTCTGTTCCATACAGACTTTGCTCCCGATTCAGCCGGGGAATAAAGAATTCTCGTTTCTGTTTTTCAGCTTTCTCTGCAATAAACGTAGGGGAAGTAAATATGAACCTGAACTCTTCAATACTTTCAAGTTGCTTCTTTAAATCATTATATGCATACATGGAAAAACAGGCTGCAGCTATTGAAACCTTGCTGCCTTTTCTGATGGTTTGTTCCATATCATCGCGGACGATTTCTGTAACGTTATCGAATATCTTTATTTAGGACACCTCCCAAAACAGTTATAATACTGCTTTAGTGATAGATTTGTTTTATTCTTCTTCTATTTAAATAACCGTTTTTGTATATATTTCCCCATTATCTTTAATTAATAATTATAACATACAAAATTGTTATTTAAAATACTTATCACTTAATTATTCATCATCTGTCGCTTTTTTGTCGCTTTTCTCCGACATAACCCTGCCCTTACTCCTTCCTTTTTCCTTAACCCTTCCTCCTCATCCCCCTCACGCCCCCCAAAACGCACCGACGCCCCCGGACCGCTGAGGCCCGGAGGCGTTTTGTTTTGTTTCTATGATCCTTCCTTTTCATAAGAACGGGATCGAACCAAATTATGTCTTGTTTCTTTTCAGTGCTCTATTTCGCTGTCGCTTTGACGACGGAACTGTAAGTGCCGTACACTTTGCTGCCCGCGGCGTTCTTCTTGTATTCTCTTACCTTGAACTGATAGGTCTTGCCTGATTTCAGGTTGTTGAAATTGCAGGCAGTTTTGGTCGTGTTGTAGGTCTTGTATTTGCTTCCGTCGGCGTACATCGCGTAGATGTTGTAGCCTTCCGCTTTATCAACGGCGGTCCAGCTCAGCGCTACCTTATTGGTCCCGCCCACAGCCTTCAGGCCGGTCACCTTATCGTTATAAGGTTTGACCGATTTATAGGAGGTATATTTGCCGTATACCTTGCTGCCTTTGGAGCTCAGCTCGTAGGCGCGCACTCTGAATTTGTAGGTCTTGCCGTTGGTCAGCTTGGTGAAGTTCACGCTTGTTTTAGTAGTGCTGTAATTCTTGTACAGTGTTCCGTCGCTGTATACTACGTTGACGTAGTAGCCGTCAGCTTTATCCATTGCCTGCCAGCTTACGTTGACCTTCTGGCTGAACGGCAGAGCCTTGAAGCCGCTTACCGCATCCATGCGCGGAGTAGCGGAGACCGCGGAGCTGTACTTGCTCGCGTAGACTTTGGTCCCTGTCGAGTCGACCTTGTATTCCCTGATCTTGAACTGATATTTATTGCCGTTGGTCAGCTTAGTGAAGCTGCAGCTCGTTTTGGTCGTGTCGTAGGTCTTGTATTTGCTGCCGTCCGCGTACATCGCGTATATATTATAACCTTCCGCGTTCTTCACGGCATCCCAGGTCAGCTTGACCTTCTGATCATAGGCAGACGCTTTCAGGTTCTTGACCGCATCGTTGTAAGGCGCAGCGCTTACCGTGCTGCTGTATTTGCCGTAATCCCTGCCTCCTTTTGAGTCGAGAGAGTAGGGCCGTACCTTAAACTTATAGGTGTCGCCGTTGATCAGGCCGGTAAAATTAGCGTAGGTATTGCTTGTGGAGTAGGTCTTGTATTTGTCGCCGTTCGAGTACATCGCGTAGATATAATAGCCCGCAGCGTTTTTGACCGGATCCCAATTGAGCCTGATCTTTTTGCCGAAAGCCAGCGCTTTCAGATTTTTGACCTGCTTGCCGACGACCGAATTATAATGGATAGTCGCTTCCAGCAAAGTGTCGTTATAACTGTATATCTTTATCGATTTCCATTGCTTTTCCGATCCGCCGTAATATACGTCGGTCAGATTATCACCAAACCCGAACGCCGCATCACCGATGACCTTTACACTGACCGGGATAGTCACTTCGGTCAGACTATCCACATTAAAGGAATAATCTCCTATCTCCGTCACGCCTTCGGATATCGTGACCTTAGCCAAACTATCGCAGAGCGAAAATGCATTATCACCGATCTCCCGCACGGTGGACGGGATAGTCACAGAGGTCAGACTGCCGCATGATTCAAAGGCATAATCCTCTATTTCGGTCACACCTTCGGACAGCGTAAGCTTCTGCAGGTTACTGCATCCTGCAAACGCTTCCTCCCCGATACTGCCGCCCGAGATCTTTGCTTCGATAAGACCTCTGCATCCATAGAACGCCGAATCGCCTATCTCTCTCACACTTGCCGGGATCGATACCTTTGTCAGATCAGTGCAATTTTCAAAAGCCCCATCGTCTATCTCTGTCACATCTTCGGATAGCGTCAGCTTCTTCAGATTTTTGCAGTCTGAAAACGCATATTCCCCGATGATAATGCCCGAGATAGTCACATCTGCAAGTTCATCGCATCTGGCAAAAGCATATTCACCAATACTCTCTACACCCTCCGGAACAGCAACCTCAGTCAGAGCAGTGCATTCTTCAAATGCCTGATCACCTATCGCGGTCACGCCTTCGGACATAGTCAGCTCCTGCAGGTTTTCACAATAAGCAAACGCAAAATCCCCGATGCTGCCGCCAGATATCGTCGCTTCCGTCATGCTGCGGCACTCATAAAACGCTGAATTACCAATAGTTTCCACGCTGGCCGGAAGATCTATCCCGGTAAGAGCGGTGCAGCCGGCAAAGGCATCTTCCCCGATGTTCCTGACACCATCCGCGATCGATACGTCAGTTAAAGACTCACAGTAGTCAAAAGCATAATCTTCTATGCTGACAACAGAGGAAGGAATAACGACGCTCTGCAGATCATACAAATCAAGATCTGCCACACTGGTCACGCCTTCTTCGATCACCAGATGCTTTACGTCTGATTCATCGATCGGCAGATAAGAATAATCCATTTCCCCTGTGCCGCCTATGGTCAGCACACCGTCACTATCCAGAGTCCAGGTATGACTGCCCTCTGTTCCCGAGTCGATTATTTCCGCCGCCGAGGCTTCGCCCGCACACGCGAAGAACGCGAAGCAGAGGATCAGCGTCAGCAAAACTGAAAGCGCAGTCCCGCAATGTTTCGTACTTGTTAAATGCTTCATGATATGCCCCCCTTACGATAGAAATAATTGTCCGTTTATAAAAAGCAACTTTTAATTATTATATCATGTTTCACTTCTATAAACAACGGCAATTTATGGATATTAGCCCCGATTCGCCCCCGCTCCCGTCCAAAAACGCAAAAAAAGCGCCTCTTCTTCGCGAAGAGACGCTCTGTTCATTATAGTATTCGTTTGCTGCGGCGGAAGATCACTCTTCCCGTTTGTTCTCCATCCGAGCGAGCGCTTTGTCCAGTATCGCCTTCAGCTGCGCCTTCTCCTCCTCCGTCAGGTCGATGCATCCCTGCATCTGCTGCGGTACGGCAAGGGCCTTTTCCTCCAGCGCCCGGCCCTGCTCCGTGAGGTGCAGCCACAGCCTGCGTTCGTTGTCTTCCTGCCGGACGCGGTCGATATAGCCCTGCTTTTCCAGTCGTTTCAGGAGCGGAGCGAGCGTTCCGGAGTCGAGACGTATGATCCTGCCGAGTTCGCCTTCCGTCATGCTGCCGTGCTCCCAGAGGACCATCATCACGATATACTGCGTGTAGGTCAGATGAAGCTCTGCCAGCGGCTTTCTGTACCGGCGGACGACTTCCTTCGAGCAGGCATACAGCGGAAAGCAGAACTGATTGCCGAGGCGGATCCGGTCATATTTGTCTTCTGCGGTGTTCTGCGTGTTCATCGTCGGAAACTTTTAACCCAGCTGTTCGATCAGATAGTTCTCCATGCCGATCTCTTCGATCAGGGAAAGATGCTGACGGACCCAGTTGAAGTGTTCCTGCTCGTCGACGATGAATTCCTGGATCATGTCCTTCGTTACGTAGTCGTCATCGAAGAGGGCAAGCGCTTTGCTCATTTCGGGCAGAGCCTCCGCGGCGTCCTTGCAGTCGTATTCCAGCATTTCCTTTACGTCGGTAAAAACGGGATATTCCACGAGCTCGACCTTGGGGGTGACGCCCAGCTCGATCAAACGCGCGTTTACCTTTTTGGCTTCGTTCCATTCCTCTTCGGATTCCTCCATGATCTTGTCGGCCAGTTTTCCGTAACCGCGATATTTGAGAAGCTGTGCCTGGATGGAGTGCTGCTGGGAGTTTCCGAACCAGCCCTTCGCCAGTTCCTGTAAGAATTCGATTTTTGTCATTTGTACGCGCCTCCGTTTTTTTATAATTTTTTGATTGCGCGATATATTATCGCGCACAACCTTTACACGTTCAATATAACGTATCCCGCCCGTATCTTCAATTTATAATTAAGCCTCTTTCTCTCATTATGAGAGAAAGAGGCCTGATTGTTTCATTTTTCTTTATCGCTTTATTATTACAGGAGATATTTTTTCACCGGCTCCGGAAGGGCTTGTTCATAGATGTCCGTTATCTCCTCCGGTGAGGCGTCGATAGCTCCGAGGATCCATTCGCAGGTCAGGCCCGCTATGCCCGTGCAGTACGTTCTGACCAGCATATCTGTCTTCCGGTCAGGTTCCTTCTCTCCGGTTATGGAAAGGATATGCCTGTTCAAAGCGCTTCTGTCGATCTCGGTCATGTATCTGACGAAGGAATCCTGTCCGTCCGTGTTCCGGAAGAGGTTCCTCAGGTAATCCTTCTCCCGGTAAAACCACTGCGCCGCTTCTGCCGCGCCGTCTCTCCACATGTAGGTTTCGTTGTCTATCTTATCCATGATCTGCGCGATGCCTCTGGTATGCTCCCAGACGATCAGATCGTATTTGTCCCTGAAATTCCGGTAAAAGGTCGCGGGCGAATAGCCGCAGTTGTCCGTGATCTCCCGGATGGTTATCTTATCGAGATTTTTTTTGCCGGCAAGCTCGCGGAACGATTCCGCCAGGATCTCTTTTGCTGTTTTTCTGATCATTTGCCCCTCCTCAGCTGCCTGACCGCAGTCCCGTGCTGTTCACGACGCCGTTGATCCCTCCCGTGCAGAGGAGACTGACCGTCTCCGATACCGATTCGATGGAGGGTCTGTTTTCCGAGAAGAACCAGCTCTGATACACCGCGAGCATGCCCGAAAAAACGAAATCCAGGATGATGTCCGCCTTGTCCTCGATGTCCGGAAGCTGCTCGATGACGGCCTCCCTCGTTTTTTCCTTCAGGAGATCGCCGACCTTCCTGATCAGGCCGGCGTTGTTTTTCATGGAGATCAGATGGCCGTAGAATTCGAGGTTGCTGTTCAGGATCGCGTTCAGCTTTTCGTAAACGATATACGGATCGTTGAGCGCTTTTCTGAAATCGGTCTCCCTGAGAGCGGTCTCGAAGGAGCGGACGATGTTGTTCTCCACCTCCTCCAGCAGGGCATGGATCCCCGAATAGTAATTATAGAAGGTCTTGCGGTTGATATCGGCGATGTCCGCGATGTCCCGGATGGTGATGTCGTCTATGTTCCGTTCGCTCAGCAGCTCCGCGAGAGCCCTGTAGATCGCTCTTTTGGTCTTCGCGACGCGCCTGTCAGTCGTTTTCCGTTCCATTGCCTGCTTCCTCCTGTCCTGCGTATCCGTCGGTACGGAACCGCTCCGTCTCATCCAGATCCAGCTTGTAATAACGTTTGTTGCCGTATGCCTTTTTGATCAGCAGACCCTGTCCGGAAACAGAGGATAAGCGTCCGGACAAAGTCGCTCTGCTGACATGCAGCAGATCCATCAGTTCCTGCGTGCTGATCCCGTCTTCGGAAAACAGACTTGCCTGGATCAGAAGATCGTACAGATCAAGGTACTTGCCGTTCGTTCCGTCCGGAAGGTACCGGAGGCACTCACGGTAATACACCAGCCGGTGATACCTCTTCCGCAGAGCCTCTTCCAGCTGCTTCATCGACTCTTCTATAATGCCGGTAAACATGATGACGAACGGCGTCAGATCGCCTCTGTTATGTTTATCGCTGCATATCCTGAAGGCCTGATAATATTCTCTGATATTCTCTTTGATCGTATAAGACAAACGATAGGCGATCGTCGGCTCAAATTCCCTGGACAGCATATAGCTGCTGATAAAGCGCGCGGTGCGGCCGTTTCTGTCATAGAACGGATGGATATATCCGAACAGGTAATGAAAAACAGCCGTTTTGAACGGTTCATCGATATCATTTGCGTTCAGTACCTTCAAAGCCTGTTCCATGCACTCGATGATCCTGCTTTCGGGATACACCCCGCGATGGATCTCTTTCTGAGCGGCGGATTCAACGCTTACCTGACCCTTGCGGAATATCTCCCCGTCGGGCAGATTATGCGGATCATCCTCCCTGACCTCCGGATATACCAGATCATCATACAGGTCACGGATGTCCCGGGAAGTTCTGAAGGCGATCTTTTCATTTTTCTGCAGCATGAGATACTTTTGCACCAGACCGTAAAAACGTTTTTTCCTGTTGCTTTCTTTCAGCTCGGACAGGATACTGCTGATCTCGCGCCTTGAGCTGTAAACGCCTTCGATGTCGTTCGTCAGGACTATCTCATCCACCAGGCTGCGCATGGTAAATTGATCTATCGCGGCCTCCGGCAGTTTATCCCTTAGCTGTTTGATCCTTTTATCCGTTTTGTAGATCTCTGCGATCTTATAAGGCAGCATCGGAGCCATTACAAAAAACGCCGGTGAGCCGTTGATCTCAAAATCGATATGAGTTGCGTATTCACTGTTGAATCTGTTCTGATATATCTCTTCGTAATGTTCTTTATCCGAATAGAACAGCTTTGATAACGGCTCATAACTCATCCTTTTTCATCTCCTGTTATCATTTTATCCGTTTATCTGTGAATTGCATGCAAAGATTTGATAAGCAAGCGACAAAAACAGCATCTTTTTATTGATTACCTGTTATTCTACACTATGCCATTGATAAAATCAAGCCTGTTTTGATATTTTAACGATCAGAAAAGCAGTCACAGCTTTTACTATGCCTGCTGTTCAGTTATACATCTCACGCAGGTTT
>JAZPYJ010000026.1:0-5093 GCA_045544075.1 Thermoanaerobacteraceae bacterium
TGAATAGGGAAAAGAATATATAAAAGGGGAAGCACCGCGCTTCTCCTTTCTTTTTTGAAAAATAAATCAAAAAATTTAGTTTAAAATATTGAAATAATTTCACGAATGCGGTATACTATCCCGGTAAGTCTTATCATAAAACGAAAGGACAGTATATCATGAGTGAAAATATAAAAGTTGGACAATTAAAGCCCGTCTACCCGTCGGAAGAGCACGAGCACGTGCGCGCGCTTCTCGATTTTGCGGCGGAAAAGTACGGAGACGACAAGGCCTTCATTCTGAAGACCAAAGCGGCCAAGGGCGATCAGGCGGCTGAATACAGATCAGTAACATATAAGGAGCTGCGGGAGGACGTCCGCCGTCTCGGAACGGCTCTCCTCAGCCTGGGGATACGCGGTTCAAGGATAGCCATCATCGGTGAGAACTCTTATCGCTGGCAGCTCACGTTCCTCGCCGCAATGAGCGGACTGGGGATCTGCGTGCCGCTGGACAAGGGACTCCCGTATGCCGAGCTGAAGACCTCCATTCAGAAAAGCGGAAGCACGGTCCTTATCTTCGATAAGAAGCATGCCTCTCTTGCCGAGCAGCTGAAGCAGGACGCGGCCGATCCGCACTCCGCGCCGATCCCCGTAGAGACGTACATCTGCATGGATGAATATGATGATCTTATCTGCTTCGACGAGCTGTTGGAACAGGGAGAGCAGCTGCTCAGGGCGGGCAATACGGAGTTCACGAAGCTTCCGATCGACCGCGAGGCCCTGTCCAACATGATCTTCACCTCGGGAACGACCAGCGCCGCCAAAGCCGTAATGCTCAGCCAGAGAAACATAATGTACAACCTTTACAGCCTGAAGCTGGTGGAGAACATAGTCCGCGGCGACGTGAACATAGCGCTCCTTCCATACCATCATACCTTCGGATCGACCGGACAGCTGCTCATGTACGCCTGCGGCGTCACGACGGTATTCTGCGACGGCCTCAAATACATCCAAAAGAACTTCGTCGAGTATCACGTTTCCGTCTTTATCGGCGTGCCCCTGCTGCTGGAGGCGATGTACAAAAAGATCATGGCGGGCATCAGAAAGAAGGGCAAGGAAAAGACCTTCGAAAGAGGAGTAAAGATATCGCGCTTTCTGAGAAAAGTCGGGATCGACGTCAGACGCAGGCTCTTCAAAGAGATACTGGCAGAGCTGGGAGGAGATCTCCGGATGGTGGTAAGCGGAGCATCTGCGCTGGACGGAGCGGTTACCCGCGGCTACGAGGATCTGGGCATATACGTCGTGCAGGGCTACGGAATGACGGAATCGGCCCCCGTAATAGCGGCCGAGAACCTGTTCAATCGCACGCCCGGCTCGATAGGGCTCGGCCTGCCCGGCATGGAAGTACAGATAGCTGACCCTAACGAGGAAGGGATCGGGGAGATCATCGTCCGCTCGCCGAGCGTAATGCTCGGATATTATCAGGACGAGGAAGAGACCGCCAAAGTATTGAAGGACGGCTGGCTCCATACAGGCGATCTGGCCTATCTGGATGAAAAGGGATACATTCATATCACGGGAAGATCCAAGAACGTCATCGTTCTGAAAAACGGCAAGAACATTTATCCGGAGGAAATAGAGAGCATCATCGCGGAGCTTCCTTATGTAAAGGAAAACATTGTTTTCGGAGACATCAGACGCGAGGGGGCTGAGGACAGAGACCATATTCTGGTCGCCAAGATAGTATATGATGAGGATATAATGAAAGTAAAATACGGCGCGGAGACTGCGGATCAGATACGTGCTGTAGTCGATCAGGATATCGAACGCATCAATCAGAACATGCCCAGGTATAAGCTTATCCACAGATTTATCGTGCAGAAGGAGGAAATGAGCAAGACCACCACCGGCAAGGTAAAACGTTACGAAGAGAACAAGGAATAAGAGGCGTAATATGAGAGAACTGGAACGGCATTTTTGTACTATGTATGACAAGTTCAAGCTGATGCTGTATGACCGGGCGCTCAGGGAACGCGGCAGCAGCATGCCGGGCGAGCTCAGCCTGCAGGAAGTGATCTACATGGAGATAATAATAGCGCTTGGGGATCCGACTGTAGCTGAATTTTCCACTTATGCAAAGCTGTCAGGGCCCAATACGGCTTACCGCCTCCGCAAGCTGGAGGAAAAGGGCTATATCGTCCGTACCCGCAACGAAGAGGACAGGAGGGAATTCAATATCGAAGCCACAGACCGCTATCGCAGGGAGTACGGAGTAATCTTTGATTATATCCGGGTGGTCTGCGACCGCATAGAGGAACGATTTTCTCCTGAGGAAGTAGGTACCTTCACGGAGATGCTTGGAACCATAAGCGATGAAATGATGCCCGAAGCAGGGAAACAGCTGCGCGGGCGGCAACAGGATCAGTAGGTCTTCCTGCCGGGAAGATATATATGAAGATATATAACGGTGAAATGATAAAAATACGATCCCGTTTGCGGGGTCGTATTTTTTTGCGTTCGGCAGGGAAGCGGCGAAAAGGACCATATTCGAAGATTTTTTTGATAATCAGATTATTAATAGTATATTTTTTGATAATGTGTGTTATAATGAGCACCGGCGTGTATGAAGATAGAGCTGCATGAGCGGGGTGCTGTTATGGATGAACAGAAACGAATAGAGACCATAAAAAGTCTGGGCGGAACATCCCTGCAATACTTCAGAACGGAAAATATAACATACGACATGTGTCTGGCGGCTGTCCGGATCAGCGGCAAAGCGATAGATCATGTGCCCGAAGGATTAAGAACGGAAGAAATATATCTGGAAGCGTGCAAAAGCGACGGTACGATCATCGGAAAGGTACCGGAGAGATTCATGAGTCAGAAGATCTGTGAATGTGCGGTGGGATCTGACGCGGCTGCTTTGGAACTCATTCCGGAAAAATATCTCACGAAGGAACTCTGCATGAAAGCGGCGATCAATTCGGCGGAGGCATACAGGATGATACCGGCGAAATATATCACTCCGGAATTTGTCGCTGAAGCGGCGCGCAAAAGCAGCTGCGCTTCTGTCCGTAAATTGCCGGAAGCTTTCAGAGAAAACCGGTTTTATTATGAACTGATCTGTCTTGATCCGGAATTTCTGATGTATATTCCCCCCGATGCCTGGACGGAAACAAACTGTAGAGCCGCGATCGGGGCGATGGGCTGTCTGACGGCCGCGGATGCAGTTAAAGCAAGACCGGAAATCTTCCTGCGCTTTCCTGCCGCTCTGTATGATCATGAAACGTGCCTGAATTTTGTGAAGTCGGAGCTTTTTAAGGAAATATCCGGAGGCAAAAGGATCTATCATATCTATTTTGACGATAAAAAGGGCGAAGGGTATCTTTATGTGAAAGGCTGCGGCACCTGTTCGTTGCACGGCATGATGAGATGGCCGGACACGGTGCGTCCGCTTCTGGCTTTGAACGAAAAATGCATGATCTGTATTCCGGAAGAAGTAAAGCATCTGATGGATATGATCTGAGTCTGCTGTACGAAACGAATAAGAAACAGGGGAAGAACTGCGCGGGTCCTGCAGCTGAAGGGCCGGGCAGTGCTTTTTTTTGCGCCTGAACGGAGGGCTGCGCGAAATTTACAGGGGCTTTTATGAGGGCACGCGCGGCGGGCTGCCGGTAAGACATGCATCATGGAGAAAAAGTTGCTGCGGACAGTCACAGTATGCTATAATGATATACAGATGATATCATAACGGAGCCCGGAGGAAAGGATCTTCCGGACACAGGAGGGAACGACAACGGGTACATTAGGCAACATCATATGGTTCATATTCGGCGGCTGCCTCAGCGGGCTGGCCTGGCTGTTTTCCGGAGCGATCTGGTGCATCAGCATCATCGGCATCCCGTACGGGCTGCAGTGCTTCAAATTCGCGAGGCTGTCCTTCCTGCCGTTCGGGAAGGACGTCAGATACGGCGGAGGAGCGATCTCCCTGATAGCGAACATCATCTGGGTGATCTTCTTCGGCATCCCGATGGCGCTGGGCAATCTGCTGATCGGGCTGATCTGGTGCGTCACCATCATAGGGATCCCGTTCGGCAGGCAGTTCTTCAAGATCGCGAAGCTGTCGCTGCTGCCTTTCGGTGCGGTGATCGTGTATAAGTAGGGGTAAGGCCGTCCGATCCTGCAGGGGCTCGGAGAGCAGCGGAAATTATAAATGATGAGCAAAGAATGGGGAAGCAGTCGCTTCCCCGTTTTTTTATGCCTGAACGGTGCGGGGAGTGTTCAGAGCGGTCTGCGCGAAATTTACAAGGGCTTTAATGAGAGACTGTTCTGAGAGAATAGTTTGTATAAATAACGCATAGTATGCTATAATAATATAAGTATATTATAGCAGTACATATCCATAAGCGAATCATGTACGAGCTTTATTGGAAGGCATACATTTGTTATTTTCAACAGGAAGAAGATCGAGAATAAAAATGGAGGGATTAATTTGGAAAAAGAAAAAGAAACAGCAAAAGAATCTGAAAAAGACAATGCAATAATGATCGATGTTTTAACTAAAGCAATCACTATACCGGGGGTAAAGGTCGAACGTGAAAAGTTTTTAGTCGATATCTTTGATAAGGCTGATGCAGATAAGAGAGATAGAATCCTGAGATACGGACCGGTAAAAGCAGGATGCAGCCGTCATGAACTAAAGCATTTGGCCAGATATTTGGTAAATAAACGCTCGCTCGAATCAAGCGGAATTTCCTTTATGACCGGGCTGCCCGGCGGGCTGGCCATGATCGGTACGATCCCGGCGGACACTCTTCAGTTCTACGGGGTTACGTTAAGACTAGCACAGGAGATAGCATATCTGTATGGTGCTGATGATATGTTTAAAGGCGGTGCTGTTGATCAGGAAAAGGTAAGCAATCAGATGCTGCTGTACTGCGGGGTAATGTTCGGCGTAAGCGGAGCAGGGGCAACTTTAAAGGTCATGTCGAAGGCAATGTCGGGACAAGTAGCAAAGAAACTGCCTCAGAAAGCATTAACCAAAACGATCTATTATCCTATGATCAAAAGGATCGCAGCTTTATTCGGTGTAAAGCTAAATAAAACTATTTTTGC
>JAZPYJ010000027.1:0-4596 GCA_045544075.1 Thermoanaerobacteraceae bacterium
GAAGCTGTCACTATTGTCCGAGAGGTTCCAGTCACAGTATTATTAACGATGGTGATGAGGACCTTATCATGCTTCGCATCGTTCCGAAATTTTCGGAAAGCAATTAATAATCTGACTGCATGATATTTAAAGATGGAATTAAATTTTATGTGCTGTAATTTTCTTAAAGGCAATATCTTTTTGGGAGGGTTTATGATGATCAAAGAAACAGAAAAGAAAGAAAAACGCAAGATAGCTGTTATAGGCAGCGGTTTTGTTGGTGCGTCGATAGCATATGCGTTGGTTTTGAAAGATCTCGCCGGAGAGATCGTGCTGATCGATGTGCGTCCTGAAGTGGCTTTAGGCGAAGCGATCGATATCAGGCACGGTATTCCGGAATTGGGAACAGCAAAAGTCTACTCCGGTGACTATTGTGATTGCGCGGATTGCGATCTTATAGTGATAACGGCCGGCCGCAATCGCCGCCCCGGTGAAGTCCGTCTCGATCTGATCGCTGATAATCTGAAGATCGCCCGCGGGGTCGCCGATGGGATCAAAAAGTATTATACCAAAGGTGTTATTTTGGTAGTAGCCAATCCTGTCGATATTATCACCTGCAAACTGACAGAGTGGCTCGATCTCCCTGACGGTATGGTTTTCGGCACAGGCTGTATGCTGGATACTTCCCGCTTCCGTGCTGCTCTGGCGGATTATTTCGGCGTATGTACTTGCGAGGTGAATGGTGATATCATCGGTGAGCATGGTGAAACTCAGCTGCCGGCCTGGAGCAGGGTGACTGTTTGCGATCAGCCTGTCGATGAATATGCCGAAGCTAATAATAAAGACTGGAACGATGAAATTAAGGCTGAAATGGCTAAAAATGTCAAAGGATTAGGCGCAAAGATCATTGCTAATAAAGGCAGAACTCATTTTGGTATCGCAACGTCCGTGTGCTATCTGGCAGATGCGGTATTGAATGATAAACAAATAACGGAATGCGTCAGCAGTGTACTGAACGGCGAATACGGTATGGAAAATGTAGCTATCAGCGTGCCGTCTGTAATAGGGGCGGGCGGTGTTCAGAAAAGACTTATAAAGGAATTCAGCGAAAAGGAAAACGAGCAGTTTCTGGCTTCAGCAATGACGCTGCAGAATACTTTGGCATCTTTGGCACAATAGGATAATCATTAGAAAAGCGCTGGAATGATACCGGAGAGAACAGGAGGTTTGAATATGGCAACGATTCTGATCGCTGATGATGAACAATCAATCAGAAAAATAATAGGCAAGTATGGCGGACGCGAAGGCCACGAAGTGCTGGAAGCTGAGGATGGGCTGGAAGCGGTACAGATCTGTAAGGATCATGATGTGGATCTGGTCATAATGGATGTTATGATGCCGGAAATGGATGGCTTTTCAGCCTGCAAAGAGATACGACATCTGCGCTCGGATATGCCGTTGATCATTTTATCTGCCCGCGGTGAAGAATATGATCGTATTTATGGATTTGAACTGGGAGTGGATGATTATGTCGTTAAACCTTTTTCTCCCAAGGAGCTTATGATGCGGGTGAATGCTGTACTGAAACGCAGCAGCGGTGAAATGGACCGCGATGTAGTGGAATTCGGCGGACTGAAGGTAGATATGACGGCCCGCAAGGTTACGATCGACGACCAGGAAGTGGCAATGACGCCTAAGGAATACGAATTATTTTTCTTTATGGTCAAAAACCGCGGTGAAGCGCTTACGCGTGAACGGCTTCTTAATTCGGTATGGGGATATGAGTTTTTCGGCGACGATCGTACTCTGGACACTCATATTAAATTATTGCGCAAAGGCCTTGGCGAATACGGGAAGTGCATCGTTACCTTAAGAGGGGTTGGTTATCGCTTTGAAGCATAAGATGCTGCGGCGCAGGGAAACATCTCCCCAATTACCGCCGGATGCTTTTCAAAAACAAAAAAAGGGACTGAACAGGCTGAGCGTACGCTGGCAGATTTTGATAATGATGTCCTTTCTGATCATTCTGACACTGGTTATGCTATGGCTTATACAGGTCGTACTGCTGGATAAGATTTATCAGAATGTTAAAGCAGGGGAGCTCAGTACGGTAGCAAGTAATGTAATAGCCGGAATAGATACCGATGATATGGAAAGTATTGTTGCGGAAAACTGTCGGGAGCATTCCTGCTGTATATTGCTCACGGATCAGCTCGGCAATGAGTTGTACAGCTATGACAATCGTCTGAATTGTGTTATCCATAATATGGCTAGGCAGGAGATAGTTCAGAAATATCTGATATGTCTCAGGCATGGGGGCGGTGTCATAGATAAAGTTGAAGACCGATCGATGCGGGTCAACGACTGGTTGGATGTTAATCATTTTTCCGATCTGGCACTGCAGGAAAAGCAGAAGAGTGAAACATCGGAAATGGAGTCTGACAGTATAAGCGGTCAATCGGAATCAGCTGATCAGTCAGATAACAATTCTACTTTGCATTACTCAGGTATGGTCTATTATATAATAGTAACTGCTGAAGGACAGTCTGATCGCCTGCTGATGATCGATACTCAGCTGACACCGCTGAATACAACGACTGAGGTATTAAGCAGCAGCTTCGTATATGTAACGATCGGTATGCTGATGCTGACCATTATTCTGACTCTGCTGCTGGATGCAAGGATATCCAATCCGATAAGTCACACTACGCAGGCTGCCCATAGGCTGGCAGCTGGTAATTATGACGTTGAGTTCAAAGGTTCAGGTTATAAAGAGATCAATGAATTGAATGATGTTCTGAATTATGCTGCAGGAGAGCTTTCCAGAACCGAAAGGCTGAAGCATGAACTGATAGCAAATGTTTCGCATGATTTACGGACTCCTTTGACTCTGATCATCGGATACGCGGAAATGATGAGAGATCTGCCGGAAGAATATACGCCTGAAAATGTGCAGATAATTATCGATGAAGCGACTCGTCTTACCGGCTTGGTAAACGATATGCTTAATTTATCAAAACTGCAGTCCGGCAGCAATAGTATAGTGCCTGATGTCTTTTGCCTGACGGCTGATGTTGAAAAAATGCTGCTCAGGTACAGTAAACTTGTCGAACAAAAAGGCTATTTTATTTGCTGGCATCACGATCAGGATGTATGGGTATGTGCGGATGAATCCAAAATAATGCAGGTTCTGTATAACCTGATCAATAATGCTGTTAATTACTGCGGACCGGACAAAACCATAGATATCTATCAGACGATCCATCAGGATCATGTGCGGATAAATATCGTAGATCATGGGGCCGGAATATCTCAGGAAGATCTGAAATATATCTGGGACCGTTATTACAAAATTGATAAAGTTCATCGGCGGGCCATGGTCGGCACCGGTCTGGGCCTGTCTATAGTTCGCAGCATCCTGGAAGCGCATAATGCTGAATACGGAGTGGACAGCAGTGTCGGACAGGGCAGTAATTTCTGGTTCAGTCTGCCGCTGTTCCGCGATGAAGAAGAAGCGCGTGATGCCATGGAAGAACTGACGACCGCAGAAGAAAATGAGACCGAAGATGATGAGAATAAATAGGAGCATTAGTGCGAAGGAATAATAATGCTGAAAAAGTTGACCGATAAAGTCGATTGACAAAGCCGGAATTAGTGTTATACTAATAATAATTATAGTATTAATTATGATCAAATAATTAATCGATGAAAAGGGGAGATCATCATGGAATTAAAGGGCAGCAAAACTGAAGCCAATCTGCTGACTGCTTTTGCAGGTGAGTCACAGGCAAGAAATAAGTACACTTATTTTGCATCACAGGCTAAAAAAGAAGGTTATGAACAAATCGCAGCGTTATTCCTGGAAACCGCAAACAATGAAAAGGAACATGCCAAGATTTGGTTCAAACTTTTAAACGGTATCGGAACTACCGCAGAAAACCTTAAGGCAGCAGCCGAAGGTGAGAATTATGAATGGACCGATATGTATGCGAAATTTGCTGAGGAAGCAAAAGAAGAAGGATTCAATAAGATCGCATTTCTGTTCGAATCAGTGGGCAAAATCGAAAAAGAACATGAAGAAAGATATCTTGCCTTACTGAAAAATGTGGAAAACAATGAAGTATTCATCAAAGATGATGTTGTTATCTGGCAATGCTCGAACTGCGGCCATATTATCATAGGCAGCAAAGCGCCTGCAGTTTGCCCGGTATGTGATCATCCGCAGGCTTTCTTCCAGATCCAGGCTAAGAATTATTAATTTGTTCTAAAAAAGCCTGTCGTCGGAAGGCGGCAGGCTTTTTTATGCATATTTATTTTATAGCTTGACTTAACGATGCAAAGTGTTAAAATAATAAGTGATTTGCATAAATTACCGGAAATCATATCAATAGGCAACTATTGTTTTGTTTAAAAACGGAAAGATGGGAGAAACCGAGATGCCGATTACTAATTATCTGATAAGAAATGCAGCTGAATACGGGAATGAACTCTGCCTGGTGGAAATAAATCCGGAGCTGGAAGAACAACAGAAGAAACTTCCCTGGTTAGAATATTCATTGGTAGAGACCAACCCCAATGAATTCTATCGCAAAGAAATGACCTGGAAGGAATTTGATG
>JAZPYJ010000028.1:0-14872 GCA_045544075.1 Thermoanaerobacteraceae bacterium
CCTCCGACTTGTATACGCTGCATCTGATATTCACCGCCCAGAAAAGCGGTGCCGGATGGCAGAGAAGCGAAAAATGTTCTGGCTTCTTCCCTGTCTGCTATAGGAATGATCCTGCTTATACCGCAGCCGAGAGCTGTGATCAGAGTGCTTGAGGCCCGCAGTACATCTATTATCACCGCTGTTTTTCCTTTAAGATCGGTTTTAGCGATTTCATCTATGGACAGCAGCACATCAATATTCATAATAACCAGCCTCCTTGGTTTATTAATCGAATTATATCACAAATGCGGAATAGTTTGAACTGTTTTCAGAATAACAGCTCTTTTCTTAATAAAGATTACTAATAAAGATCAGTACAGCGGGTTAAAAAAAAGGATTTCATTAATAAAGCAAGAATATAGAATATATATCTGTTTTTATGCAATTTTGAGCCGCAGTAAATCTACAATGCTGCGGCGGCTTGTCGGATATGGGAGGGTTTAGTCTTGAGAGAACAAATAATGCAGGCACTAGGAAATGTTATGGATCCGGAACTGCACATGAGTCTGCCGGATGCAGGCATGATCAAAACCGTTGAAGTGATCGATGACGTGGCTGTTATCCAGGTAAGTCTTACCACTAAGGGATGCCCGCTTAAATTGGTTATGGAAAAAAACATAAAAGAAGAAGTCGGGAAAATAGAGGGCATAAATGAGGTGAAAGTTGCCTTTGGTGAGATGTCTGACGAGGAGAAACAAAATCTGAAGAATCGTCTGAATACCCCGCAGCTGCCTGACGAAGTCCTCAAGGGAATAAAAGTAGTCGCTATAGGAAGCGGCAAAGGCGGCGTCGGCAAATCAACAGTGACTGCGAATCTTGCTTTGTCTTTGCGTGATCTCGGATATAAAGTCGGTGTAATGGATGCTGATATATTTGGTTTTTCCATTCCGCGGCTGCTTGGCGTAGCAGGGATCAGGGCAACAGCTAAAGACGAAAACACCATACTTCCTATCGAAAAGAACGGCTTGAAAATAGTTTCCATCGGCAGCTTTGTGGATGATGAAGATTCTCCGATCATCTGGCGCGGTCCTGTACTCATGGGCGTTCTGCAGCAATTCATCTGCGGTGTAGAATGGGGAGATCTTGATTATTTGCTGATCGATCTTCCTCCGGGAACAGGCGATGTTCCTCTTACCATTATGCAGCGAATCCCGCATGCTTATTTTGCGCTGGTTACCACTCCGCAGGCATCAGCTTCCCATGTTGCCGGACGGGTCGCTTATATGGCGGGAGAATGCAATATTACCAATATAGGCGTTATTGAAAATATGTCCTATTATATTTGTGAGCAGTGCGGAGCCAGACACAATATTTTTGGCGAAGGAGAAACTGAAGCTCTTGCGGCAAGCCTTAATGTTCCGGTGCTCGGCAAACTGCCTCTGCGTCAGATCGTTCGTGAGAAGAGCGACAACGGTGAGTCAGCTATCGAGGCAAATGCTGAGGTAGCTGCCGAGTTCAGATCTGTAGCTGAAGCCATAGTACGCCAGACTGTAAAATAATCCGGGGCATCAAATATAAAAATTAGAGTTTGATAATAATAAATAAAAGATATCATGAGGCGGCACCTGACAGCTTAGCAGCTGGGGGTGCCGTTTTTTATTATGTTGCACTCGGAAGAAAGGAGATATTGGTATGTATTATAGTTTGCTGACAGTAGCGGTGCAGGGACTGCAGGCTCAGATCATCCGTGTAGAGTCCGATATCAATCGCGGAATGCCTCTGCTGGAGATAGTAGGTCTGCCTGATGCATCAGTGCGTGAAGCAAAAGAACGCATGCGTTCGGCGATCTGCAATTCTGGATTTGAATATCCTGATTCACGTATGATAATCAATCTGGCGCCTGCAGACAGCCGTAAAGAAGGTTCGGGCTATGATCTGCCTATGGCGTTGGCCATCCTGGCAGCAACAGAGCAGATCACTGTTCAGGAGAGATGGCGGAACTGGTTTTTTCTGGGAGAGCTCAGACTGGACGGGGAGATCAGAGGGGTCCCCGGAGTTCTGCCTGCCTGCAGCGTTTTGCAGAATGTTGAGGGCGGAATGTTCGTACCCGGATCCAATCAGGCGGAAGCAGCTATAGCAGGCAGGGAAGGTCAGATCATTGCCGTAAACAGTCTGCGTCAGTTGACGGAGATACTGGAAGGCATGATCCAGCCCGAGTATGTAAAAGCAAGCGATGATTTTTTCGCCGGGGATGCGCTGCCTTCTTCAGAGTCTGATCATGTCGATTTCAGTGAGGTAAAAGGGCAGTATAAAGCAAAAAGAGCATTGGAGATCGCTGCAGCAGGAGGTCATAATTTGCTGCTCAGCGGTCCGCCGGGCGCCGGAAAATCTATGCTGATCAAATGCCTGCCGGGCATAATGCCTCCTCTGACCCGTGTGGAAGCTCTGGAAATAATGCAGATCCGCAGTGTAATGGGCCTGCTTAATAATAAAAAGCACCTGAGCATCGAACGTCCGTTGAGAGCTCCTCACCATACAGCTACCAGAATCAGTATGCTGGGCGGAGGGAATTCTCCGAAACCGGGGGAGATAAGCCTGGCCCATAATGGTGTATTGTTTCTGGATGAAATGGCGGAATTTAAAAAGGAAGTGCTGAACAGTCTGCGTCAGCCGCTGGAAGAAGGAGTGATCCAGATAAGCCGTCAGCGCGGATCGGTAGTTTATCCCGCAAGATTCATACTGGCAGGTGCTTTGAATCCCTGCCCCTGCGGATATTACGGATATGATCATATCCGCAGATGCCAATGCACCGAATATGAGATCAGGCGCTATCAGGCAAAGATCTCCGGGCCTGTTATGGATCGCATCGATATGCATGTTGCCTGCATGCCTGTTCCATATAAAGATCTTCATGATCCCGGTTCGGCGGAAAATTCGGCCGGAATACGAGAAAGGGTAGCCGCGGCACGCGAGCGGCAGCTGAACAGATATGCGCGTTATGCTGAAGGGACAGTCAAAGCGAATGATGAAAATGAAGATAACTGCATGCCTGTTTTTATGAACAACGCTCATTTGACACGGCCTCAGCTGATGGAGTTTTGCCGGCTGGACAGAACAGGCCAGGATCTGCTGCATGAAGCATATGAGTGTCTGCATCTGAGCGTACGCAGCAATGACAGACTGCTCAAAGTGGCCCGAACTATTGCTGATCTGGCTGACAGTGATAACATACAAGCTGAGCATTTAGCCGAAGCGATCCAGTTCCGCTGTCTGGATAAATAGTTGCAGGAACGGTCCGGTACGGCGACTCTTCTCTTTACAGATAACCATTGGTATGTTATAATAAATATCAATTTGATAGGAATGCCTGCTCCTCTGCTGTCCGAGGCAGAACACGGAAAGGGGTCAGAACCCACGAGTCGGTCACTGTGCGGCTGTATCAGCCAAGTCAGATACGTGGGAGCAGGTAAAGCGTTTCTGCCGGAACCGGATAATGCGTTTAAACAGGCCGCTGCCTGTTCTGTAATCAGATCAGTGCGGACGGGCTGTTTCCTGATATCCGTATGCCGCCGCGGCCTGCGGTTTTTTT
Source organism: Thermoanaerobacteraceae bacterium (assembly GCA_045544075.1). Lineage (GTDB taxonomy): Bacteria > Bacillota > JAZPYJ01 > JAZPYJ01 > JAZPYJ01 > JAZPYJ01. Next base: position 3,569 of record JAZPYJ010000028.1, read on the forward strand.
ATTCCGGTCAGAATAACAAAATCGAACAGGAGGTTGTAGATCATGACAGGAAAATCGATGAAGCTCCATGAAGGGAAGCCAGGGACAGGATCAGGACTTCTGCATCTGCCTGAAAGAAAGGGCAGAATTACAGGCCGGATAGCTGCCGCGGTGATCGTACTGCTGCTGGCTGCTGCGTTTTGTTTCAGCGGAGCTGCGGCAGAGGCGGCATCTGATGAAGTCTATGTTACTATTTCTGATGATAAGGGAGAACTGGTACTGACTCAGCAGGCTGTGAACGCGGAAGATTCAGACGGGGACGGAGCGCTGACAGTCAATGATGTTCTGTACTGTGCTCACGAGCAATTCTTTGAGGGCGGCGCAGCAGAAGGTTACGAAACAGAAACGAGCGAATACGGATTATCGCTTTCCAAGTTATGGGGGATCGTCAACGGCGGCGGTTACGGTTACTATGTGAATAATGCTGCTGCTATGTCACTGACAGATCCGGTAAAAGCCGGCGATTATGTAAACGCTTTTGTTTATCAGGATATCAAAGGCTGGTCTGATGTATATTGCTATTTTGCCGAACCTATAGTTGAAACTACCGCAGGTGAGCCTGTACAGGTCACACTTAATACTGTAAGCTATGACGCAGCATCGGGCAGCATGGCGGATAATCCTTTGAAAGGGGCGAAACTGGTGGTGGACGGCGCTGCCAGTGAGGCAGTCACAACAGAATTCGGAACGGCAGAACTGACATTGGACAAAGAAGGAAGTTATGTGATCAGTGCTCAGGCAGATGGAATGGTACTCGTTCCGCCGGTATGTACGGTAAATGTTGCTCCGGCAGATCCGGCTGCGGCAGCTGATAGCAGCGGATCATCATCTTCGATCTGGCTCTGGGTCGCAGTTGCGGCATTGATCCTTCTGATTGCTGTATATGCATATACCAGAGTACAGAGAAAGAAATAGGGAGAATTATAACAGCAAATGATAAGAAACAGGCTCTGGAGATCATGTTACAGATATATTCTTTCGCTCGTTCTTCTGATATCCGTAATTTGTGGATTATCAGCTGCTGTAGATGCTTATCCTGCTCAGGCTGCAGACAGTGATTTAACAGAAGCTGTCACAGCTGTTCTTGATTATGAACTGGCACAGACAGAAAACGATTCCTGCCTTGATTGGCTTAATAATGAATTATGCGATCAGGCAGGTGCAGGGTCGGAATGGTATGCAATGGCCCTGCTTCAGCTGAGCAGTATCGATGCGATCGATATCGAACCAAATGATTTTGCTTTATTTGCCGGTGCTCTGCAGTCTTATGCTGCGGAGCACGGCAATACCGGTGCCGTGGAAAAGCTGCGCATAGCTTTGACGCTGCAGGCTATGGGCTGCGGTGAAGACTATGTACAGGAGGTATGTTCCGCGGCGATCGGACAGCAGGGAATAATGAGCTGGGTATTCGGTCTGCATTTGCTGAATAATATGCCGGCGGATGATGAACGGGATGCAATGGCCGCGGAAGCTGTGGAAGAGCTGCTGGCCCTGCAGCTGACTGACGGCGGATGGGCGCTGAATGGTACAAGTTCTGATACAGATGTAACAGCTATGACTCTGCAGGCTTTGGCGCCGTATTATATAGAAGCCGATCAGGTCCAAAGCATATTACATGAAAAGGATGACCTGAAGGAGGAAATATCAGGTTCTGTTTCCAAAGCGCTGCCTCTGCTGGCGGAAAGACAGCAGCCTGCAGGTGACTGTACCGGCTTTGACGGGACGAGCTGCGAATCAACGGCTCAGGTTCTGCTGGCGCTGTCCTCTTTAGGTCTGGATCAGGATACCCGTTCAGATTTCATTCATAACGGGAATTCTTTGCTGGACGGGTTGATGCTGTACAGACAGGAAGACGGAAGTTACTGTCATAAAACGGGCGGGGAAACTAACAATAAATCAACTCAGCAGTCTCTGTGCGCGCTGGTCGGATGCATGATGCTTCAGGAAGATGCAGGTACTTTTTATTTGTTTCCTGATACTGAGATATCAGCTGATATTTCAGCTGTCGGCAGCGAAGACAAGCTGGAGACTGATGCAGACAAGGAAGTACTGCCTCAGACAGATAAAATGACGGATGACAACCGTCTGAAAATATTGATCTGTTTGCTGCCTCTGCTTACAGCGGTGATCGTCAGTATCATATTTTTTGCCCGCGGCAGACGGCGCATCAGCAGGTTTTTATTCGTGTGGATCGTTGCAGCGATATGTACGCTGCTGCTTGCCCTGACGGATATTCAGACTCCGCTGAACTATTATCAAACACCTGAAGAGAATGCAGAACAGGAGTTGATCCTGGTCGGGCTTAGTATAACCTGTGAAGTTCTGAATGATCAGAGCGATCTGCCTGATTATATCCCTGCCGACGGAATAATGCTGGCTGAAAGCACGTATAATATCCCGGAGGGTTCCACTGTATACGACCTGCTCGTGCAGGCGGCAAAAAGCAATCAGCTGCACATAGAAAACAACGGAACGGCTGCGGCTGCTTACATCGCCGGGATCGGATATCTTTACGAATTCGAATACGGGAATCTGTCAGGATGGATCTACAGTGTGAACGGCGTGCAGGCTGCGGTCGGATGCAGTGATTATGTGCTGTCTCAGGGTGATGATGTAAGCTGGCAGTATTCGCTGGATATGGGCCGCGATCTGCAGTGATGACAGACGGGGAGGAAAAAGTATTGACTGAATACCGTTCAGAATCAGAAAAGATATCATCAGAGAGTCCCCGATCTCTGTCTGATGATCATACTTCAGCAAAAATAAATGCCCTGGCGGATTATAACCCCTGGGCTGTTTTTGTCTGTCTGGCGGGCATTGTCGGAATAGCGATGTTCGCTATCAATCCTGTGATGCAGGCTCTCTGCCTCTGCGGAGGGCTGCTGTATTTCTGTATTACCATATCGGACGGATATAAGACTCATCTGTGGTATCTGCTGCTGTTCGTACTTTGCACGTTTATCAATCCGCTGTTCAATCACAACGGGAAAACTGTCCTGCTTGTGATCAATGACCGCCCGTTTACTTTTGAAGCTTTGCTGTTCGGACTGTTGCTGGCGGCAATGATCGTATCCGTATTATATTGGTTCCGTGTTTTTTCGGCCATTATGAGCGCGGAGAGACTTCAGTATTTGTGCGGCAGGCTTTCGCCTAAGGCAGCTCTTCTTTTGTCGCTTACGCTGAGATATATTCCCCTTTATAAAAGGCAGCTGAATAAAACCAGAGCGGCCCAGCAGGCTCTGGGTCAATACAGCGAAGAAAAGATATCAGACAGACTGCGCGGAGGTTTTGGTATATTTTCGATCATGACGACCTGGGCGCTGGAAAATGGCATAATCACGGCGGACAGTATGACTGCGCGCGGTTACGGCAGCGGCAGAAGAACACGATTCGTTCCTTATGCCTGGCATAAAAGGGATATAATACTTCTGATATTATCGCTGCTGCTTATCGGTTCGACTGTATCGGGCTTGATAAATGGCGCCGGGAATTTCGAGTTTTATCCGTCTCTGCGTGTGCCTGAGATCACTGCTGAAGCTGTATTGACATGGAGCGTTTACGGAGTGCTGGTCTTGCTGCCTAGTCTGATCGAGTTAAAGGAAACTGTAAAATGGAAATACTTAATGTCAAAAATCTGAGTTTCAGTTATGCTGGAACGAAACAGCAGAAGCCTGCATTGAACGATATTTCATTTTCCTTGCAGGAGGGCAGTGTGAATGTTCTGTGCGGAGCTACAGGCTGCGGCAAAACTACATTACTGCGTCTGATGAAGCTGGAACTGGCTCCGATGGGAGAACGAAGCGGCATCATAACCATGGATGGGAAACGGCAGGAGTCATTCTCCGATCGCGAGGCTGCTGCCTTCGCAGGCTATGTGATGCAAAATCCGGAACAGCAGATAGTATGCGATAAAGTATGGCATGAACTGGTTTTCGGCCTGGAAAATCTTGGCGTGAAGCCTCTGACTATAAGACTGCGGGTCGCGGAAGTCGTTGATTATTTTAATATCGGTGACTGGTACAGCCGTGATGTTGCTGAATTATCGGGCGGACAAAAGCAGCTGCTGAATCTGGCGTCGGTCATGGTGATGCAGCCAAGACTTCTGATACTGGATGAACCGACCGCCCAGCTCGATCCGATCGCAGCTGCTGAATTCTGGCAGATGATCTGGCGCCTGCAGCGGGAGACCGGAATAACCGTGCTTCTGGCAGAGCATAGGCTGGAGGATGTTATAGCAGCGGCCGATCAGCTTCTTGTCATGGATCGGGGAACTATTCTGCGGGCGGGAACGCCGCAGGAAGTATGTGCATGGATGCGGGGACAGACGAAATGCAGAACAGAGTCGGCGTCTGACCATAACGGACTGTCAGACGAAAAAAGGAACAGCGAGGTCTGCGAAGCCCTGCTTCAGGCCATGCCTGCCTCCGTCCGGTTATACAGCCGTTTTGATTATAATGATCTGTGTCCGCTGTCGGTAAGCAGCGGGCGGAATTGGCTTAAAAGTCATTTCGGCAATTCGGTCCGCAGTCTTGAGCAGGCAGATCAGGCAGAGGATAAGCATACCGGTGACAGAAAAGAACAGTACGCACTGGAAATGCACGGAGTATTTTTCCGCTACAGCCGTGAACGGCAGGACGTTTTGCCGGGAACCGATCTGAATATAAAGCAGCAGGAAATATTCTGTCTGATGGGCGGAAACGGCTCCGGGAAAACTACTCTGCTGAATGCGGCTGCCGGACTGATCCGTCCCTACAGCGGGAAAATAAAAATATTCGGACGTAAGATCAAAGAATACAGGGATCTGAGCCTTTACAGCAATTGCCTTGCGATGCTGCCCCAGGATGTGCAGACGGTATTCCGTTATATGACTGTGAAGGAAGAACTGGCAGCTGCAGGATGTGAGGACGGAAGGATAAAAAGCGGTCGCTATCCGGATCTTCCTTTTTCCTTCACGTCTATGCTGGACCAGCATCCCTATGATCTTAGCGGAGGCGAACAGCAAAAGCTTGCTCTGGCCCGTGTGGTGATGTCAGAACCGGAGCTGCTCCTTCTGGATGAACCAACGAAAGGACTTGATTTCGCGGCCCGTATGGAGCTAGCACGATGGCTGCGCCTATCAGCCCGACGCGGACTGACCGTTCTGGCAGTCACTCATGATGTGGAATTTGCCGCGGCCTGTGCCGATCGCTGCGGTCTGTTGTTCCGCGGTGAACTGATCGCGTGCGATACCTCGGGAAGATTCTTCATGGAAGGTGGTTGCTATACTACAGCTTTCCGGAGATTGACACGCGGGTATTATGACGGGATCATCGATCTGGATCAGGCTGAAAAAATATGCCGTCTGAATGAAAAATAGAATGAGAAAAAAGAGAAGGGAGGCAGGTAAGCATGCTGGTGATCAGCAACGCACGCCTGCGCAGACAATTGAGCATAATTCTGCCGTGGATCGTGATCCCGGCGATCATAGCCTGCGGCTTCATATTCGATGAACAGAGTCCGGCGATGATAACGCTGCTGGTTACTATTGCTGCGCTGCTTTTGTTCTGCAGCGGTTATGACAGAAAGCAGACAGGCTCCCGCCGTCTGGTATTGGTTGCGGTCATGACAGCGCTGTCGGTATTAGGACGGTTCGTTTTTGCTGCAGTACCGGGATTCAAGCCGATCACTGCGATAGTGATCATAACTGCGCTTTGGATCGGGGGCGAATCAGGTTTTCTGGTAGGTGCGCTTACGGCTCTGCTGTCTAATTTTTATTTCGGACAGGGGCCATGGACCCCGTTTCAGATGCTGGCCTGGGGTATGATCGGACTGATGGCCGGATACTTGGCCCAATGGCTGAAAAGCAGCAGGGTGCTGCTGTGCCTGTACGGTATTTTGGCAGGCGTAGCATACTCTCTGCTGCTTGACGTGTGGACTGTTCTGTGGTATAACAGCGGCTTTTCCTGGCCTCTCTATACCGCGGCTCTGGCGACTGCAGTTCCGTTGATGATCAGCTATGCTGTATCCAATGTCGTCTTCCTGCTCCTTCTGAGCAAACCGCTGGGCTCCCGTCTGGAGAGGGTGAAGATCAAGTATGGAGTCTGATCAGCAGCTGCGAGGCCTTTTGCACTATTTCCTCCAGTCCGTCTGTGGATCTGTAGCGGCTGATCTCTGACAGAGGTACCCATTCGACAGCGCTTACCTCATCGCAGACGCGAGGCTCACCGCTGATCCGACGGGCCAGATAACTAATAAGTACGTAATGGAATTTTATTGCGTCATTTTCATCCCGGACGATGCTGTCGCGCACTTCAACAGGGCCTAACGGCTCTATATCGATGCCGCATTCTTCCTCGATCTCACGCTTGATAGCGTCTTTAACAGTTTCACCTAATTCGACTGCACCCCCCGGAAGGCTCCAGAATCCTTTTTTAGGTTCCTTGCCGCGCTGGATCAGCAATACACGCTGAGACATGTTATCGGCCGGCTCGCTGTCAAAGATAGCCGCGCTGACAGATACGACCGGATGATCGGGATAGATTCTTTTCATCATTTTGCTCCTTGTGATAATCATAAATCGTGATAATCATAAATCGAAAACAGCCGCCGGAAAGAAATAGCCTTCTGTCCTCAAACGGCTGTTTTTTTATTTATTGTTTGCTGTATATGAGCATGTTCATATCAGTATGCTCAGCTGTTCTGTTTCTGGAATTCGCGCATGAAAGCAGCGAGCTTCTCGCAGCCTTCCACCGGCATAGCATTGTAGATGGAGGCGCGGATACCGCCGACTGAACGATGACCCTTCAGACCGATGAACCCCTGCTCGCCGGCAGCTGCAACGAATGCTTTTTCCAGATCTTCGTCAGCCAGATTGAAAGTGACGTTCATCATGGAACGTGAATCCTTCTGAGCGTGGCCTTTGTAGAAGCCGTTGCTGCTGTCGATAACATCGTAGATCAGTCCGGCTTTGGCTTTGTTCTGTTTTTCGATAGCCGCGATGCCGCCCTGAGCTTTGAGCCATTTCAGGACGAGTCCTACCATGTAGATCGGGAAGCATGGAGGAGTATTGTACAGGGAGTCCTTCTCGACATGAGTGCTGTATTTCAGCATGGTGGACGCAGGAGGTACAGCCTTTTCGAGGAAGGATTTCCTGATGATCACGATGGTCACGCCGGCAGGTCCCAGATTTTTCTGAGCGCCTGCATAAATGAGACTGAATTTGGAAGCGTCAAATTCTCTGGATAATATATCGGATGACATATCAGCGATCAGAGGGATATCGCCGAAGTCAGGCAGATCCTGCCACTGAGTTCCATGGATGGTATTGTTGGAAGTGATATGCACGTAAGCAGCGTTATCATCCGGTGATACTTCGGCCGGATCGGGGATGCGGTCAAAATTGCTTTCCTTGGCGCTGTAGATGATCCTGGCATCGCCGAGTTTATCAGCTTCTTTGAATGCTTTTTCCGACCAGCTGCCTGTGATGATGTAATCGGCGACAGCGCCTTCCGGCAGGAAATTCATAGGTACCATATAAAACTGACTTGAAGCGCCGCCCTGCAGGAAAAGAACGCGATAATCATCGCCCAGTCCCAGCAGATCTTTCAGATCGGCTTCCGCTTCTTTGATCACTTTATCAAAAGCTTTGGAGCGGTGGCTGATCTCCATGACAGACATGCCTGTGCCCTGAAAATCGAGCAGTTCGCTCTGCGCCTGTTCCAGCACGGAAAGAGGCAAAGTAGCAGGACCCGCATAAAAGTTATATACTCTGTTGCTCATAACGATCCCTCCATGATATTTTTTTGGTATGACTGATGAGCAGAAATGATCCCTCAATCGATTTTAATATTTCTATTATACTACTGTTTGTCAATAAAAAAAAGAGTAAGGGAAAAATTTTTTAGTATTTAAAAGCGATTTTTATAAAAAAAGTATCAGCAGGAAAATGTCAAAAGCCAGGAGCAGGGGCATTCCTGTACGGAACGCAGGCTTTCTTGTCTTATGGTGGAACAGTATCATTCCGATGACTCCGCCGAGCGATCCGCCCAGGAGCGCGATCAGGAAAAAAGTCATCTCGCGGACTCTCCATTTTCCGGCGATGGAGCGGTGCTTATCATAGCCGAATAATATGACGTTCAGCAGATTGATAAGGATAAGATATATCACGATAACAGTTGACATAAGCATATGACCTCCTGATCTTTCTTCCGCCCGATAAAAAACCGTATGAATATATGAAGAAAGCCCTGTTTTCCGCGGAAAACAGGGCTTTATCCGGGCAGCAGCGCTGCCTGTTGGTGGAGATAAGCGGGATCGAACCGCTGGCCTCTTGAATGCCATTCAAGCGCTCTCCCAGCTGAGCTATACCCCCGAAGCATCTATTATATTAGCACATAAGGGCTCTGATTGCAAGCATTTTTTTGCCCGAAAGCCGTTAAACCTCTTTATAATTTGTTTGAGATGTGCTAAAATATAATGAACAAAATGAAAGGATGACGCTGATGGACAGAATGCAAAGGATCAGGGACGCAGCTGACTATATCAGGGAACGCTGCGGCGAAGCGGAAACGGGTCTGATACTGGGCTCCGGCCTTGCCGATACGGTGGCCCTTACCGATGAGACGATACTGAATTATGCCGACATACCGGGATTTCCTGTCTCGACGGCGATCGGACATAAAAGCGAATGGGTTTGCGGAAAGCTGAACGGCAGACGCGTATTCATGCTGCGCGGCAGGTTCCATCTGTATGAAGGCTACAGCCCCGATGACGTCGTGCTCCCCGTGCGCGTAATGAAGCTGCTGGGAGTGAAGACTCTGATCCTGACCAACGCATCGGGCGGGATCGATACGTCCTTCAGCCCGGGGGACCTGATGCTGATCACCGACTGCATCAATTTCAGCGGCATCAATCCGCTGATCGGACCTAATCTGGCTGAGCTGGGGCCCAGATTCCCCGATATGAGTCAGGTGCTGAGCCGACAGCTGCGTGAGACTGCCCGCCGCTGTGCCGCGGAGATGGATATAGAGCTGAAGGAAGGCGTATATATCTGGTTCAGCGGTCCTTCCTATGAAACTCCCGCGGAGATCAGGATGGCAAGGATCCTGGGCGCGGACGCGGTAGGCATGAGCACCGTGCCCGAGATCATCGCCGCCGCTCATTGCGGGATAGAGGTGCTGGGGATCGCCTGCATCACCAATATGGCCGCGGGCATTCTGGATCAGCCGCTGACTCATGATGAGATAATCACGACGGGACGTATGGTAAAAGATAAATTCGCCGCTCTGATCGACAGGATCATATCAGAAATACAGCAGCGATAAGGAGGCCGTAATAAATTGACAGAGGAACAGTTATCCTTCAGAAAAAAGATCGCGGGCTGGCCGCTGATCGACATGCACGCTCACGCTTTCCCGGATAAGATAGCAGATAAAGCCGTGCAGAATCTGCACGATCACTACGAGATGATGCCTGCTCACAACGGCAGACTCGATCAGCTGCTTGCTACCTCGGAGGCGGAAAATGTTGCGGGCATCGCGGTGCACTCCGCGGCTACCACGCCCAAACAGGTCATACCCAACAACAACTGGCAGGCTCAGCTGGCCGGGCAAAGCCCTAAGCTCATTCCGTTCGGCAGCATCCATCCCGGTTTTGACGACTGCCTGGCCGAGCTGGACCGTATGGAGTCTCTGGGACTGAAGGGCATTAAATTCCATTCGGATTTTCAGCGCTTCGATATCGACGATCCCGCGATGATGCCTATCTACGAAGCGATCGGCGACAGATTCGTCCTGATGTTTCACGTTGGGGACCGCAAGTATGATTACTCCAATCCTTACCGGCTGGCCAGAGTGCTGGACCGCTTTCCGAAGCTGAGGGTCATCGCCGCTCATTTCGGGGGATACGCGCGCTGGGACGAAGCGAAGGACTGCCTGCTGGGAAGGGATATGTATATCGATACGTCCAGTTCGCTGGTATTCATCTCGCCGGAAAAGGCGGCGGAGCTTATAGACGCTCACCGCATAGACAGAGTGCTGTTCGGAACTGATTTCCCTCTGGCGGATTCGACGCTGGAGCTGGATCGTTTCCGTCAGATCCCGCTGACTGATGAACAGCAGCGGATGATCCTGAGCAGCAACGGGCTCAATCTGCTTGCATCGATGGGCTGGCAGCCTGCGTGAGAAAAAACGCTTAATATCTCAGTATCTCAGAAACACGGGAAAGAAGATATGGTGAATAACGATAATTCCGAAAATAAAGCCGGATCAAAGATCGACGAAGCTGATCCTAAGCTCAACCAAGCGAAGCCAAAGCTCGCGGTAAGCGCCTGCCTGCTGGGCAGCAACTGCAAATATAACGGCGGCAATAATCGTAATGATGATATCGCTGCTCTGACGGATAGATTCGAGCTTTTGCCCGTATGTCCGGAATGCAGCGGCGGTCTGACGACTCCGCGCGAACCGGCCGAGATACGATCGCTTTCAGCCGCTGAAGAAAACTGTTCCGGCGGAGAAGCGGTATGGCAGGGCAATGCTCAGGTGATCAGCCGCGGCGGCAGGGAAGTAACGCCTGAGTTCAAAAAAGGCGCGCTGATTACTCTGGAGCAGCTGCGGGAATATCGTGTCGGACAGGCTCTGCTCAAGGAGGGCTCTCCATCCTGCGGCAGCCGTCTGATATATGACGGGACTTTCAGCGGCAGGAAGATCCCCGGCTGCGGCGTGACGACAGCGCTGCTGCGGGAAAACGGGATCAGGGTCTTTTCGGAAAATGATCATAAGAAGCATTTGCAGGAGGAGGAATAGATAATGGCATACAGATTCAGACCATCAGGCGTTTGCGCGTCTCAGATAGAATTCTCGATCGGCAAAGACGATATCATAGAAGAGGTACAGTTTACGGGCGGCTGCAGCGGCAATGCTCAGGGAGTCGCTTCCCTGGTCAAAGGGCTGAAAGTGGAGGAAGTCATCCGCCGTCTCAAGGGCATACGCTGCGGCTATAAGAGCACGTCCTGCCCCGATCAGCTGGCTCAGGCGCTTCAGCTCTATCTGGATCAGAAAAAGAAATAACGGCACGGAGCGCGATATAATGAAGGTCTCGATCATAACTCTGGGCTGTAAAGTAAATCAATATGAATCGGACGCTCTGCTGGCGCGGTTCGGGGAATCGGGCTTTGATCAGGCCGGCGAGGACGAAGAAGCAGATATCTGCGTGATCAATACCTGTACGGTGACTCATCTGGGCGACCGCAAATCAAGGCAGATGATCAGAAGAGCTATCCATCAGCAT
>JAZPYJ010000029.1:0-4301 GCA_045544075.1 Thermoanaerobacteraceae bacterium
TGCATCCATAAAGCAACCGTCACCCCTGTTATGAGCAAAAAAGAAGCGGCTTCTCAAAAAGCAAGAACTGTTTACGATCGTCTGGTTTCCGCCGGAGCCCGGCTGCGGCATGTAATAGAACTTAATAAAGGAAGCAGTAACCGTGAACTGGCTAAATTTGCCGATCAGATCAACAGCCTATGCGATAAATATCAGCGATAGCAGCTTAAGTGTTGTTTTCAAAAACTTCAGGAGATATTTAAATGATTCTTGTATTGGCAACCCGCAATCAAGGCAAGCTTAATGAAATAAAAAACATGCTTTCAGATCAGATGTGGGAAATAAAATCACTGAATGATTTTCCTGAAATCGGCGAGATTCCCGAAACAGGTGCAACTTTTCGTGAAAACGCCGCGATCAAAGCCAGAACTGTTTTCCAGAAAACAGGTTGCCTCTGTCTGGCTGATGATTCAGGGCTGCAGGTGGACGCACTCGCCGGAGCTCCAGGAGTTTATTCCGCCCGTTTCGCCGGCATGGAACATAATGATGAAGCCAATAATCATAAATTGCTTCAGATGATTAGCGTAGTTCCTCTTGCCAACCGCACGGCCCGTTTTCGCTGTGTGATGGCTCTTATCGGGCCGCAGCATCCTGCTCATTTTTTTGATGGTGTATGTGAAGGCCTCATAACCGATTTACCACGAGGCGAAAACGGATTCGGCTATGATCCATTATTCTATCTCCCACAGTTGAATAAATGCATGGCTGAACTGACCACAGAAGAAAAAAATAAGATCAGCCATCGCGGCAAGGCACTGCGTCAAGCAGTTGATTATCTTCAATCTTTGAATGATTGAATAAATACTTGTTGATTTATAAACCGACACAATCGATTAGGGAGTTGATTATTGTGAAACAGGATATGATATTGATCTTAGATCTGGGCGGTAAAAATAATACGCAAATAGCCCGGGCTGTACGGGATCTAGGCGTTTACAGTGAAATCAAGGCCCATGATATTACTGTTGAAGAGATCGATTCGATAGACAATCTTAAAGGTATCATCATTAACGGCGGTCCAAACAATATAATTGACGGCAAAGCTATCGATATCCGTCCTGAAATAGCATCTGCAGATATTCCGATGTTCTGTGTATCTCATTACGGATGCATTCAGCAGGATCTGGCTGAATGGCCCGCCAATCAGGATGAACTGACACTGGTCCTGCAGGAATTCCTTTTCCGGAAATGTAAGGCAGAAAAAAACTGGAATATGGATAATTTTATTTCTGACCAGATCGAATTGCTGCGGCGTCAGATCGGCAATAAAAAGGTCTTGCTTGCCTTGTCAGGCGGGGTCGATTCTTCCGTGGTCGCTGCTCTTTTAATCAAAGCTGTCGGTAATCAGCTGACCTGCGTTCATGTTAATCACGGCCTGATGCGTAAAGGTGAAAGCGAACAGGTAATAAATGTATTTCGTGAACAACTGGCAGCTAATCTAATTTTCGTCGATGCTTCTGATCGCTTCCTGGATAAACTTGTCGCAGTAAATGATCCCGAACAAAAACGTAAAATTATCGGTTCAGAATTTATTCGCGTATTTGAAGAAGAAGCCAGAAAACTGCAGGATATAGAGCTTCTTGCACAAGGCACAATTTATCCTGATATTATTGAAAGCGGTACTAAAACAGTTAAAGCTGTCAAAAGTCACCATAATGTCGGAGGACTTCCGGATGATCTGCAGTTTGAATTAGTCGAACCTATTAAACAGTTGTTCAAGGATGAGGTGCGTCAGGTTGGTCTTGCTCTTGGACTGCCTGAGAATATGGTTTTCCGTCAGCCTTTCCCTGGTCCGGGGCTTGGTGTCCGCTGTCCTGGTGCGATTACACGCGAACGTCTTGAATTAGTCCGGGAAACAGATGCTATTCTGCGCGATGAGTTTGCTAAAGCAGGATTGGACAAAAAAGTCTGGCAGTATTTCACCGTTGTTCCGGATTTCAAATCAGTTGGCGTACGCGATGGTGTAAGGACATTTTCCTACCCGGTCATACTTCGTGCAATCAATACTATCGATGCCATGACCGCCGCAGTTGAACCTTTGGAATGGGATCTGCTGCAAAAGATATCCTCAAGGATGCTGAACGAAGTTCCGGGAATAAACCGAGTATTGTGGGATATCACCCCTAAACCACCGGCGACGATTGAGTACGAATAACATATGTTATTCCATCAACCTATTTAGACACCCGATCATCTGGATTTGTGTAATTTTCCAATTAAAACACGATACCATAATCATCACAATGTACATTATGTTTCCACAAGGATCCGCAATAAAAAGGCAGTCAAAAATCAGACTGCCTTACTTTTATCTCTTAATGTTCGTTCTTCCCATTTTCATAAGCATCTCCCTGTCGATCCGGATAGTTGATCCTGATGTCGTCAGCATATTTCCTGTGATCATTGCGCTGGCCCCGCTTAAAAAAGCCTCTTTCCCGTTCTCCGCTAACAGCTTTCTCCCGGCCGCAAAACGTATATTGCTTTCCGGATTTATGAATCGGAAGATAGCTATGGTTCTTAGAATCTCTTCTTCTAACAAAGCAGGCTGCTTTTCCAAAGGCGTACCGGGAATCGGGATCAATGCATTGATCGGGATCGATCGGATTCCAAGTTCGCAAAGATCAATAGCCATATCGATCCTGTCGTCCATGTATTCTCCCATGCCGATGATACCTCCGGAACAAACCCGCAGCCCGACCGCCTGAGCTCTCCTTATGTTGGCCACTTTATCCTCAAATGTATGAGTCGTACAGATCGAACTGAAATATCTGCGGGAAGTTTCAATATTACAATGATAACTTCTGACACCAACCGCATATAGCCTATCAAATTGTTCCGCCGTCAGAAATCCAAGCGATGCACAAAGCGATATCTTAAGTTTTCTATGAAGATTATTATAAATATCAATTATTTTCTCAAATTCTGTTTCTGAAGGACTGTGGCCGGAAATAACGACCGCAAAACGATCAACACCTTCCTCTTCATTCAACGATGCCTCAGTATAAATTGTGTCAAAATCAAGCAGGCTCTGCACTTTACATCCGGTACAATTATAAGCAGATTGAGCACAAAAGCTGCAATTTTCTCTGCAGGCACCGCTTTTGCCGGCTATTATAGTGCATAGATCCACCTTATCACCGATGAAATGATTTCTTAACCTGTCCGCTTCTGCAGTCAGCACTTTAAGATCACAAGTCTTAAGAAATGTCAGATTTTCTCCCCGCCTTAGTCTTCTTCCCTTTATGATCTCATCAGTCAGTCTGTATGCCTTTATTTTATCGTTTTTTAATTTATCCATAATTATACCCCATTATTCTTTCCAGCGGACAGATATCAATGAGAATATCAATGATATTCCCATACCTATAAGCGTCATATACTGCAGAACAAACGATGAAATACCTAGATCGCTCATAGCGCTGTCGAAATATTTCCCTGACAGTCCGCATAACCCGCCCGCGATGACGCCCGTAAGCCAAAGAACAGGTCTTATTCTATGCCTGCCATGAGAAATGATAGCTACGGTAAGCGGAAATATCACACCCGGAGTATAAATGGAATAAGCTCCTGTCAAAAAGCCCATTATATCACTGCGCCCAAGCAAGGCCAGTCCAAATGCTGATATACCTATCACCATGACTATGATACGTACGCCAGCCACGCTCTCCTTTTTCAGAATATCCTTCACAAAAATCGTTGAAGCGTTGATAAGGCATGTATCAGTAGATGACAGGATAGCTGACAGCAGCCCGAAAATCAACAGAACAGCCATTCCTTCAGGAAGCAATGAAACAGCATACATTAAAGTACTACTGTCTCCCATTGCTTCAGGCGATACATTGTAACGTATCCATATTCCTATAAGGGTAATGATGACTGAAAAAACTATCAGAACAATGCCGGCAATACGGGCAGATCTTTTAGCTATAGATTCATTTTCGGATATAAAATTTCTGGATAAAATATCCGGTCCCAGGAAATAAACGCCGCCGATAACAAAAAGCTGAGTAAATAAATCTACCGGATGATAGCTGTCATTCAATAATTCAATATGCTCCATGACAACTGATGTACTGCCGCCCTTCCCCAAATATAAATATAACATACAGGCAGTCACACCGAATAATATAATGACCAATTGCAGTTTATCTGTTTTCACCACAGACATCTGCCCGCCGATCATCGTATATATAATAACGATAGAAGAAACAACAATAAATATCAGCTTATCACTTCTCCCTATGGCAAACGTGATAAGACTG
>JAZPYJ010000030.1:0-4429 GCA_045544075.1 Thermoanaerobacteraceae bacterium
CGAATTTTTTCTAATCTTTATTTTAAATAGTATTATGATTTTTTATTCCAACAGCAGAAAAGAGAGTGATTACTATTAACGATATAAATAACCAGAATAAAGACCAGGAAGGAATAATTGATTTAAATCATGCGGATTCTGCCGATGATGTCCGGCCTTTAACGGAGGAAGAAATAAGGGCCGAAAAAAAGAAAAAAAGAATTAAAAATCTGAAGGTGTTCTTCGGCTGTATTCTGGCCATCGTGATCTGCGGTCTGATCCAGTATTTCTGTATATATAAAGGCGGCGAATATGATCCGAGTGATACAAGCGGATTCATGCAGTCAGCGATAAATGCCAGCATACCGGTAAGCGGTGATTTCAGTTCGGAAGATTTTGAATATCTGAAAGAGTATATATTAAATAAGATCCAGACGGATCCTCTGCTAACTGATTATCCGCACGTAGCTCTTTCGGATGGCGAAGAAAAAATCACTGCTGATATAAGTCTTACTGACACTGCTACAGAGGAAGAAACGATAGCGGAAATGGAAGAAATGATCAACATGCTGGCTGAACGTTTTCCGGATATGAAAAAGATCATTCTTTACGGAAAATACATCGATGAAAATGGTTTTTCCTACAGAGCCGGTCAGGTCGAGGCTCATTACGGGACAGTTGACGAAGTGGTACTGGAAACGAACAGCAATAATTAAAAACCTGCCTGGATGGAAATGTGGAACGCGTTGAAAAATCCTTATTTTTGCAATTCTGAAATAACAGAAACAGCCATGAGCAGATCCGTCTGCGCAGGGGCTGTTTTTATCTGTAAAATCATGATCATGAGAGGAGAGTCGACCGTATGACAGAAGAAAAAGAACGGCTGTTTATAGCGGTCGAACTTCCGGCAGAATTACTGGTCAAAATAGAAGAGTGGAGCAATGAACTCAAAAAGAAGATCAAGCAGCAGTGCGGGACAGACCATGAACTGAAATGGGTAAAAGCCGGCAATATTCATATAACATTGAAATTCCTGGGAGAAACTGAAACCGTTGTCATTCCCGAGCTGATAAAACGATTGGAGACTGTTTTCGCAGATATTCCAGTTTTCGATCTGAAAACCGGCTGCGGCGGTGTGTTTTCTGCTGATGGTGATCTGAAAGTAATATGGCTCGGCTTAAAAACCGACAGATACAGTAAACAGCGCCTGCTGGATCTACATGTTCAGATCGAAAATGTATGTACCGGACTGGGCTTTGCTCCGGACAGAAAAACATTCCGCCCGCATTTAACACTTGCCCGCGCTAAAGCAGCCGTACCGGCTCAGCCTGTCAATGATCTGATGAGAAACAGCAGCTTACCCGGAATTAATATAATACCGGTAAAAAAAATCAGTTTGATCAAAAGTACGCTCCGTCGGGAAGGACCTGAGTATAATATCATCTGGCGGGGCGATCTGAAGCAGCCGGCAAGTGCCGATGATAAATAAATCATTTGTGTCGATAATACGCAGACATATCGACGGACTGACGAAACTATTTCCGGGAGGGGAAATATATGATATCAAAAGAAGAAGCATGGGGATTAATGACTGAATATAACGATGGGGATTTTCACAGAAAACATGCCCGTATCGTTGCTGATGTCATGCACTGGTTCGCGGAAGATCTGGGGTATGGCGAAGAAGCTGATATGTGGGAAATCGTCGGGATGCTGCATGATCTGGACTTCGAGAAGTATCCTGATCAGCATTGCATTAAGGAACAGGAGATAATGCGTGAGCGCGGCGTTGATGAAAGGATAATCCGTGCCTGTGCAAGTCATGGTTACCAGATGACAGTCGATGTAAAGCCGGAACATGAGATGGAGAAAGTCCTTTTTACCGTTGATGAGCTTACCGGACTGATCGGAGCAGCGGCCTTGATGAGACCCTCCAGAAGCGTAGCGGATCTTGAAGTGAAATCCGTTAAAAAGAAGTTCAAGGATAAGAGTTTTGCCGCCGGATGTTCACGCGATGTAATCAGACAAGGAGCAGAAATGCTCGGTTGGGAACTTGATGAAGTTTTTGCCAAGACTATTATGGCTATGCGCAGCAGTCCGAACGTAGATTAAGTATAAATATTGCCGGGATGATAATCATGATATCGGAAAGAGGGAATAAGATTGGCCTGCCCGCAGCAATTTGAAAAAGAAAAGCTGGTAGTTGCTGTATTATACAGAGATGAGGAACAGCTTGCCGGTGCGCTTAATATGCTCGCTGAATATTTCGGAATGATCGATTCTGTTTCAAAAAGTTATGATTTTTCCAATGGATTTACTTCTTATTATGACGGTGAAATGCATGGAAGCGTTAAAAGACTGATAATAAGTTTTCAGCAGTTGATCGATCCGGCTTTGTTGGCCGATATCAAGCTCAGGACCAATCAGATGGAAAATGACTTGTGTATCGATGGACATAGATCGGTCAATATAGATCCTGGTTTGATGAGCCACGGACGGTTCATATTAGCAACAGCTAAAAACGGAAGTGCCAGGATACCTCTTGCCGATGGGATTTATGCGGATCTGACGCTGTTCTATGCCAGGGGTGACTGGAATAAACTGCCATGGACTTACACGGATTTTCAGAGCAGCTATGTCCGGACTTATCTGAAGCAAGTGCGGGAGATATATATGAAGCAGCGCAAAACGAATGATGAAGAAATCAGAGAATAAGGAGATAGAAACATATGGGCTTATTCAGCGATCTCAAAAAAAAGATAGCGGCAATCAATGCAGGCTCTGATATAAATGAGGAAGTCATCAAACTGAGACAGATCGAAGGTGCGGTGCTGCTGGACTGCCGTTCTGCGCCTGAGTATGAACGCGGACATATCAAGGGAAGCATCAATCTTCCGGTCGATAACATATATAAAATAGTCAATATCGCCCCCGATAAGGCGACTCCTCTGTTTTTATATTGTTACAGCGGTGCCCGCAGTGAAAGTATGGCCGCGGATTTGCGGAAAATGGGATATACTGATGTCAATAATATCGGCGGTATCATAGACTGGGAAGGCAAAAAGGTGATCAGTTAGATGAACGCTTTTTTCGTTTGCGGTAGCGTTCCTCTTCACTGAATATGCATCCGCAGTATTTCTGCATGTATAAGCCTGCTTCACGGGCTTTATCCTGTCCGGAACAGAAAAACGGACGGAAATCACGATAGAAGAACGGGATCGAGAATTGCTGACTTACCTCATTGCCTATCTCCCTGATCAGGTCGTGTTTCTGATAAGGACTGATCAGAAGAGTCGAGGTGAATGCATCGCAGCCGTTTTCGGATGCGCAGGCCGCTGCTTCTGCCAAACGGCTGTAATAGCAGTAAGCACAGCGCTTTTCGAAATTCGGGGCGACAGCAGATACAAAACTGCGCAATCCGTATTCATTTTTTACAATGAGTTTCAAATCGATGGAAGCTGCATAATCAATAAGCGTATTTTTACGCATTTTATATTCGGTAAAAGGATGGATGTTCGGATTGAACCAGAAACCTGTCGGCTCTATGCCGTCTGCCCGCAGATTTTCTATACAGGCGACCGAGCAGGGTGCACAGCAGATATGCAGCAATAGATTCATTCTTCGTCATCCTTCCGATATTTAGTGATATATTCGATACCGGATATATTATAGCATTATAATACTGCAACTGCAAATAAAATAATTTCTATAATAGTGGAGATAAGACACATGAATATCATTGCTGCCGTTGATAAAAAATGGGGTCTCGGATATCGCAATGAATTGCTGTTTCAACTGGAGCCTGATCTGCGCAATTTCCGCAGGATGACTTTGGGCAATATAGTTATTATGGGACGCAATACATTTGAATCGCTGCCTGATAAGAAGCCTCTGCCGGATCGCATCAATATTGTTTTGTCCAGGGACAGGAACTGGACAGCGGAAGGCGTACATGTATGTCATTCATTAAAAGAGATGCATGATCTGATCGGAGCGGCCGGATTTCAAGAAGACAGCTTGCTGAACGGACAGTATTCCGGCAGGGAGTGTTTTGTGATCGGCGGAGCAGAGATATTCAGATTGCTTTTACCCTGTTGTGAGTTTGCTTATTTAACGATGATCGATGAATCCCGTGAAGCAGATTGTTTCTTTCCTGACTTGACGGGATTTCCTGAATGGTATATATTGAATAAAAGCAGCGGCGGACGGGGATTCGACCGTCTCAGATGCAAAATGGTCGATTATAGTTTTGTTACTTATAAAAATTTGCGGCCTATCGTTTTGTCAGAGATGATTTGACATATTGATGATCAAGGACAAGATGTGGATGAAAGGAGTATCAGAAAATTGTCCAGGGAAATAAAATACGCTGATAGTTTTGATAAACAGTTTACCGTGCGCGGGATCATTATAGGCATTATAGGCTCGATTATAATTACAATGTCTTCCA
>JAZPYJ010000031.1:0-3589 GCA_045544075.1 Thermoanaerobacteraceae bacterium
TATGGTCTGAAAAGCAAGGCCTGTGGCTGGTCCGCGATTTTTATGAAACGGATCTGCTGAATACGCCTGCAGGCGCGGAGGAATAATGTCGTGTCTTTAGTTTCAGTCTATTTTGCTTTATTCGTTCTGGCAGTGCTGATCTTATATTATGCACTGCCGCAAAAATATCAATGGATCGTTTTGCTGGCAGCCAGTTATTTTTATTACATAGTTACCTGCAACAGATTCGTGATCTATATGATCGTTACGACGCTGTCGACCTACGCGGCCGGTCTGCTGATCGAAAAGATCGCTTCTTCTGCGGCAGAGACACTGAGCAGCAATAAAGAGATCTGGTCCAGAGAAGAGAAAAAAACATTCAGACAGAAGGTACAGACCAGAAAACGGGTGCTGCTGGCCTGTGCACTGCTTTTCAACTTCGGGATCCTGGCTTTTCTCAAGTATTTCAACTTCGCCGCGGAATCGGTCAATGCCGTGCTTCAGGCATGCGGGATAACTTTTGCGCTGCCTGAGTTCAGACTGCTGCTTCCTTTGGGCATATCCTTCTATACCTTCCAGGCGATGGGATATATAATCGATGTTTACCGGGGCAAGTTTGCCGCTGAGCGCAATCCGGCAAGATTTGCCCTGTTCGTTTCGTTTTTCCCGCAGATCATTCAGGGACCGATCGCGTTCTACAGCGATCTTGCCCATCAGCTGTACGCGAAGCATCCTTTGCGTTATGAGGCTCTGAAGAACGGTGCGCTGCTGATCGTATGGGGTCTATTCAAAAAACTGATAATAGCTGACCGGGCAGTATATATGATCGATACGGTGAGCGGAGATTATTCGAATTTCCCCGGAGTATTTATCCTTTTGTCTGCTTTGATGTTCGCACTGCAGCTGTATGCGGATTTTTCGGGAGGCATCGATATCTGCCGCGGTGTTGCTGAAATGCTTGGAATAGAGATGGCGGAGAATTTCCGCCGCCCGTATTTCTCCAGATCGCTGACAGAATACTGGCACCGCTGGCACATTACACTTGGTGCCTGGCTGCGCAATTATCTGTTTTATCCGATCTCCATTTCAGCGCTGTTTCTGGATTGGAGCAAAAAGCTGAAAAAAGTCAATAAGCATTTGGGCAAGGTGCTGCCTACCTGTATTGCTTCGCTGATCACTTTTCTGGTGATCGGTATCTGGCACGGCGCCAACTGGAAATATGTCGCCTTTGGCTTTTGGAACGGTATGGTGATCATGCTCGCCGAGCTTTGCCAGCCTTTGCTGGACAAGCTGACGGTCAGTCTTCATATCAACAAAGCATCCCGGGGGTACGGATTGTTTGCCATGCTGCGTACCTTTATCATCGTTCTGATCGGATATTATTTTGATATCGCAGCCGATCTTAAAGGGGCGCTGCAGATGATGTATCTGTCGGTGACGGATATTCATCTGCATGATCTGCTGGACTGGAGCTGTCTGCAGGCATCTCAGCTGGACGTGTTTGATTACTCGATCATTGTGGTGTGCGGTCTGGTCGTGCTGATCGCCTCTGTTATTCAGGAGCGCAGCGGACGAACTATCCGCTCACTTCTGGAGGAACGGCCTTTGATATTGCAGTGGCTGGTCATCCTGGCCGGCGTATTCAGCGTTATAGTTTTCGGCATGTACGGACCCGGACTTGATCCTGCAGAATTCGTTTACATGCAGTTCTGATCGACTAAAAGATGCGTTGTTACTGCTTCCGGCATTACGGAGAATGATATGAAAAAGATATGGAAAAACAAAAATATACGTCGGCTGTCGGTTTTCTGCCTTTTATTCGTCCTTTTGTATATGATCGCCGCTGATCTGCTGACGATAAATGATAAGCGTGATACGCTGCATATAAAAGGGTTTTACATGGAACCGGAAAATTCAATCGATGTCGCTCTTATAGGCGCCAGCGAACTATATACCGGTTTTAATTCGCCGCTGGCCTGGGAAGGATCAGGCTTCACCAGTTATTCTCTTACTTTCAGCGGAGTTCCGGGAACAGTTTACCGATCGATGCTTACCGAATATCTTAAGCATCAGGACCCGCAGCTGGTAATATTTGAGATCAATGCATTTATGTACAGCGATGAATATCTTATCCGGGAAGCAAAACTGCATACCTGGATCGATAATATACCATGGTCTCGGAATAAGCTGGAAACTATCAGAAATTACGTGCCTGAAGAAGAGAAGTATTCATATTTCTGGAAAATGAGCAAATATCATGAGAACTGGAAGCGCCCCATTGCCTGCGTAAAAGGCTTTGCCGGACGCATCATGATGGATGCGGCCGGTATTTCCTATACCAAGAGTTTCAGCTCCATCACTGAAGAGAATGCGGAAGAGCCGGAAGTTTATGATGTAGAGTTTACCCCTAAATCGCAGAAATATCTGCATGAATTACTGGAATACTGCCGGCAGGAGCAATTGGAGAATGTGCTGTTCATTCGTTTTCCTCATTGTCTGACTCCGGATGACCCGGAGGTATTCGATCAGATAAGGTCAGCTGTTGAGGAATACGGCTATGATTTTCTAAATCTGGAAAGTGCTTTCGATGAGATCGGACTGGATCAGAAAGCGGACTTTTATAATAATAATCATCTGAATATCAGGGGTATGCAGAAATTTACTCCGTATCTGTGCAGATATATATGTGACAATTATGATCTGCAGAGCGATCATCCGCAGAAGATCACTGAACAATGGGATATTTGTGCCGGTAAAATGCATCAGGTGATCGAGAAGTGTGAAAGATCACTTGCTGAAGGTGAGAGAAAGACCTATTATGAGACGGCTGCCTACAGGCTTTGATGCGGATGGAAGAGGAGAGAATGCTATGATAAAGAAGTCTTTGCGTAATTTACATTCTTGGGCTGCCATCCTGCTGTGCGGGCTGCTGATATCTTTGACAGGCTGCGGAACGGCCGGTGATGGCTCTGATAAAGCAGCCGCGCTGTTCAGCGAGGACGAAGTAATGGCTTCCGCCAGACAGGTCGTTGAACTGGCGAATGATAAGGAGTTCGATAAGATATGCGCTTTGATAGCTCCTGCGTTTCAGGATCAGATATCTCCGGAAGAACTGGAAGATGCATGGGGCGGTCAGCTGGAATCCGGCGGACAGTTTGTCGACTTCCGCAATTCTGTCGTTTCCTATTCAGCGGATAAAAATTTCGGCGAATATGCAACT
This sequence comes from Thermoanaerobacteraceae bacterium, assembly GCA_045544075.1. GTDB lineage: Bacteria > Bacillota > JAZPYJ01 > JAZPYJ01 > JAZPYJ01 > JAZPYJ01. Next base: position 3,200 of record JAZPYJ010000031.1, read on the forward strand.
GCGGTGCTGGTCGTGCAATATGAAAACGGTCGTTTGACTTATACGCTTTCTTTCGATACGAATCTCCGGCTTATAGGACTGTATCTGAAATAAAGCTGCTTCCGGCAGTCGCTATCGGGAAATGTTGCCTTACGCAAGCAAAAACTGTTAATTAATTCTTGACAAAGACTGAATTATTGGGTATACTAGTTCTTGTGTCAAGTGAATATATAATGATTGTGCGGGTGTAGCTCAGTGGTAGAGCCCCAGCCTTCCAAGCTGGTTGCGAGGGTTCGATCCCCTTCACCCGCTCCATTGTCCCAATAGCTCAGTTGGATAGAGCAACGGACTTCTAATCCGTGTGCCGGGGGTTCGAATCCCTCTTGGGACGCCAGCGATAAATATATGGTG
>JAZPYJ010000032.1:0-12118 GCA_045544075.1 Thermoanaerobacteraceae bacterium
TTCAGGATAGGAATAACTCCCTCAAAGGCAGTATTATAGTTTCTTATCTGATGAAATATATTTTCGTATCGGAACGATACCTTTTCATTGCCTGTTCCGTAAAGTATTTTATCCATCTGATATTTCGTCAGTTCCGACAGCGGTGCATTAAAATCAAAGCCGTAATGATCCGCTACTCCCCGTAAAAACTGCAGATAATAGCCGCTGGGACTTTTGCTCCACGGTACTATCGCTCCTTCCGCCAGCGATTTATTCATATCAGGAATTACCAGTTGCAGATCGAACTCTACTTTTACACCCAGTCCCATACATTCAGGGCAGGCACCAAAAGGACTATTGAAGGAAAACATGCGCGGAGTTATTTCTTCCAGACTGATCCCGCAGTCTACACAGGCAAAATTTTCACTGAAATTAAGAATCCGGGAACCGTCCACATCCACTATAACATTACCGCTGCCAAGCTTCAGAGCAGTTTCCAGCGAGTCGTTAAGGCGGGAAGAAATACCTTCTTTTATGATCAGGCGATCCACCAAAACCTCGATCGTATGTTTTTTATTCTTGTCCAGACTGATATTTTTTGAAAGTTCATGAACTTCTCCGTCTATCCTGACTCGAACAAAACCCTGTTTTCCTATATCAGCCAGTACTTTATGATGTTCTCCCTTGCGGCCGCGTATCACCGGAGCCAATATCTGTATTTTGCTTCTCTCAGGCAAACGCATCAACTGATCGACCATTTGTTCCGCCGTCTGCTGGGTAATAGGTTTATGACATACAGGGCAGTGCGGTTTCCCTATTCTTGCAAAAAGCAGGCGAAAATAATCATATATTTCAGTTACTGTTCCTACTGTTGAACGGGGATTTTTATTTGTGGTTTTCTGATCAATGGAAATAGCAGGTGATAAACCTTCAATATAATCTACGTCAGGCTTTTCCATCTGACCCAGAAACTGGCGGGCATATGCTGACAATGATTCAACATATCTTCTCTGTCCCTCAGCATAAATAGTATCAAAAGCGAGCGACGATTTGCCGCTGCCGCTCAGTCCTGTCATTACAGTCAGCTGATTGCGCGGGATCTCCACATCAATATTTTTCAGATTATTGGCCCGTGCTCCTTTGATAATAATACTGTTTTTCATTTTGATCTTTCCGATTCCGATTATTACTATCTATTTACTAAAATCACTTATTCTTATAGTTTTAACTGTGTATTTATTAGATTATTATATCATATTTTTATAACATGTTACAACCTGAAAATGAACTAAGTATATATTCAAAAGCAGTTTTGATTCTTCAATTTTTTCACTTCTCCCGGTATATTCGTTATAAAAAAGCCGTTCCCCTACTAAAAACGGAGAACGGCTTTTAATGCTGAACATTTATTAGTTCACCAATTGAAAGTAACTAAACCGTATATATAAATAATCAAAATTGCCAGAGGAACAACGACCTGGAAAATAGGTCTCATCCAGTTTTTAACTTTAGGTCCCTTGCCTGTATTTGCTTCAGCCATAAGATTATCCCAACCCCAGCCGTAACGCTTACTGCAGCAAAACAGCGCGAAGATCAATGCGCCCAGAGGAAGCAGGTTGTTGCTAACCAGGAAATCCCAGAAATCCAGCCAGGCTGAACCTTCAGCGAATGGTTGGAATGAGGAAAGCACACTGTAGCCAAGAGCAGTAGTTGAAGCAATCAACGCAATACCGATGCCGCAGATCAAACAGCCTTTCGGGCGGCTCCATCCGGTCATTTCACGGATACAGGCCAGAATGTTTTCAAATACCGCGAGCTCAGTCGAAAGTGCTGCAAACACCATGAACAGGAAGAACAACGATCCCCAGACCCGTCCGCCGCTCATATTATTGAAAACTGTAGCCATAGTATTGAACAGCAGCGATGGACCGGCATCCGGCTGAACTCCATAGGTAAAACACGCCGGAAAGATAATCAGACCGGCCATAATAGCCACAAAAGTATCCAATGAAATAACACTGATCGATTCACCCATAAGCGAACGGTTTTTATCGATATAGCTGCCGAAGATGGCCATAGAACCGATACCGAGACTCAGAGTAAAGAATGCCTGATTCATGGCTCCTACCAAAACCTGACCATTGATCTTGGAAAAATCAGGTACAAGATAAAAAGCCAAACCTTTGCCGGCACCATCCAGTGAAATAGAATGAACGGCCAAGATAACCATAAGAGCCAGTAAAGAAATCATCAGTACCTTGGTTACCCTTTCCAGACCCCCCTGCAGATTAAAGCAGAGAATGCCGAATCCCAGCGCAACCGCAAACAGCATGTATCCCATGTTGATTCCCGGATCAGTGATCATCGGGACAAAACCCAGACCTTCATTCTGTCCCATAGCAAATTTTATGAAATAGTACATCATCCAGCCTGTTACTACAGTGTAAAATGCCATCAGACAAACGTTGCCAAACAAGGCAAAATAGCCATGAATATGCCATTTTTGTCCCGGTTTCTCAAGTTTCTGATACATACGGACAGGACTGGCCTGAGAAGCTCGTCCCATCGAAAACTCCATAATCATGACAGGCAGGCCAAGGACAAACAGACACAATAAATAAATCAGGAGAAAGCCTCCTCCTCCGTATTGTCCGCACATCCACGGAAACTTCCAGACATTACCACAACCGATTGCACAGCCGGCACTGAGCAGGATAAATCCCAACCGACTGTTAAGACGTTCTCTGTCTCCCATTTTTTCACTCCTCCATTGATTTTTTATGTATAATTGCTAAAACCATATGAGGTTATTATACACTACTCCTGCTGATTATAGCAAGAGATTTTCAAAATAAACCATACCGCGGCAGCACAGCTGTGCAAGATGTTTATTATATGATCGTAAAACAAAAAAGCGCCGCATCATACGGCACCCATATAATCAGCAATCAAATTTAAATAATACACTATACCTTTAAACCAAGAGCGCTTTTCCAATCGACCAGTTTAGAACTTATTTTTATATATTTTTCTAATCGTTCTCCTTCCAGGTCATGGACGATAGGCTCAAAAAGAAGTTCCCAACTTCCTTTCAGAAGTATGTAAAGATCCTCCCTGGTTATATCCGTCCGCGCCAGTCCCCTTTTCTGCAGTTCTGCCAGATAACGATAATCAACCGCACATACTTTTGCGCAAAAATCACGTCGGAAATTCTCATATCTTGTCCCGGCCGCACAATTCAGCAGCATTTCGAAAGAATCCCGATAGTTATTTATATAATTCATAAATTTCAGATAGTTCTTTTCAGTATCGCACCACAAAGACAATAAACGATGATCTGACCAATCTGAAAGATCGATTTTTCCGAAATAATCAAGCCTCTCATCGAAGAACTCTAAAATATCCCTTACACAGGCGTGAAATAGCTCTTCCTTGCCCTTGTATCTTTTGTAAACAGCACCGGTTGTTATGTCCGCGTCCTTACAAATATCAGTTAGAAACGCATTCCGGAAACCATATTTCAGAAAATGTTTCTTTGCACTTGCAAGCAAGCGGGGATCTATGCTGCGATCCGATAACGCCATGATAATCCTCCATTTATTATAACATGAGATCAATTTTTATTGTATATTATATTATCACATATTCATCACTTTGTCAATGATACTTGAATCATTATAATGTGAACAAATGCAGATAAACAAATGCACATGCTTATTCACAGGAATTCACATGCGCATTATAATCAGGTTCAATTTATTGTATCGGTATCGTTTTAACTTATGTCAGACCCTATTCCGATTATGATCGACTGTATTTCATTCAGCCGGCCTGTTAGCTGATCCGCTTACATACAATATCAGCGCTATAATTATCAAAACTGCTCCTGCATACCAATAAGCATACGAAAGGCTATTCATCGTTCCGTAGATTTCCAGAATGCCGCGTATTATACTGCCTACAGTCAGAGTTGCGATCCCCGCGTGATAAAAACCGCAGGCTTTTGATTCGGTATTCTGATCTACAGGAAGCAGCCGGTCCAGCAGCAAAAGCAGTCCGCCTCCTGTCAGAGGTATCAGAAATGCGCCTATCATATAATATGAATAAACGCCGAAACTGAACATTTCATATACAGCTCCGAAAACTGCACAGCCGATCGCGGCCAGTAAATATAATATGAAAGTTTTTATCTTTTTCCCGGATTTATCAGTATCCGATGTAAACAATATCACTCACGCTCCTTTCTTTGATCCTGTCCCCGCCTGTAGTCGGATTATTTACTATCTCACCGTTGAAATACATAGCCGATGAACCTCCCCCATCCAGATTATACGCAGTTGTCACGCCAAGCGAATGCATAAATTCAGCCAGCTGATAGAGAGAAAGTCCTTCGCTTTCGTTCGTCCGGCCATCGGAGACTACAAATACATAATGGAGATCATCGATAATTCCTATAGCAGTTCTCGGATTACTGCTCCTTGCCCTGCCTACTTCATCCTCCGGATCCACAGTTACCTCGTCATCCGATATCAATGCCGGGCCGAAAGACAAAACCTGCTGCGCTCCGTCTGCCAGAAGTTCTTCAGCATAAATATCTTCCTCATTTATTACAGAAAAATCACCGTTTTTATAGATCACCAGATCTTCCTGATCCCGGGAGGCCTTACTGCGATATAAAGTGCCATTGCGTATAACATATCCATATTCCCGGGCACCATAGAAATCTCCGTTAACAGCCAGTATCGCATTATTATCCTCAGCTGTCTCCGATGTTTCAGCAGTCACATTTCTTCCATAAATCCCCTGAGCCAAAGCAGTTTTCAGATAATCTGCAGAAGATACCTGAATATCAGCCACGTAGATCGTCGAATCGTATTCGTTATACTCGGTTATCTCCACTGTTATATTTTCATCAGAATAGTATGCATCTGAAACTAAAAGCGTTTCATCATCATTTTTCATTTCATAAGCTGTTTCCGTTTCTGTTGTTTCTGTGCTGATCTGTTCCTGATCGATCGGGGCCTCTGCATAAACGCATGAAATAATAAAAGTATCCAGCAGCACATATATGGTAAAAGATAAAAGAAACGCTGTATATACAACTGCCCATATTGTTTGCTTTTTGAACAATATAATTCACATCCTTTTTCTATTTAATCAGAATGTACTTTTCCCCCGCTAAAAATCAAAAAATGCTGAACAAATGCATCATCGCAAATACGCAGCACATTATTATCACCGGCATTGTCGTCATTCACTAAGATAAATTCAAACCTTTTTTTAAATGCAGCAGAATAATATCCGGCTCATAGGCAGGTATCAAGGCGATACGCCGGTGATCATCCGACTGAATTCCTGCCCTGGCCAAATTCCCTTCTTCAATTCTCTCAGCCGCAGAAAAGATTTTTTTACGGATATTATTGCAATCATTCTCTAACATTTTAATATCGTTCAGCTTTTGACTTACCTCATCTGTCTTTCCTGCAAAAGCAATACCTTGCATCGTACCGTCCTTTCTCTTATACAGACTATAGCCGCGGAATTATAAGCTCGCCTGCACGGATGTGGCATAGCCCCTTTATTTTTTATTATATTCAGCTGACTTAAAATATCCTGAAAAAAGATTTAATAATCATTGTTTAAAGAAAAATAAAACATAAGCACTTTTTTCACTAAAAATTTTCCGGATTCAGTTGACATTACTCATTTATCTAAGTATAATATGTTATACAAATCATACTTAAGGAGATAAAAAATGAACGGGCCAAAAGGACGTTATGCATGGACAGCTACTGTAGGTGAAAAAGGACAGATCGTAATTCCAAAGCAGGCACGTGATATTTTCGATATAAAGCCGGGAGATACACTTCTTCTTCTCGGAGATGAAAAGAGAGGGATAGCCATCCCTCCTAAAGGCGCTTTTTCCAACCTGTTCGGCATGACATTCAACGATCAAGACGATGATGAAAGCTCGTAAAATCATCATCGGATAAATACTTCATGCAGAACAGCAAATAATGCTTATTATGATCGAAACAGAAAGGAATATGAAACAATATGAGTATCCTGAACGTCAATAATCTATGTAAGACCTACCCGTCATTCAGGCTGCAAAATGTATCCTTCTCCATAGAAAAAGGACATATAGCCGGCTTTATCGGCCGAAACGGAGCAGGTAAAACGACTACTATAAAATCATTGCTCAACCTGGTCCATCCGGACGGCGGTACTGTACGATACTTTGATCTGACATTGACCGAACATGAAACCGAGATCAAGCACCGAATCGGGTATTCCACCGGAGCTGTCAGCTATTATACGAAAAAAAAGATAAAAGATATCGTTGCGGTGACCAAAAGTTTTTATCCCGAATGGAATGAAGCCGCATATAATAAATATCTGCATATGTTTGAACTGAATGAGGAAAAAACTCCTTCTGAGCTATCCGATGGAATGAAGGTAAAATTCAACCTGCTGCTTGCTTTATCACACAATGCGGAACTGCTTATCCTGGATGAACCGACCAGCGGTATCGATCCCTTTTCCCGAAACGACCTTCTCTATCTCTTCACGCATCTGAAAAACGAAGGAACCGCGATTCTTTTTTCCACTCATATAATATCGGATATAGAAAAATGTGCGGATGATATTATCTATATTCATCAGGGAAAGATCGCCGCGGCTATGCCAAAAAATGAATTCATTGCGGAAAACTGTCTGTCAGGGGAATTTCTTGAGGACGCCTTTCTCAGACTGGAAAGGAACAGCCTAAAATGAAAAATTTATTAAACAAGGAAATCAAACTCAGCGCGTCCAAACTAACCTTCCTGTTTATTCTGTTCGGACTGATGACCCTGCTTCCGGGCTATCCGATCCTGGTCGGAGCATTTTTCATCTCCTTCGGGATCTTTCATTCTTTTCAGGCAGGAAGGGAAAACGGTGATATTCTTTATTCAGTACTGCTCCCGACAGCGAAGGCCGATGTAGTGAAAAGCAAATTCGCATTCTGCATTTTCATCGAAGCCTGCGCTTTCGTGTTGATGACAGTTTTGACATTTTGCCGCATGACCGTTTTGTCCGATGCTTTTGTCTACCGTACAAACGCCATGATGAATGCCAATCTTGTATTTCTTGCTTTCGCCCTTTTGATCTTCGGTATCTTCAATCTTATTTTTGTGGGAGGTTTTTTCAAAACCGCCTACGATTACGGCAAGCCGTTCATCCGGTTCATTATCATCGCTTTTCTGGTAATTACTGTCGCGGAAACGCTGCATCATCTTCCCGGAATGGAAGCCATTAATGCGTTCGGATTTGACAGCATAGTTCTGCAGCTGATTATCTTCTCGATCGGTTTGATGTGTTACATTATTATGACCCGGACCGCGATAAAAAGATCTGTGGACAGATTTGATAAGATCGATCTGTAAAGACATATGAGATCGTCAGCAAAATGAATAGCGCCGGGTTGATATCAATAATGCAGCCCGGCGTTTATTGATTAATACGATAACATCTGACAGTCAACGAGTATCTTTCCGCAAAATGATCCTGATTTCGCTGAAGCCGTCGCTGCTGCCGAAATTGTTCTTAGAATAGTTTTCAGCTTATCCACCAGATCATATTTAAGTTTGATCTTTACCGTCAGTCGATTAGTATTCTCTGCGTCCGGATGGTACCAGAATTCATTTTTATCATTTCCGTTGATCAATTCACGGGCTTTGCCCGGATTCTGCTCGGCAAATATCTATTTACCCATGCATTTTTTCATAAAACAATCTCTGTAAGAAGAAAAAACGTTCATATTCTGCGCCGGCCATATCCCGGCTGAGGATATCCCGGAAAATCTCTGTCCAATTATCGTAATGCGATCGGCATCTTTATGGAAATAACTCTTGTATTTTGAAATTCTATACCCTTCGGCTCTTTCCATTCCGGTTTCCCCTTTTTCAGGACCTGATTATCCCAAATATACAAAACTTGTAAAGAAGACCTTTCTCATCATTAACAGCAAAGTTAACAAACAGATTCTTGAATAAAGCAAACCATCTCCCAATAAACATCTTCTGTCCTATTGCTGTTTTTAGTTCATAAAAGCCATCAACGACCTTGCTATGTACCTTGCCTGAAGTTCCTTCGTGGCATTAAGATGATTCCACGATTCATTTCCTATATGCTTATGATCAGCGTACATATTTTTCATGTTCGCAACATGATCTGGATCCTCCATAGTGTCATTAAACATACCGGCTAGTACTTTTCACTCATGGACGACAGTATCTGCAGAGTATCAACGGGATGTAAAATAAAAGTGTGCCCAGTCACTAAGCTGCCCGTTTATCTGGGTGAAATCGTCTAAAAATCAGCTGTCAGCTTTTTGGGTAAAAAAACAGAACGGTTATTTTATCTAAATAACCGTTCCGCTCTGGTGCGGATGACAGGACTTGAACCTGCACGAGCTTAATGCCACTAGAACCTGAATCTAGCGCGTCTGCCAATTCCGCCACATCCGCTTATATGGTGCCGAAGGCGGGAATCGAACCCGCATGACCTAAGCCACACGATTTTGAGTCGTGCGCGTCTGCCAGTTCCGCCACTTCGGCTCAACTTGTTCGAACAAATGATAATATATCACAAATCACAGCCAAGGTCAAGCAGATTTTTTAATTATTTTGGGTCACTCTGCCCACAAACTCTTCGATCAGACGGTTTATCACATCAGGCTGATCAGTGTTGGAATTATGTCCTGCGTCGTCTATCCACTCAATGGGAAGCCCCTCATCTGCGCTCCATTTTCGGTTATAACGTCGCGTCGATCCGGCTCTATCCAGCTTGCCGCAAATCAGCAACGACGCTTCAGGAAGTTTATAAGGCAGATCTGCTTCTATCGCTTCCGCCAGGATCCGATAACCGTGTCCCGCCAGACGGCAGTATTCATCTTTCCCGTAAGAGCCAATAAAGCTGTACATCAGCTGCCTGCCGTAATCGGATACGGCACATCCGTGGACTCCGTCTTTTACCAGCCTGCCCCACGGGTACAGTTTATAGACAGGCTCCATCCTTTTCAGCAGCCACAGTTCTGGCGCCGTGATATATTTTCGCTGCAGAGATGCAGAGTCGATACTGACAAAACCTGCCGCAGCATGAGGAAACTTTTCAAAAAAACATTGCGCGACATAACCGCCCATGGACTGACCGATCAGAAACGGATCACTGATCGCTTCCTGTTCCGCTATCCGACCGACCCAGACAGCTTTATCCATCAGGCTGAAGTTGAGCTCGAACGGCCGGGATGCCCCATGACCCGGAGCATCCCACACCAGAACGTTGAACCTATCGGCAAAATACTCGATCTGCCGGTCAAACAGCCTGTGGTCCGCAGTAAGTCCGGGCAGAAAGATCAGTGCAGGTCTTCCCGCAGTAAAATCATTGATCCAGTAATGAATGTCTCCCAGTTCGGTGCTGAAAATTTTCTCCCGCATAGATATCTCTCCTGAATGTCCGTAATGCAGCGGAAATTAATAAACGATCCTTTTGCTATAAATATTTTATCATCAGGTACACCTGCACGCAATAACATTTTCTTCTGTAAAAACACTCCGACACATTAAAATATTTATTTGACAGCCTATAACATAATAAAGTAAAATAGGGAAAAGGCTGTGATTTATTCAAGTATAATAAAAGGAGTGGACTGCTGTGAAAATAATTTCGCCCGGCATTGAGATCATCGATGCTCCCGACTACGAAGCCATGAAAAAAAAGCTTGAGCAGATCGGACGTGTCTGCTATAAAAGCGAAGGTAATATACAGCCAGGCTCAGCCGATTATTTTCTGCAGCGCATAATCAAAAGCGGTCATGAATCGGTCATTGAACACGCTTCCATAAGTGTACACGTTATATGCGACCGCGGAGTGACTCACGAGATCGTTCGCCATCGGATCGCAAGCTACAGTCAGGAAAGCACCCGCTACTGCAATTATGCCAACGAGAAATTCGGCGGTGAGATCACATTCATCGACATCAAAGATGCTTTCGGCTATGATCTCGATCAGCCGACCGATCGTGAAAAATATGAACTGTGGCAAAAGAGTCTGCGCTGCGCTGAGCAGAACTATCTCGATCTGATCAATCTCGGTGCCAAGCCGGAAGAAGCGCGGGGAGTACTTCCCAATTCACTTAAAACCGAGATCATCATGACGATGAACCTGCGCGAATGGAGACACTTTTTCCTCCTGCGCTGCGCAAAAAGAGCTCACCCCCAGATGCGTGAGGTTGCCGATTTGATCCTGACAGAATTTATACAGCGCTATCCCCTGTTCTTTAACGATCTGAGTTTAGACTGATCCCTCGAATAATCTATCATCCGGCCTGGAGGCAGAATATGAATACTGATCAATTATTATCCGCTGCTCAAAACGGCGATATAACCGCAATGACTTTGCTCGCCGAGCAATATCTGCAGGACGAGCAAAACGCTGACGCTCTCTACTGGTATGAACAGGCAGCTTTCAAAGGTCCTGATTTCAGTGCGGCATACTGTGCCATGCTGGTCGCCTATGCGCTCAGTGAGGAATATCTGAACAGCAATCAATGGGACGAAGTATTCGACTATGCCAGCCGCTGTCTGGTAATGTCTCTGAAATACCACAGTTCTGATAACCCTGACGATCATGAGGATCCTGAAAATATGTATCTCGCCAAAAGCATATACTATATGTCCGCAGCTGCCTGGATGAAGGATGAATTTGACAAAGCACTGGAATGCATAAGCATGGGTGACGATAATTGGATATATCACCGCATTCTGCACGGCATCTGTGCTTTTGACTGTGAACAATACGAAACCGCACATTCCCTGCTGATCGCTCTTGATGATTTTGAAACCGATGAGTTGGCAGGCTGCATCGCCTCCCGACTGGATGATCTGGTCTTCGGTATGGCCTTTATCAATCTGTCCATCATCATGCGCGATGCCTTGAATGATATAGACGCATCACATGATCTGCTGCTTAAAGGCATGGAAGTTGTCCAATCGGAACAAATGCATCAGTCACTTCAGGAAATGCTCAGCCATTACCAGCCCGGACTTGCCGGCGGCTGGCGCTGGACAGATCAATGATCCCGTTTCTTATTTTCCCCTGACAAATCATAATAAAACATAGTCTTTTTACATTGATAAGTTAAATATATCTAACTAAAATATGATTGATTTCCCATTTACATAGCTGCTGTTTTCCGTCAGGCGGCAGTGCTGTTCTGCATTCTTTCGTGACTGCTTTTACAGTCTCCGAACCAACTGCGGCAAACAGCTGCTAAAGTATATGCAGTTTCTGGAAGGAGGTGCAACTACATGGCTTTTAAGATCAATGATCAGTGCATCGCCTGTGGTGCATGCATGGCAAGCTGCCCTGTCGGCGCAATCGAGGAAAGCGGTGACGCTTTTGTCATCACTGATTCTTGCGTCGAGTGCGGCGCCTGTCAGGCCGGATGCCCGGCCGGCGCTATCGAAGAATAACGCCTGAAGTAAACCCCCTCATATCATATTGATGAGGGGGTTTGCGTTTCTCATTTTTTATTCTGCTGACCATAAAGAGATTTATTGCTGCATACGTCTCAGTAAAATGAAATCATATATGCAGATGTATCATCTTTACCATGCTGAACAGGTCAGAACCTAACATATTGAATTTTGTTCCCGCACTCAGGCCGGCACGGCTGGTATGAGCGTAATAATTCTCCTCCTTCAGCGCGCGGCAGGAACCTCCTACAACTGAAGCAAGATCATCTATATGATCAACATAAAAATACATATCCGCGTCTTCATGTCCTACCTGCTTCATCCATTTGGACATTCGCTTCATGCCGCTCTTATTTACGGTATCGAATACGACCTCGATATCTCCGTAATTCTGCAGATCACGCAGCAGTTTAATGACAGTATCCTCTGCAAAATAGTAGAACAGACCGCTGGCAGTGACCAGCACAGGTTCAGTAGGGAAGTCCTGTCGTATTTTCCCGATCCATCCGCACTCAAAAGCATCCTCCGCCAGAAAACGATCCCGCTCCGATTCAGTTAGCAGAGTACGTCGATATTCTATCACAGCCGGCAGATCGATCTCGTACCATACAGTTCTTCCG
>JAZPYJ010000033.1:0-4765 GCA_045544075.1 Thermoanaerobacteraceae bacterium
AATGAAAAAACAGCAAAGGATGCCGGAATGATTATACCGGTCGAGATCACTGTTTATGAAGATAGATCATTTTCTTTTATTACAAAGACTCCGCCGGCGGCTGTATTATTGAAGAAAGCAGCCGGAATTGAAAAAGCATCAGGTGAACCTAACAGAGTAAAAGTTGCAAAAGTGCCGAGATCAAAAGTCCAGGAAATTGCAGAATTGAAATTAAAAGATTTAAATGCTTTTAATATAGATGCCGCAGTTAGAATCATCGAAGGTACAGCTCGCAGCATGGGTATTGAGGTCGTAGAAGGATAATATTACAGATATTCAAGCTTTAGTGGGAGGAGCAAATATTCCGTAATTACCACAAAGGGGGATTTTTAATGGCAAAAGTAGGCAAAAGAACACAGGAAATAGTAAAGAAACTTGAAAAAGGCAAGATCTATGAACCGGCTGAAGCGCTGCAGGTCTTAAAAGACGTTGCTTCCGCAAAATTTGATGAGACCGTTGAGGTTGCTGTTAAACTCGGTGTTGACGGACGTCAGGCCGATCAGCAGGTTCGCGGTGCCGTTGCTCTGCCGCATGGCTTGGGCAAGGACAAGAGAGTCATCGTTTTTGCTAAAGGCGATAAACAAAAGGAAGCTCAGGAAGCCGGAGCGGATGTTGTCGGAGCAGAAGATCTGGTTGCTCAGATCAGCGGAGGCTGGCTGGATTTTGATGTAGCTATCGCGACCCCGGATATGATGGGTCAGGTAGGTAAATTGGGCCGTACTTTAGGACCAAAGGGCCTGATGCCTAATCCGAAGACCGGTACGGTTACGATGGAATTGGAAAAGGCTGTAAAAGAGTTTAAATCCGGTAAAATCGAATACCGTCTGGACAAAGCCTCTATTATCCATGCTCCTATCGGCAAGGTATCCTTTGATCTGGAGAAACTGCTGGATAATTTCAACGTGTTAATGGATACTTTGATCAAGGCAAAACCGGCGGCTGCCAAGGGAACATATATGAAAAGCGTTAATGTTTCCACGACAATGGGCCCTGGATTAAAGATCAATGCCCTGAAAGTCGGTACCGGCAATCAGTAAAATCCAAACAATCAAATATTGCCTGAGATAGCAGGTACTATTGTCAAACATATCTGAACAGAGGTTTGACTGTAAAATAGTTTAATAGCATTTATGCACCCGCCGAGGTAAAAATATAGATCGATAACAGATATCTCTGTCTGTTTGTGTCTATTAAGCCTCTGCGGCCTGCAGAGGCTTTTGTTTTCAGATCAGCATGAAGGAGGTGTATATTAAAGGATGAATAGCAACCGGGAAATTAAAGAAGCTGCTGTTAAAGAGATTCAGGGAAAACTTGAAAAATCGATAGTAGCGATACTGACTGATTATCGAGGACTTAGTGTCGCGCAGATTTCCGATCTTAGAACAAGATTGAGAGAAAGCGGAACTGAATTAAAAGTCAGCAAAAACACAATGACCAAGATAGCTGCTGATAATCTGGGCATTGAAGGCCTGGAACAGTATCTGGAAGGGCCGACTGCTATCGCATATAATGAAACAGATCCGGCATCACCTGCAAAAGTATTATTGACTTTTGCCAAAGAAACCAAACTGTTGGAGATCAAATCTGCGGTATTGGAAGGGAAAGTCGTTGACGCCGCTGCGGTAAAACAACTGGCTGAATTGCCTTCAAGAGAAGAACTGCTGGCAAAAGCACTGGGTTCTATGCAAGCACCTATGTACGGATTTGCCAATGTACTGCAGGCAAATATCAGAAATCTGGTTTATGTATTGGAAGCGGTCCGCAAAAAACAAGCAGAAGAATAAAATATTTTAATTATTATTGAGGAGGATATCGAATATGTCAAAAGTTGAAGAAGTATTGGAAATAGTTAAAGGTTTAACAGTATTGGAATTAGCAGAATTAGTAAAAGCATTTGAGGAAGAATTCGGCGTAAGTGCAGCAGCTCCGGTTGCAGCAGTAGCAGCAGCAGCTCCGGCAGCAGCAGCGGCTTCAGCAGCAGAAGAACAGACCGAATTTGATGTAGTATTGGCAGCTGTAGGCGACAAGAAGATCAACGTAATCAAAGTTGTTCGCGAAATCACCGGTCTTGGCCTGAAAGAAGCTAAAGAAGTTGTTGACAGCGCTCCTAAAGCGGTTAAAGAAAAAGTCAGCAAAGAAGAAGCAGAAGAGATCAAAGGGAAACTGGAAGAAGTCGGAGCAACTATCGAACTCAAATAGTTTTCTTTCATCGAAAGCTGAATATGATCCGTGCTCTCTTTATGAGCTGCACGGATCTTTTTATTTTCATTCCTTTTCTTATTAAATGGGCATATCTGATCAAAAGCAAATAAAATTTCAAAAAAATCTTGACATATTCCCCGAGCAGTGATAATATATCATAATGTTATTTTAGGATATATTACCCTAGTATTTTTATGAGAAAATGCTGTGGTGATATTGGTATTATTATAACAATATAATTTGCGCACGATGTCAATCGACTAGAACTACTATAATTTTAAGGGGTGTGATCGGTATTATGATCAATCCTGAAAGAGTAGGAACCCAGGTCAGATGGAGTTACAGCAAACTTCAGGAAGTTTTGGATGTTCCTAATCTGATTGAAATCCAGCGAGATTCTTACAAATGCTTTTTACAAGACGGCTTGAAAGAAGTATTCCGCGACATTTCTCCTATTCAGGATTTCACAGGCAACTTGGTTTTGGAATTCTTGGATTATAATCTGGGAACTCCGAAATATGAAGTCGAAGAATGTAAGGAAAGAGACGTTACTTACTCTGCTCCTTTGCGCATTAAAGTTCGGCTGATCAACAAGGAAACGGGTGAAGTTAAAGAACAAGAAGTTTTTATGGGTGATTTCCCGCTGATGACTGATAAGGGAACCTTTATCATTAACGGGGCAGAGCGTGTTATTGTCAGTCAGCTGGTACGCTCCCCGGGTGTTTATTTTGCCAGAACGATCGATTCAAGCGGAAAAGCACTTTACGGCAGCACCATCATTCCGAACAGGGGTGCATGGCTGGAATTTGAAAGTGATCTTAATGATCAGATATTTGTTCGTATTGACAGAACTCGGAAAATGCCGGCAACTGTCCTGATCAGGGCACTTGGTTACGGTACTGATGCCGAGATCAGTGAATTGTTCGATAATGACAATGCGATACTGGAAACGCTTGGTAAAGATAATACGGAAAGTGTTGAAGATGCACTGGTCGAAATATATAAAAAATTACGGCCGGGTGAGCCGCCGACGGTCGAGAACGCACGCGGCTTGCTTAATGGTTTATTCTTTGAGCCGAGACGTTATGATCTGGCTAATGTAGGAAGATATAAGCTCAACAAAAAACTTCATCATGGTATTTTATATGCTTATAGTGATGATTCTGACGGAGAAGTTGAGTTCGACAAATATCTGAACAAAGATGTTCCCAAAGAGCGTCACTTCATTCGTGAGCTTACAATTGAAGATATAATCGAGACTCTGCGCTATCTGCTTCGTCTTATGAATAACGATGACAGCTGTTCGGTGGATGATATAGATAACCTTGGCAACCGCAGACTGCGCTCGGTCGGAGAGCTGCTCCAGAATCAATTCAGGATCGGCCTGTCAAGAATGGAAAGAGTAGTTCGCGAAAGAATGACTATCCAGGATGTGGATGTTATCACTCCGCAGGCATTGATCAATATCCGGCCGGTAGTGGCTGCTGTTAAAGAGTTTTTCGGCAGCAGTCAGTTGTCGCAGTTTATGGATCAGACCAATCCTTTATCGGAGTTAACGCATAAGAGACGTCTTTCTGCACTTGGCCCGGGAGGATTGAGCAGAGAAAGAGCCGGCTTTGAGGTCCGTGATGTCCATCATTCGCATTACGGCCGTATTTGTCCAATCGAAACTCCTGAGGGACCGAATATCGGACTGATCGGCGCGCTCAGCACTTATGCCCGCATCAATGAGTTCGGATTCATTGAGACGCCTTACAGAAAGGTGGATAAAGAAGCCGGACAGGTAACCGAAAGAATAGAATATCTTTCGGCGGATGAAGAAGAGCATTACGTGATCGCTCAGGCTAATGCACAGCTGGATGAAAATCTTTGTTTTACAGAAGACAGAATCAATGCCCGTCACGGAAGCGAGATACTTCAGGTCGCTAAAAATAAACTGGACTATATGGATGTATCCCCCAAACAGGTTTTCAGTATCGCTACAGCGTTGATACCGTTCCTGGAGCATGATGATGCGAACCGTGCGTTAATGGGTGCGAATATGCAGAGGCAGGCAGTTCCGCTTCTGAGAACAGACGCTCCTTATGTCGGAACGGGAATGGAATATAAAGCAGCCCGTGATTCAGGCGTTGTTATTCTGGCAGAAAAAGACGGTGTGGTTGAGCAGGTAACTGCGAGAATGATCACAGTGGCTAATGATGACGGAACGAAAAAGGAATATAAGCTCCTGAAATTCATTCGCTCCAATCAGGGCACCTGTATCAATCAAAGGCCGATAGTCAGTAAAGGTGACAGAATAACCAAAGGTATGATTATTGCGGACGGTCCTTCAACTGATCATGGAGAGCTGGCGCTGGGACGCAATGTTCTGGTGGCGATCATGCCGTGGGAAGGCTATAATTACGAAGACGCCATTCTAATAAGTGAGAAACTGGTTAAGGAAGATTATTTCACTTCTATTCATATAGAGGAATATGAGTGTGATGCCAGAGATACAAAGTTAGGTCCCGAAGAAATAACACGG
>JAZPYJ010000034.1:0-12804 GCA_045544075.1 Thermoanaerobacteraceae bacterium
AATTTCTTTCATCAGATTTTTTCAAAGAAAATCCCAGATCCTTGAGCTTGTTGATCACTTCTTCCAGTGATTTTTTGCCTAAATTTCTAACTTTCATCATTTCCTCATCCGTTTTGGAAATAAGCTCTTCCAGATTGTTTATTCCCGCGCGTTTAAGGCAATTATATGAACGTACAGATAAATCAAGCTCTTCAATACTCATATCCAGTAATTTATCTTTTTTCTCTTCTTCTTTTTCAACCATGATTTCAACTTCGCTGGCGGTTTCGGTCAAACCTATGAACAGGCCAAGATGTTCACTAAGTATCTTTGCCGACAAACCGATCGCCTCATCCGGTTTGATGCTTCCGTTAGTCCAGACTTCAAGCGTCAGTTTATCAAAATCAGTTATCTGACCAACTCTGGTATTTTCAACATTATAGTTTACTTTAACCACCGGAGTGAAAATAGAATCAGTCGGAATAACACCAATCACATGTTCTTCGTTTTTGTTCTTTTCAGCCCGTACGTAACCCCGGCCTTTGCTTACATGTATCTCCATTTCCAAACGGGCATCGGGAGCAAGTGTGGCGATATGCAAATCAGGATTCAGGATCTCAATATCACCGTCGGCCACTATATCAGCCGCAGTCACTTCCCCTTCCCGCTGTACGTCGAGATGCATAATACGGTCATCATTGCCGCTTCCGCTGACCTTGAGCAGCAGATTCTTCATAGCGATCACGATATCCGTAACATCCTCCTTAACACCTGGAATAGTTGAAAATTCATGAAGTACACCTTCAATTTTGATCGAACTTACAGCTGCTCCCGGCAAAGAAGAAAGCAGAACACGGCGCAATGAGTTACCTAAAGTCGTTCCGTAACCTCTTTCCAACGGTTCAACTACAAATTTTCCGTAATTGTTCTCATTACTGGATTCAACGCATTCAATTCTTGGTTTTTCGATTTCCAACATACTGGGCTACTTACCCTCCTTTGAGAGAACTCGAACAATAAATCCGAACATTATTCAGCAGCTTTATCTTGAATATAATTCGACGATCAAGTGTTCTGCAATCGGCATATCTATTTGTTCTCTGGTTGGTAATGCAACTACTTTGGCAGCCATTTGTTCTGCGTCATATTCCAACCATTCCGGAATGGTTTTCTCAGCAGCTCTGTCCTTTAATTCTTTCAATCTGGTGCTGGATTTGCTTTTATTTTTAACTTCAATAACATCTCCTACTTTAATCAGGTAAGAAGGAATGTTAACTTTTCTGCCATTTACAGTAAAATGACTATGTCTTACCAACTGTCTGGCCTCACGTCTTGAAGCGCCCAAACCTACACGGAAAACAACATTATCCAGTCTTCTTTCCAAAAGACGAAGCAGATTTTCACCGGTAACGCCTTCCTGACGGTCAGCTCTGTCAAAGTAGTTTCTGAATTGTTTTTCCAGAACTCCGTATGATTTTTTGGTTTTCTGTTTTTCTCTCAGTTGCAGACCATATTCAGAAACCTTTTTACGGCTTTGGCCATGCATACCGGGAGCATAAGATCTTTTATCAAATGAACACTTTTGAGAATAACATCTGTCGCCTTTTAAATATAATTTCATACCCTCGCGACGGCAAATACGACATTGAGGTCCTTTCTCTCTAGCCAATCTTTAAACACCTCCCTAATTATTAAACTCTTCTGCGTTTCGGCGGTCTGCAGCCGTTGTGGGGGATCGGAGTAACATCTTTAATAGTGCTTACTTCCAGTCCTGCAGCCTGCAGAGCTCTGATCGCAGCTTCACGTCCGGATCCGGGGCCTTTAACAAATACTTCAACTTCTTTCATGCCCTGGTCGATAGCCACTTTGGCAGCTGCTTCAGCAGCGATCTGTGCGGCAAAAGGAGTGCTTTTTCTGGAACCTTTGTATCCAGTCTGTCCTGAACTGGACCAGGAAACTGTATTTCCCTGTCTGTCAGTAATAGTTATGATCGTATTGTTAAATGTTGATTTGATATGGGCAGCCCCAAATTCAACGTTTTTCTTTTCACGACGTTTGGTTCTAACCGGCCTTCTTGCTGCCAAAATATATCCCCCCTATCTATTTGCGTTTTGCTCCTACTGTTCTCTTCGGACCTTTTCTCGTTCTGGAATTATTCTTGGTATTCTGACCTCTGACCGGAAGACCTCTTCTGTGTCTCAGGCCTCTGTAACTGCCGATCTCGATAAGCCGTTTGATATTAAGTGACACTTCCCTCCGCAGATCACCTTCGACCTGCAGGTTCTTGTCAATATAATCTCTGATCTTGTTGACTTCTTCCTCGGTTAAGTCCTTGATCCTGGTATCAGGATTCACGCCTGTATCCTTTAATATTTTCTGTGACGTTGGTTTGCCTATACCATAAATATAAGTAAGCGCGATTTCAGCTCTTTTATCTCTTGGTAAATCAACACCTGAAATACGAGCCATTAAAACACCTCCCAGCTATTTTAAAAATTAAACTTCAGCTTTTTCTGCTTAACCCTGTTTCTGTTTATGTTTCGGGTTTTCACAAATAACCATTACTTTACCTTTGCGGCGAATAATTTTACATTTTTCGCAGATAGGTTTTACTGACGATCTGACTTTCATTTCAAAACCTCCTTGCGTTTATTTGAATCGATATACAATACGGCCACGTGTCAGATCATAAGGAGATAATTCTACTGTTACTTTATCACCCGGCAGAATTCTGATAAAATTCATTCTGATTTTTCCTGAAACGTGAGCCAGAACCTTATGACCGTTCTGCAATTCAACCCTGAACATAGCATTCGGCAAAGGTTCAATCACAACGCCTTCAACTTCCACGACATCTGTCTTTGACATAAGTAGATAGCTAACCTCCTTACGATCGATCAGTCTTTCAATAAAACTGATCCCTTAAAACTTACCCTCTTATTATTTTATGCCTTTGTTAATATTATAGGCTTTCCTTTGGTGATCGCCACTGAATGCTCAAAATGAGCTGAGATCTTTCCGTCTACAGTAACAACCGTCCAATCATTATCCAGTACCCTGACATCATAGGCGCCAGCATTTACCATAGGTTCGATCGCCAAAGCCATACCTTCTTTCAGCCGCGGGCCATGACCGGGACGACCATAATTGGGAACCTGCGGTGACTCATGCATCTGCCGTCCGATACCATGTCCGACATAGTCACGAACGACTGAATAACCATGAGCTTCCACATACTCCTGAACTGCATGGGAAATATCCGAGACGTGATTGCCGTCAACAGCTTGCTCGATCCCTTTGAACAGCGCCTCTTCAGTGACCTTAAGCAGATCTTTAGCCTCATCACTTATGTTTCCTACCGGAAACGTACGGGCACTGTCACCGTAAAAGCCGTTAACTTCCGAACCCAGATCGACGCTGATGATATCACCGTCCTGCAGTACTCTTGAACCAGGTATGCCATGAACTACTTCATCATTAACTGAAGCACAGATACTGGCCGGAAAACCATATAATCCTTTGAACGCAGGTCTTGAACCGCGTTTTATAATATAATCTTCAGCAATCTTATCCAATTCACCAGTCGTAATTCCCGGTTTGATCGACTTCTCAAGTTCCTTAAAGGTCTCGCCGAGTATTCTGCCGGCATCCCTCATATAACCAATATCTTTTTGTGATTTTATAGTAATCATTTTATCACCTTTGCTATTGTTATTTCCTTGTGCAACTTGAGCAATTATTTAATAAAACCTTCGTAGCTTCTCATCAGCAGATGAGATTCAATTTGTTTCATCGTATCCAAAGCAACACCGACAGCGATCAGTAATGCAGTGCCGCCGAAAGAAATGTTCACTCCTGTCGCTGAAATAATGAAGTTCGGCAGGATCGCGATCAAGGCCAGAAACAGGGCGCCTGCTAAAGTAATACGATTCATTACTCTGGTAATGTAATCAGCAGTCGGTTTGCCTGGGCGAAGCCCGGGAATAAATCCGCCATTCTTTCTGACATTATCGGCAACATCTACAGGATTCATGATAATTGCTGAATAGAAATAAGTGAAAGCTATGATCAGCAGCGCATACAAAATAGAATGCATTACTGTTCCCCATCCGAAAGCGCTGATGTACCAGTCAGCGAATCTGTGTCCGACAAACCATTGACAGATCGTTTCCGGAAGCAGCAGCAGGGATGAGGCGAAGATTACGGGGATAACACCGGCCTGGTTAACTTTAAGCGGTATATGGGTCGATTGTCCGCCGTAAACTTTTCTGCCGACGACTCTCTTCGCATATTGTACCGGGATCCTTCTCTGTCCTTCATGAACAGCTACGATACCGGCAACGACCAATAATGCTATCACGATAAATAATAAAATGTTGAGAATGTTGATCGTTCCGACTTTCCAATAATCAATGATACTGGTAATACCAGCAGGAATTCTGGAAACGATACCTGCAAAGATCAGCAATGAAATACCATTGCCTATACCTTTATCAGTTATTTGTTCACCTAACCACATCAGGAACGCCGTTCCTGCAGTCAAAGTGATCGCAACAAACAGATAAGTCAATGCTCCAGGATTTAATAAAGCTGAGCGCAAACCGATTCCCATACCGATGCCCTGTACGAAGGCCAGAACGACTGTGAAATATCTGGTGATCTGAGTGATCTTCCGGCGTCCTTCTTCGCCTTCCTTGGATAACCGTTCCAAAGCCGGGATAACTATCGTAAGCAGCTGCATGATAATCGATGCGTTAATGTACGGGGTGATACTCATTGCAAAAATTGAAAAATTAGAAAACGCGCCGCCAGATATTACATCAAAGAAACCGAGCAAAGATCCGCCAGCAACAAAATCGGCCATTACTTCCTGGTCGATACCTGGTACCGGGATAAAAATACCGATCCTGAATACCAGAAGCATTGCTACTGTAAACAAAATCTTTTTGCGTAATTCAGTTACCTTTAACGCAGCTTTTAATCCTTCCAGCAATTAGATCACCTCTGCTTTCCCGCCTGCACCTTCAATTTTTTCAATTGCAGATTGACTGAAAGCATTAACTTTAACGATTAATTTTTTTTCCAGATCGCCATTGCCCAAAATTTTAACGCCGTCTTTTTCGCTGTTGATCAGACCGTTTTCTCTGAGCAGATCGATCGAAACTTCCTGATCATTTTCAAAAATGTTGAGCGAGCTGACGTTGACGATCGCATATTCCTTTTTGAAGATATTCGTAAAACCTCTTTTCGGAAGTCTGCGAGCCAGAGGCATCTGACCGCCTTCAAAGCCAGGTCTTACACCGCCGCCTGATCTTGATTTCTGACCTTTTTGGCCGCGTCCGGCAGTTTTACCATTGCCTGATCCGGGACCTTGTCCCTTGCGTTTTGCATTCTTTTTGGAACCAGGAACAGGTTTTAAGTCCTGCAGTTGCATTCTTTAGACACCTCCTATACTTCTTCGACTTTTAATAAATGACTTACATTTTTGATCATACCTCTTATCTGAGGCGTATCTTCATGAATCACTTCACTCTGCAGTTTATGCAAACCAAGAGCCTGAACAGTTCTGATCTGGTTTTCAGTGCCGCAGATTGTGCTTTTAACTAATTTGATTTTCAGTTTAGCCACAATGCAACCTCCTTTAACATCCTTTAAAACAATTCCTCAACTGATTTTCCTCTTAAACCGGCTACTTCTTCAGCGGTTTTGAGATTTCTCAGGCCGGACATTGTAGCCCGAACGGTATTATTATGATTATGAGAACCTAAGGATTTTGTTAAAATGTCGCTAATTCCGGCTAATTCCAGTATTGCTCTGTCAGTTCCGCCAGCGATAACGCCGGTACCGGGAGCCGCCGGTTTCAGTAATACACGGCCGGCACCGAATCTGCCGATTATTTCATGAGGAATAGTAGTTCCTACCCGCGGAACTTCGATCATGTTTTTCTTGGCGTCTTCTACACCTTTGCGGATGGCTTCCGGTACTTCACCGGCTTTGCCTAATCCGGCACCGACATGACCGTCTCCGTCGCCAACAACTACGATGGCGCTGAAGCTGAATCTTCTGCCGCCTTTAACAACCTTAGCTACTCTGCCTATATGAACAACTTTTTCAGTCAATTCCTGCTTAATGGGTTCAGAATTCTGCACTGATTTGTTTACCTCCTTTTCTGGAAATTAGAAACGCAGTCCTGCTTCTCTGGCCGCGTCTGCGAATGCCTTAACTTTGCCATGGTAAATATATCCGCCACGGTCAAATACAACTTCTTCAATGCCTTTTTCCAAAGCTTTTTTTGCGATTAATTCTCCGACTTTAGCAGCTGCTTCAGTATTGGCTCCGTTATTTAATTCTCCTTTGAGTTCACTGCTTAAAGATGATGCGGCCATTAAAGTATTGCCATTGACATCGTCAATTATTTGTCCGTAAATATTATTTAAACTCTTAAAGATACATAATCTCGGTCTTTCAGGCGTGCCTTTGATTTTTCTGCGGACACGCATATGTCTTCTGGATTCTTTTTCTCTGCGACTGAGTTTACCAGACATCATGAGCCTCCTTTCAGTAAAGATCGATCAGCTTATTTACCAGCTTTACCGACCTTACGGATTATTCTTTCGTTTTCGTATCTGATGCCCTTGCCTTTATAAGGTTCCGGTTCTCTGATTGATCTGATATTTGCAGCAAGCGCACCGACTTTTTCTTTATCGATACCCTTTACAATGATTTCTGTCGGAGCAGGCACCTCGATGCTTAAATCTTCACCGGGATCTATCTCTACCGGATGAGAATATCCAACATTGAGCACAAGTTTTTTACCCTGCATCGCCGCTTTATAACCAACACCTGTCATTAATAATTTTTTGGAAAAACCGGTGCTGACACCGATCACCATATTATTGATCAAAGTTCTGGTTAATCCATGCAATGATCTGTGATTCTTATGATCAGAAGGCCGTTCAACATGGATCGCGTTGTCTTCTTTAGTGATGATCATATCATTATGAAGTTTTTTGCTTAATGTTCCTTTTGGTCCTTTAACTGTGACCAGATGGCCGTCAACCTCTACCTCAACTCCCTGAGGTATCTGAATGGGCATTTTGCCGATTCTCGACATTACTTACTGCACCTCCTTGCCTGATAACGATTCAATTACCATACGTAACAGATAACTTCGCCGCCAAGTCCCAGCTTTCTGGCATTTCTATCTGTCATTATTCCCTGTGATGTTGAGATGATTGCGATTCCCAGTCCGCCAAGTACACGAGGGATCTCATCCTTTTTAGCGTATACGCGGAGACCAGGTTTGCTGATTCTTTTCAATCCGGAAATAACTCGTTTTCTGTTTGTGCTGTATTTAAGATAAACGCGGATGATTCCTTGTTTGTCATCTTCGATTACTTCGTAATCTTTAATATAACCTTCTGCTTTAAGAATATCAGCTAATGCCTTTTTGACATTTGAAGCCGGAATTTCTACTTTATCATGATAAACGGTGTTAGCATTTCTGATTCTAGTTAAGAAATCCGCAATAGGATCAGTCATTGCCATCAGGAAATACCTCCTTCCAACTTTTTATTACTTACCAACTGGCTTTTTTAACGCCAGGAATTTCTCCTTTATAAGCAAGCTCGCGGAAGCAAATACGGCAAATACCAAATTTTCTCATATAGGCATGTGGTCTGCCGCAAAGCTTGCATCTGTTATGCTCGCGAACCGAATATTTATTAGTACGTTCGGATTTAACAACCATCGATCTCTTTGCCACTCTGTTCCCTCCTCAATCTTATTGATTTCTGAACGGCATTCCCATAAGTCTTAACATTTCTCTTGCTTCCTCATCGGTTTTAGCAGTAGTTACAAAACACAGTTCCATACCGCGCGCCCGATCAACTTTATCATATACAATCTCCGGAAAGATCAATTGTTCTTTAATGCCGAGAGTATAGTTGCCTCTTCCGTCAAAAGCTTTTGGTGATACACCGCGGAAGTCTCTGACCCTTGGTAATGCAATATTGATTACTCTGTCAGCAAATTCATACATTCTGTCTCCGCGTAAAGTAACTTTTGCACCGATAGACATTCCTTCACGCAATTTAAAAGCAGCGATGGATTTTCTGGCTTTAGTCACAACCGGTTTCTGACCTGTGATGGTCATGATATCACCTACAGCCGCATCGATCGCTTTTGCATTGGTGATCGCTTCTCCCAATCCGACGTTAACAACGATCTTCTCAAGCTTTGGTATTTGCATGACATTTTTGTATTGGAATCTTTCCATCATTGCTGGTTTAATTTCATCGTTATATTTATCTCTCAATCTTGCCACCGAATAATTCCTCCTTTCAAACAAGATTAATCTATTTCTTCACCGCACTTTTTGCATACTCTGATCTTTTTGCCGTTATCCATTATTTTTTTGCCAGCTCTTACGCCTTTATCACATTTTTTGCAATATAAGAGAACATTTGAACTGTCAATCGGCATCGCTTTGTCATTGATGCCGCCCTGCGGTAATTTCTGAGTAGGCTTTGTATGTCTCTTGGCAACGTTAATACCTTCTACCACAACTTTGCCGTTAGTCGGGATCACTTCGATTATTTTACCCTTCTTGCCGGCATCCTTACCGGTAATAACTACTACCATATCACCTTTTTTGACATGGACTTTTTTTCTCATTATTGTTGTCCACCTCCTGTTCCGCTATTTTACAGAATCTCATTACAAAACTTCGGGAGCTAATGAGACGATTTTCATGTAATCTTTTTCTCTTAATTCACGGGCAACCGGCCCAAAAATACGGGTTCCGGTAGGACTCTTGTCTTCTTTGATGATTACTGCTGCATTGTCATCAAATTTGATGTAGGAACCGTCTTTTCTGCGTGATTCCTTCTTGGTTCTGACAATAACAGCTTTAACTACATCGCCTTTCTTAACAACGCCGCCTGGTGTTGCTTCCTTAACAGAACAAACAATGACGTCGCCAATTCCGGCGTATTTACGTTTTGATCCGCCTAATACTTTTATACACATCAATCTTTTTGCACCAGTGTTATCGGCTACCCTTAACATGGTTTGAGGTTGGATCACAAAAAAAACCTCCTTTCAACAAATAGAAAAATATATTCTAAAGAATCTTTTCGTTTTTCTCAACGATTTCAACTACCCGCCAATGTTTATCTTTGGACAGCGGTCTTGTTTCCATCAATCTTACTTTATCACCAATGTTGCACATATTGTTTTCGTCATGAGCTTTGAATTTTACGCGTCTTTTGATGATTTTATTATAAAGTGAATGTTTGACCAGAGTATCGACCGATACTACCACGGTCTTATCCATTTTGTTGCTGACTACAGTACCAATTCTGGTCTTTCTTTCAGCTCTTTCGGACATTAATCAAACCTCCTTCCAATGTGACTCATGCAGTCATTATGCACGTTCTGCTTTTATCTCGTTTTCCCTGATAATTGTTTTGATCCTGGCAATATCCTTGCGCACTTGCTTTAAACGCATCGGATTATCTAACTGGCCAGTAGCCAATTGAAAGCGAAGCTTAAACAATTCATCTTTACTTTCGAACAACTTTTTATTCAGTTCGTCGTTTGTCAGTTCTCTGATATCTTTAACCTTCATTAGCTTCACCACCCAAATCTTCACGTTTAACAAATTTTGTTTTGATCGGCAGTTTATGTGAGGCAAGTCTCATTGCTTCTTTGGCGACGGATTCTTCAACACCGTCCAATTCAAACAAGATCCTGCCCGGTTTTACAACTGCTACCCAATACTCAGGTGTTCCTTTACCTTTACCCATACGGGTCTCGGCCGGTTTTTTGGTGATAGGTTTATCCGGAAATATTTTGATCCAGACCTGTCCGCCTCTTTTGATGTATCTGGTCATAGCAATACGGGCTGCTTCGATCTGTTTAGCTGAAATCCAGGCAGGTTCCAATGCCTGTAAACCATATTGACCAAAAGCAATACTAGCGCCGCCTTTTGTCATACCTTTTCTGCGGCCACGATGCTGACGGCGGTATTTAACTCTTTTAGGAATAAGCATCTATTTATTCTCCTCCTTCCGCAGCAGGCTCACTGACTGTAATCCGGGCTCTTGATTCCGGAAGGACTTCTCCCCTGTAAATCCAGGTTTTTACACCGATTTTGCCGTATGTCGTATCTGCTTCAGCAAAACCATAGCCGATATCTGCTCTTAATGTATGGAGAGGAACTTTTCCTTCACTTACCCATTCGGAGCGGGCGATATCTGTTCCGCCTAAGCGGCCGCTGACAGAAATCTTGACACCTTTGGCACCCATTCTCATAGTTCTGCCGACTGCCTGTTTCATCGCTCTTCTGAAAGTAATTCTTTTCTCGATTGCCTGAGCAACACTTTCAGCAACTAACTGAGCGTCCAATTCAGCTGCTTTGATCTCAACGATATTGATATTGACCTGCTTGCCGGTCATATTTTCCAGTTCTTTTCTGAGTTTTTCAACTTCAGCACCCTGACGTCCGATTACAATGCCGGGTTTAGCTGTGTTGATCGAAACCTTCACTTTGTTCGCAGCTCTTTCGATCTGAACTTTTGAAACGCCTGAAGCATACAGCTTGGATTTTATATATTTTCTGATCTTATTATCTTCGACCAGGTATTCAGAATATGTTTTCTTAGGTGCATACCATTTTGAATCCCAATCTTTGATAATACCAACACGCATTCCGTTAGGATTAACTTTCTGACCCACTTATGTCCCTCCTTTGCCTATTTCTCTTTAACTACTACAGTAATATGACTGGTTCTTCTCTTCATTACATCAGCACGCCCCTGTGCTCTTGGTTTATATCTTTTAATGATCGGGCCCTGATCAATGAAGGCTTCAGCGATATATAATCTGTCTTTATCCATTTCATAATTGTGTTCTGCATTAGCAGCAGCAGATTTTACTACTTTAGCGATCGGTCTGGCTGCCTTATTAGGTGTGAATTTCAGGATCGCCAATGCATCACTGACGCTTTTGCCGCGAACCAGATCTATTACATGACGTGATTTGCGCGGTGAAATTCTTACATATTTAGCAATAGCTTTCGCTTCCATTGTTTGACCTCCCTTCTGCTCAATTATTTCAGTGCTGTTGACCTTTCAGTATGTGAACCGTGTCCTCTGAAAGTTCTGGTCGGAGCAAATTCCCCGAGTTTATGGCCTACCATATCTTCAGTGATGTAAATAGGAACATGCTTGCGGCCGTCATAAACAGCGATCGTATGCTCCAGCATCTGAGGATAAATGGTTGAACTGCGGGACCAGGTTTTGATAACTTTTTTAGCGTTTTCAGCATTCATTTTTTCAATTTTTGCCAATAATTTAGCATCGCAATATGGTCCTTTTTTTAAAGAGCGGCTCATTTATCAATAACCTCCTTTACATTTTCTTAATAAACGGTTATTATTTGGTCTTTCTTCTGCTTACAATATATTTGTTGCTGAGAGCTTTCTTCTTGCGGGTTCTTGCACCCAATGCAGGTTTGCCCCAAGGTGTCATCGGATTGCGTCCGATCGGGCAACGGCCTTCACCGCCGCCATGCGGATGATCTACAGGGTTCATGACCATACCGCGAACTGTAGGTCTGATTCCCATCCAGCGTTTTCTTCCGGCTTTACCGATAGTAATGATTTCATGTTCCAGATTGCCTATCTGACCGATCGTTGCACGGCAATTCATGTTGATCAGTCTTACTTCTGTCGAAGGCATTCTGACATGAGCATATTTTCCTTCTTTAGCCATTAATTGAGCTGAAGTACCGGCAGCTCTTACCAGCTGGGCACCTTTTTGCGGTTTAAGCTCAATATTATGGATAATGGTTCCGACGGGGATGTTTTTGATCGGCAGGCAATTGCCCGGTTTGATATCAGCATCCGGTCCTGAATACAATACGTCTCCGACTTTCAGTGATACAGGAGCCAGGATATATCTTTTTTCGCCGTCAGCATAATGCAGCAATGCGATTCTGGCTGAACGGTTGGGATCATATTCTATCGTTGCAACTTTTGCCGGAATACCGTCTTTATCTCTTTTAAAATCAATTATGCGATAACGTCTTTTATGTCCGCCGCCCTGATGTCTGACGGAAATCCGTCCCTGATTATTTCTGCCTGCCTTGCTGTTCATAGGCTGCAGCAATGATTTTTCAGGTTTATCAGTGGTAATCTCCTCAAAACTGGAAATTGTAACAAATCTGCGACCAGGAGATGTCGGCTTAAAAGTTTTAACAGCCATTCTCTTTCCTCCTTCACACGAAATACTTTCATGTATTTCGGGCTTAATCTACTACATAATGTTCTCAAATAATTCTATCTTGCTGCCTTCTTTTACGGTTACGATAGCTTTTTTAACATCAGGCCTTTTACCCTTGGTTCTTCCCATTCTCTTGATCTTTCCTTTGGTGATCATGGTATTAACGCTGGCAACCTGAACGTCAAACAGTTCTTCGATCGCTTCTTTTATTTCGATTTTATTGGCATCTTTGGCAACCACAAAAGTATATTTGTTTTCTTCCAGCATACTCATGCTTTTTTCCGTAACTACAGGTTTTTTGATAATGTCCCGAGCATCTTTCATTATGCGAACACCTCCTCAACCTTGGCTACAGCTTCTTTGGTCATGATCAGCTTATTATGATTCAGAATATCATATACATTTATTTTGATAGCTTCCATTGGTTTGACACCGGCAATATTTCTGGCTGATCTTATTACTGACTCATCATAATTGCCCGTTACCAGCAGAGCCTTCTTCTGTTCTTTGCCAACTTCAAAATTATTGAGGATATTGG
>JAZPYJ010000035.1:0-10840 GCA_045544075.1 Thermoanaerobacteraceae bacterium
AGTGATGAGGACAAACTAAATAATGAGATAAAAACTGACCTAAGAAGAATCAAAAAAGAGTATGGCATTCCAAGAAAAACGGAGATACGTGAAACCATAACGGAAATCAAAATAGATGCAGCAAAACTCATACCAAATGAAAGAGTGATAGTCGCATTATCTACAGATGGTTACTTAAAAAGGGTTAGTTTAAAAAGTTTTGGAGCAAGTGATGAAGAAACTGGGCTTAAACCGGGTGACACTTTATTAAATCTCTATAATGCATCGACCCTTGATAAACTAATCATACTCACGGATTTAGGAAACTACATCTATATACCTGTCCATGAAATTGTCGAAGCCAAATGGAAAGAAATGGGTAAACACATAAGTAATATTGTCACGGTTAGTCCTGATGAAAAAGTAGTCGCATCCTTCATAATAAACGAGGCAAATAGAGAAAGCGAACTCTTAACTTTTACGAAATACGGAATGGTTAAAAAGACAAAACTCGATTTATATAATGTAACACGTTATAACAGGGCTATGAGTGCTATTAAATTAAAAGATGGTGACAAAGTCATAGGCGCGTGCCAAGAGGATGAAAACGTACTCATGGTAACACAAGATGGATATTATCTTGCATACAAGTCAAGTGAAATACCTACAAGCGGTGTTAAAACAGGTGGAGTCAAAGGGATAAATTTAAAAGATGGTGATATAGTCGTTTCAGGACTTACATATGGTGAAAAAGATGAGTATGTCACACTATTTACTGATAAAAATACTGCTAAACGAATCAAAATTACCGATATAAGTTTGATTTCACGTGCTAAGAGAGGTTTGCAAATCATCAAAAAAACTAAAACTGTCACTTATCTCATCAGAAGAGCATTTATAACTAATGCTAAAAGCATTATTCTCATAAAGTCAAATGATATAATAAAAAAGTATTGTATTTCCCGATTTTTTATAATATAATAATCAGATATAATAGTAAGGAGGTAGATTGATTGTGAAAATTGCTTTTTCAACGCTGGGCTGTCCTGATTTTACATGGAAAGAAATATATTCTATGGCCAAAGACCTTGGTTTCAATGGGATAGAAATTCGAGGACTGGGTGATACGATTTTTGCAGTAAACGCACCTCCCTTTACCGAAAGTCAGCTGCCGCAAACGATCAACAAACTGAAAGCGCTTCATTTGGAGATCCCCTGCTTGTCTACGGGATCAAGTCTGAGATATAAAGATAAAGAAGAAGAATGCTGCCGCGAAGTCAAGCAGTATATAGATCTGGCGGCTGCACTGCATGAGGTTGGAGTGAACGGTGCTCCTCCTTATATCCGTATATTAGGTGATGAGACAGCGGAACCTAATGGTGAAGTTGACGATGAACAGGTCTGTAAAGTAATGAAGCGGCTGCTGCCTTATGCCGAGGATAAAGGCGTTACGCTGCTTATAGAAACCAATGGTGTATATTCGAACAGCAAAAGATTGTATAATTTGCTTAACGCCTTGGCCAGCGATAATGCGGCAGCGTTGTGGGATGTACATCATACCTGCCGTTTCAGCGGAAAACCGGAAGACGGAGCCGGATACGAGGGAGAAACACCTCAGGAGACAGTACAGAATCTCGGTGCATACATCAGACACGTGCATATCAAAGATTCCCTTATGACTGCAAACGGAATAGAATATAAACTGTTGGGCGAAGGAGATCTGCCTATCGATGATGCAATATTGGCCCTTAGATCTATCAACTATGAGGGACATGTATGTCTGGAATGGGTAAAACGCTGGGCAAAAGATTTGCTGGATGCCGGAATAGTTTTCCCGCATTATATCAATTATATGAGCCGCTACACAGGTAAGCCTGTGACAGCAGGCAAACTTTTTGATAATGCTGCTCATACGGGTAAATATATCTGGGAGAAAGATACTCTTATCGATCTGACCTTCAGTCAGGTCTTGGACAGAATGGTCGAAGAATTTCCCGATCAATATGCTTTTCGTTATACAACGGAGGATTATACCAGAACATATGCCGAGTTCCGTGAAGATGTTGATACTTTTGCTGCTTCGCTGATCGCTCTGGGAGTACGGAGAGGAGATCATGTAGCTATCTGGGCTACGAATGTTCCGCAATGGTTCATTACCTTCTGGGCTACTACCAAGATAGGAGCGGTACTGGTTACTGTAAATACAGCTTATAAGATCCATGAGGCAGAGTACCTGCTTCGTCAGTCTGATACACATACGCTGGTCATGATCGACGGATATAAGGATTCTGATTATGTGTCGATCATCAAAGAGCTTTGTCCTGAACTGGCTACAGCTGAAGCGGGCAAGCCTCTGCATATGAAACGTCTTCCGTTTTTGCGCAACATAATCACCTGTTCTTCCCGCCAACCCGGATGTCTGACCTGGGAAGAAGCGATGGAAATGTCGTCAAAAGTGCCGGTGGAAATGGTTTATCAGAGGGCTGCG
Source organism: Thermoanaerobacteraceae bacterium (assembly GCA_045544075.1). Lineage (GTDB taxonomy): Bacteria > Bacillota > JAZPYJ01 > JAZPYJ01 > JAZPYJ01 > JAZPYJ01. The sequence goes on from JAZPYJ010000035.1 coordinate 2,468, forward strand.
CTGACCAATCGTTTTGATGTTTGCAATATGCAGTATACGTCAGGTACGACAGGATTCCCCAAGGGAGTCATGCTGACTCATTATAATGTAGTAAATAACGGGAAAAATATAGGTGACTGTATGGATCTGTCGACAGCTGACCGCATGATGATACAGGTTCCGATGTTTCATTGCTTTGGCATGGTGCTCTCCATGACAGCTGCTATGACGCATGGCGTTACGCTTTCTCCTATCCCGTATTTTTCACCGCGGGTTTCTCTGCACTGTGTTGATCAGGAGAAGATCACCTGTTTCCATGGAGTTCCTACGATGTTCATCGCCATGCTCAATCATGAGGATTTCGAAAAAACGGATTTCTCGCAAATGCGTACGGGCATCATGGCAGGCAGCCCCTGCCCTGTAAAAGTAATGGAAGATGTCGTTCAAAAAATGAATATGACTCAGATATCCATTGTATACGGTCAGACTGAGGCATCGCCCGGATGTACACAAAGCAGAGTAGATGATCCGCTGGAGGTACGGGTAAATACTGTCGGCAGGGCTTTGCCCGGTGTCGAATGCAAAATAGTGGATCCGGTTTCCGGAGAAGACCTCCCTGATAATGTCGACGGCGAATTTGTGGCACGCGGCTATAATATAATGAAGGGTTACTATAAGATGCCTGAGGCGACATCCGCGGCGATCGATCAGGACGGCTGGCTGCATACAGGTGATCTGGCCCGCCGTACGCCTGAAGGAAATTATAAAATAACAGGCCGCATCAAAGATATGATCATTCGCGGCGGTGAAAATATATATCCTAAGGAAATAGAAGATTTTATTTATACTCATCCCAAAGTCAGGGACGTACAGGTTATCGGTGTGCCTGACGATCAGTACGGAGAAGAAATCATGGCCTGCGTCATACTCAATGAAGGAGAAAACATGACGGCTGAAGAATTAAAGGACTATGTGCGGTCTCATATGGCTAAGCATAAAACGCCGCGATATGTTGATTTTATCGATGAATTCCCGATGAATGCGGCCGGCAAGATCCTGAAGTATAAAATGCGGGAGCAGGCGGTGGAGAAACTTAATCTTCAGACGGCGAACGCTGTAGTAACAGCCTGAAATTTTTTCATACGCATAGGTTTATGCATAAGGAAAGGACTAAATATGGACATAAAAAATGCAGCCAATAATAAACTGTTGACCACATCGATAATCGGAGCATTGTTTATATCGATCCTTATGCTCTGGTGTCTGGGAATGACTGAAGATGCCTGTGCAGCTGTTGCGGGACAAACTGTGGAGATAAATACAGGATATGTTAACGTGCGCAGCGGTCCGGATACGACATATGATGTATTAGGCTCTTTATCCTTAGGCGATCAGGTTCAGGTCACCGGTTCGCAAGACGGTTGGTATATTATCGATTATAACGGACAGAAGGCATATATTTTTGCTGAATATGCCAGTGATGTTGCCGGTGTTACTCAACAAAATCTCGGTTCGGTCACGGCCAACCTGCTCAACGTGCGAAGCGAGATGGACAAAAAAAAGAGTGATATAGTTGCGACTCTCCGTCATGGTGACCTGGTGGAGATCACGAATAAAGCAGATGACTGGTATGAAATAAAGTATAACGGATCGGAAAAGGGTTATGTAGTCGCTGATTATATTTTTGCGGGCAACGGCAAAAGCACGGCGGTAGTTCAGGTGGATAAGCTTGCTGTCAGGATCGGAGCCGATGTCTCCTATAAATCAGATGCAGTGGCTAAGCGCGGGCAGATTCTGGACGTTTTAGCGGAAAAGAACGGCTGGTATCAGGTCAGCTTTGAAGGTTTTACCTATGGTTATGTAGATGCATCATATGTAGCACTGGTACAATCGGCCAATATAGAAAAGAAAGCCGATGATGAACAGGAAAAAGAAAAGCAGGAAGAAGAAACTGATGATACCGATTGGGATGCAATGGTGACTGCTCACGGAATAGTTAATACTGATGATCTTTCGATACGCACAGGACCGGGCACTGATTATGACCGGGTCGGATATCTCAGTGCTGGAACTGAAGTAGCGATCATAGAGGACGTCGGAGGCTGGTACAAGATCAGCTATGATGGCAAAGCTTATTATGTTAGCAGCGAGTATATCGATCAACCTGATGAAGAGGATAAAGATAAGGAAAAAGATCAGGAATCTTCGATGGAAGGTCAGGTCGTCGCCATAACTGACGTCAATATACGAAGCGGTTCAAGTACAGAGACTGATAAACTGGGAATCCTGCCGGCCGGAGCCCAAGCTACCTATCTTGATGATGAAGGCGGCTGGTACCATATCAGTTATAATGGAGTGGAAGGATATGTTTACTCGGAATATGTAACTTATCAGGTATCTCTAAATGGAGACGGATCTGTGTCTGAGTAAAGTGATACTTGAAGTATACAGAGAAATATGCTACAATCTGAGTATCAAAATTATCTGAATCGGGATTTGCCGTGCTAGACGGGGAGATAGCGGTGCCTTGTAACCCGCAATCCGCTGCAGCGGGGTTGAATTCCTGTTATGAGGATTTATTTTGTAAGGTCTGCCTTGCATAAGTGGTGTTGACGGTTGGGCCCTGCGCAACAGCTGCTCGTGAACCCCGTCAGGTTCGGAAGAAAGCAGCGGTAAGCGTTGTTTGTCTGTGTGCCGCAGGAACACCTGATCCGAGCTAACTGTGTACAGTAACGCTTGGAAGATAAATTCGATTACAGGTGCACGGCTTATATTTCATATCAATGCCGTATCATCTGTTGCCTGTTAATGACGTTTAATATTGCTGGGCACATAAGATAGGGCGTTGCTTTTTTTTGCAGATTAAAATAAAGGAGGAGCATGTATGGCATATCTGGCTCTATACCGGCAATGGCGTCCGCAAACGTTTGGTGAACTGCTGGGTCAGGATCATGTCGGTCAAACCATCAAGAATGCAGTAGCCAACAATCGGCTTACTCATGCCTATCTGTTTTGCGGATCGCGGGGCACCGGAAAAACCAGCGCTGCTAAAATCCTGGCTAAAGCCGTGAACTGTATGCATCCGATCAATGGTGAACCATGCAATGATTGCGACAGCTGCCGTGATATAAATAACGGAACGTCGCTGGACGTGCTGGAAATTGATGCTGCCTCCAACCGTGGTATAGATGAGATCAGGGAATTAAAAGAGAAGATAAAATTTGCGGCATCTCAAAGCAAATACAAAGTATATATAATAGATGAAGTGCACATGCTGACTAATGAGGCTTTTAATGCTCTTCTTAAGACACTGGAAGAACCGCCGCCTCATGTCATTTTTGTATTGGCTACTACCGAACCGCATAAAGTGCCGATGACTATTTTGTCCCGCTGCCAGCGTTTTGATTTTCATCGTCTGAGCATTCCCGATATCGTTTCCCGTATGCAGTTAATATTGCAGGAACGGCAGACTGAATATGAAGAACAGGCGCTGTATTTGATATCAAGGGCTGCTGAGGGCGGTCTGCGGGACGCGCTGAGTATTCTTGATCAGTGCCTGACTTATTGCTCATGGGCCGATGAGAATGCAACAAAAATCACTGCGGAAGTCGTTCGCAGCATTTTAGGAACCGTGGAGGATGAGATGCTCCGACAGCTGACGGATCACATTGCTGCACGGCAGCAGTATGAAATATTGAAATATCTGGCAGATATCAGCGGACAAGGAAAAGATCTTAAGGTTTTATTGAAAAGTATCAGTGACTATTGGCGTCAGTTATTATATTGTAAATTTACAGATGAGCCGCGTGAGCTGCTGATCAACAGGAGCCGGGAGGAAATAAAGCAGCTGCGGCAGGCAGCTGATGCGTTTTCTGCTCAGCGGCTGCTTGCTATGATAGATATTCTGACTGAAACAGAACGCAAAAGCCGCTACAGTATCCAGCCTCGCTTATTATTGGAAATGGCATTGCTGCAGGCCTGTGAAGTATCGGATAAATCCGGACATACGACTTCTGAAATATCGGACAGCGGTCTTTCAAATGATGATCTGATCAGGGAACAAAGGTCAGAGATAAGAAACCTGAGGCAGATGCTGGATCAGCAGGGCAGACGGCTGAACCGATTGGAAAATGAAATAAAGAATAATTCCCGGATAAATGAAACGTCAGAATATGCCCGGGAAAATTCCGGAGGATCGGGAAATGCAGATGAAAATAAGATCATCGTATCAGATGATACTGCCGGAGATCCGGCTGGAGATAAAAGAATAGAAACAGCAGCCGATGATCGAACTGCGCTTCATGATTCCGATAACACAGAAAAAAATGCTGATATGTCTGCTCCGCGAACCGATGAAGATTCTGATATGCTGCTCAGTCAAATAAAAGATAATTGGCAGCAGTTGCTGGATGCGGTGGCAAAAAAAAGCCGCTTTCTGCGCGCCTATCTTTTGGAAGGAAAACCTGCGGCTGTTCATAATCTGACATTGCTGGTAGCTTTTTCACGGACCCATTCTTTTCATCTGAACAACCTGTCTAAACAGGAAAGCAAGTCGCTGGTCGAACAGATCCTGCAGGAAATGTTCGATAAAAGGCTGGGAGTGCGGTTCGTTTTCTCGGATGAAGTGGAAAAGATCGCCGGCAAAGTTTCTGAGAGAAAGGCGACCTTTCAGGAAACCCCTTCCGTAAAGAACGGGCATGAAGCACCGGATAAAAAAATGATTTCAGTTGATGAAGAACAAGCGCCGCCTGCTGATTCTTCTGTCGATCCTGAAGGTCAGGAAGAAGAAAAACCAAAATCAGCAGCGGATAAAGCGTATGAGATTTTTGGCGCGGAGCATGTAATCGTTACAGACAATGAGAAATAAAATCCATATCCAACAATACAAGGAGGAACGCGATCATGAAAGGCAATATGAACAAAATGATGAAACAGGTCCAGGAAATGCAGAACAAAATGAAACAGCTCCAGGAAGAACTGGAAGCCAGAGAGTTTGAGGGATCGGCCGGCGGCGGAGTTGTGAAGGCTGTTGTAAACGGCAAGAACGAAGTGCTCTCGATCAGCATTGATCCGGAAACAGTCGATCCTGAAGACGTGGAAATGCTGCAGGATCTGGTGCTGGCTGCTGTGAACGAGGCCCTGAATAATGCACAAACCACTGTTGCGGATGAAATGGGAAGTTTGACCGGAGGGCTTAAAGTACCGGGTCTGTTCTGAGGTGAATGATTTTTTCGGCGTAAATGCAACGGAGGGCAGATGATTTGATTTATTATGCTAAACCATTGGCGGTTTTGATCGAACAATTGTCAAAGCTGCCGGGTATCGGTCCTAAAACAGCTCAGCGTTTGGCATTCCATTTGCTGGATGTACCCAAAGAAGAGGCAATGCAGCTGGCAAAATCAATTGTTTATGCTAAAGAAAAAATGAGATATTGCTCGACCTGTTTTGATCTTACTGATAATGATCCCTGCCATATATGCAGCGATGAACGACGGGATAAAAGTTTGCTGTGTGTGGTGGAAAGCCCGCGGGACGTTGTTGCTTTGGAAAAAACGGGCAGATATCGCGGACTTTATCATGTGCTGCACGGAGCTATCTCGCCTATGGACGGTATCGGTCCACAGCAGCTCAAGATAAGGGAGATCATTCCCCGCCTGCAGGACAATTCTGTTAAAGAGGTCATAATAGCTACCAATTCCACCATTGAAGGTGAAGCGACCGCAATGTATCTGGCACGTATGCTGGCGCCGCTATCAGTGAAAGTTACGCGAATCGCTTATGGCTTGCCGGTAGGCGGTGATCTCGAATATGCAGATGAGCTTACTTTGTCGCGTGCCTTTGAAGGACGGCGGGAATTTGAATAGTGTATTTTAACATTTGAAATATTGTATTATTGCCCGGAAAACCAAAATCATCCGGGCTAATCGGTTGACAAGCCGCACAAAGTAAAATATACTAATGCAGTAACCAACTAAAGCATAAATGATCATCCGTATGACAAGCTTTCAGAAAGGGATACAGCGTTGTGATAAATGACACTGGTTTGCAGGCAGACAGGATAGTGGAAGCATTTATCGGGGAATATGCCTGCGGCAAAAGTGAAAATGCTGTCAACAGGGCACTGGAATTACGGGCCGAAGGCCGCAGGGTCACGATAGTTGATCTGGACATCGTTGAACCTTTTTATACCTTGCGTCCGATCAGAGAAAAACTTTCTGCTGCCGGAATCAAGGTAATCGCCTGGGATAACAGCTCGGTCGTGGGATTGGGTGAAACAGGCAACATTCTGCGCCCTGATATGAAATGGGCACTGGCCAACGAGGGAGACATTATTCTGGATATAGGTTACGGCATCAATGGCGCCAGGACGTTGAACCTGGTAGAAGGTGCGGATAACTGTCCCGAGCTGAAGGTTATTCTGGTACTCAATGTTGCACGTCCTATGACAGCTACAGTAGAGGATATTATGCAGCATGCTGCTGAAATGGGCCGCATCGACGGTGTTCTGAACAATTCTCATTTGGGAAATGAAACTGATGCGGCGATTATTCAGGAGGGGGCAGTTATTGTCACTGAAGCAGCAGCAAAACTGAACGTACCTGTGATCGCGACATCGGTAACCGCTGAGCTGGCTGAAGAAATCGGCAGCAGGGACTGCTGCGGAAACAAGGTTCGTGTTTTGCAGCGATTGATGAAAGATGCATTTTGGTAAAATCGGTGATTAATGCTTCAGGCTTTTCCGTTCGTTTCGGAGAAGCTTCATATTGTGTGTGGTTATTCAATAAAAAACAGGAGGGAATACAGTGTCAGACAAACCGATTGAAGGCGAAAAAAGAGTATTCATGACAGGCAACGAAGTCATTGCCTGGGCGGCACTTGCTGCTAAAGCTGATATAATGTATGGTTATCCGATCACTCCGCAGAATGAGATCATGCATTACTGGACACGCATGATGCCTAAATGGAACAAAAGATTTCTGCAGACAGAAGATGAGATATCAGCCGGATTTACAACTGTAGGCGGAACTTTGGCAGGACTTAAAGCATTTACCGCTACTGCCGGCCCCGGAAATATGCTTATGCAGGAATCGATGAGTATGGCGGAAATGATGCGCATTCCTACAGTATGTGTCGTTCAGCAGCGCGGAGGACCATCCACCGCTACGGTTATTTACTCACAGCAGGAAGTTACGCTGACAACGTTCGGCGGCAACGGAGAGGGTTTCCGTATCGTTTTCTCTACTGCCAGTCATCAGGAACTTTTTGATTATACGATCAAAGCATTCAATACCGCATGGAAATACCGCTTTCCAACGTTCGTGCTGGGAGACGGTTATCAGGCCAAGATGCGTGAATCATTGATCATGTATGATCCGGAAGCCCGCGGCATTGAGTTGATCCCGCCTGAACCGACTTTGGGCAAAGAAGGCAGACCGGGAACAGATCGTGAGCCTACTCATGTTCGCAATACATTCAACACTGAGGACGAGCTTCTTGAAGTTATTGAAGATCTCAACGAAGCGTTCTGGGCTGTTGCGGATGAGATCATCGAATATGACGAAGAATATACCGGGGATGCTGATCTGGTAGTTATTTCTCACGGCGTGGTATCGCGCGCTGCCAAAGAAGCGGTTGCAGACCTGCGCGAACAGGGATATAAAGTAGGTTATTTCCGACCTATTACGCTTCGCCCGTTCCCGGCAGAAGCGCTGAAAGCCTGTGCAGCCAAAACACCTAAGTTTTTGGTAGTGGAGTCTGCTAATGGTCAGTTGGATAAGCTTATCCGTGAAGCTATCTACGGTCAGAACTCAGAATTGATTCCGCTGTTCAGGCCAGGTATGGGAATCACTTCGGACGAGATCAGTGAAAAAGCGATCGAGATTCTTAGATAAACAGACAGGACAGAAAGGGAGGATTCACAAATGGCTTCAATTCAGCCTCAAATGCCTAAAAGCTGGCGTGCTGAAACCAAACCGCACAAATTTTGTCCCGGCTGCGGTCATGGCCTTGCTCTTAAAGCTTTAGGAGAAGCAATTGATGAATTAGATATTCAGGATAAAATGATTTTCGGAGTAGATATTGGCTGTTCACTTTTAGCCTGGGATTTCTTTGATGTAGATACCGTACAGACTCACCACGGCCGTGCAACTCCGGTAATGACAGGCGTGAAACGGGCTAATCCGCAGGCAGTTTGTGTAGCGTATATGGGAGACGGCGGCGGGTACGCAATCGGTTCCCAGCATTTGGTCAATGCTGCTGCCAGGAATGAACGCATAACAGTTATTCTGGTAAACAACGTCAACTATGCTATGACAGGCGGTCAGCTGGCGCCGACTACTTTGCCCGGCATGAAAACCGACACGACCCCGTACGGTCGTGACGTTGAACAGCAGG
>JAZPYJ010000036.1:0-2277 GCA_045544075.1 Thermoanaerobacteraceae bacterium
TGACAATAAGATTGTCACCGCCTATCACATCGCAGGCTGCTTCAGACAGATTCCCGACCATAACGCTGTGATGATAGGTTCCTGGAGCCTCCAGCAGCAATTGTTTCAACAAAGGATGTCCGGGGTTGATAAGCTCCAGCAATTTAATACTAGACGTTATTCCAAAGATATTTTCCAGATATGGCATGATGCCGATAGTAAGCACTGAGGTTAAAAAGCCGTTAAGCGCACCCATGACCAATGCTCCCAGCAATACCATCTGAGCACTCTCTTCACTGATCATATTGACTGCTAAAATGGCAATAAATGAACTGCCTGCTACATATAGTCCCGCACGCACAAGCTCGCTTCGCTGATTCAGTTCCTTAAGGCTTAGTACTCCGGACAGACCGCTTACAAAAGCAACTATCGCCACACCCATACTGTTATCTTCCGTTATCTGGCTTATCAGCAATGCTAAAATAGCCGTTATCAGTATAGATAAGCGTCGGTCTACAAGTATCGCTATCATTAAACTTGCAGCCCCTACAGGTACCATATAACCAGCCATCTCTGAAAACCAGGCCAGCTTACTGAAATTTATCGCCAAAAGTCCTCTGGCGATCAAAATGACTAATAAAACAATAATTCCGGTCAGCATCAGATAAGTTATTTTTTTATATAGATCATTACGGAAAAGATATATATATATCAATATCAAGGTCATACTGATCAGAACAAGTATTGCTATGCCCAGCAATTTCGAGAATGGTACATGAGGCTTCATCAGACCCAGCTGTTCAAGTTCGGCCAAATGTTCATCGGTCACTATATCTCCGACACCGATTATTTTCTGTCCTTTTTGTATCGTCTTCTGAATCGGCTCAACGGCCTCACGGGCTTCTGCTTTCAATGCTTCTGTTTTTTCTTCATCAAGGTAATAATTTGCCTGCAGATAACTGCTTAATAATCCGTCTGCCAGGATGTACCATACTTCTTCCCCGTTCTCACTTGCTAAGGAATCGAGAATACTTTTATGAACGTTCTCCAGGTCATCCGAACTGATATTCTCCTTATATGCTTCCTGAAGCAATGACGTCAGATCCTTTTGCAAACTAACTACATCATCACTTTTTGCGGACAGGAGATCCTGCATTGCATTGTCAGACATTGCAAACGGCAAAGCTGCAGCAATCGCCTGCTGTTTTGCTGTCGCGTCCATATCATCCGCATTGATGATATTTTGCAGTTTAGTAAGAACAGAATCGATTTTTTCACTGATCTGTTTTGCCACTGATGAGTCGATAATGTAAACATCTTCTACCTTTTTCTCCGCTTCATCCCGGGCTGCATTTGTCGCTGCTTCATCCGTATAATGTACAGTTTTATCAGCAAAAACATCTTCTTCCGCTACCTGTCCGGTTTCCAGATTTATCTTTTGCGGAAAAAGATTGACAGACATAATAAACGTAAGCAATATAAAAAACAGCAGTCCGATCAACAGACGATCCCACTGTTTGATCTTGCTAAGCCAAGGTATTTCAGTTAAATTGATTTTTTGACTCAAAGCTTTTCTGACCTTCTGCCAAAACTCTTTTAAATCAAACATTCCCCGAACACCTCATTTATGCGTTGCGCTTATGTGATCTGCGCTCCTCATTTTTTCTTTCACCACTTCGGTCTGTTTTACGCTCGAATCTATCATAAGCTTCGATTATCTTCTGAACTAACCTGTGCCGTACAATATCGGCTTCACTCAGATTAAAAACTTTTATCTCATCGATGTTCCGCAAAATACGTATTGCTTCCACTAAACCTGACCGGCTGTCTCGCGGCAGGTCTATTTGCGTAATATCTCCCGTAATGACAGCCCGTGAATTAAAACCGATTCTGGTCAGAAGCATTTTCATCTGTTCTCTGGTAGTATTCTGTGCCTCATCCAATATAATAAAAGCATCATCCAGCGTCCGACCCCTCATATAAGCCAGCGGAGCTATCTCTATAACTCCCCGTTCCAGATATTTATTCACTGCTTCAATTCCAAGCACATCATTCAGGCTGTCGTATATCGGGCGCAGATAAGGATTGATCTTTTCCTGCAGGTCGCCGGGCAGAAACCCCAGTTTCTCACCTGCTTCCACAGCCGGACGGGTAATGATTATTCTGTTTACTTCCTGATTTTTCAGAATCTTTACAGCCATCGCTACCGCCAGATAAGTCTTACCAGTTCCCGCCGGTCCGATACCGAAAACGATATCATTTTCGGCAATTGCCTGTACATAATGCTTCTGGCCTACA
>JAZPYJ010000037.1:0-5895 GCA_045544075.1 Thermoanaerobacteraceae bacterium
GCCGTGACTCAGCACCACCGCCTGAGGAACCTTATCCTGCAGCTCAAGCTTCTCAACATTATGCCTGAATACACCGCCCTGCCCTGTATCGAACAGCACATTTGCCTCCAGTGTAGACAAATGGATTGAACAGCCGTGTTCCCCCAGAAATCCTTCTTTGGGGCAATAATCATCAACGATAACATTCAAAGTCAGTTCTGCTTCAGAGTTCTGCATGATCATTCCTCCTCATGTCTTGATGGATACTACGCTATAACCAAACCAGCAAATCGATTACATTAATGTATCATTAATATATCATATAATTACTTTATATGCTACCTATTTTTTCAGCACATGCAGCAATGAAAAAAAAGCTGCTGTTAAAAACAGCAGCTTAATGGTGATCCATCCGCGACTCGAACGCGGGACACCCTGATTAAAAGTCAGGTGCTCTGCCAACTGAGCTAATGGATCAAATGGCTGGGGCGACTGGATTCGAACCAACACATCGCGGAGTCAGAGTCCGCTGCCTTACCGTTTGGCTACGCCCCAAAATGGTGGAGAGGGGAGGATTCGAACCTTCGAAGGCGTTGCCAACAGATTTACAGTCTGCTCCCTTTGGCCACTCGGGAACCTCTCCACACGATAATATTGATTTGTTATGCGTGAAATGTTTTGCAAAGCATTTCATCTGCAACATTTCTTATTTTAGCGAAAAACCCTGCGATTGTCAAGCCTTTTTTAACAGTTCATCATTATTTTTTGTCTGCAGTCTTTTGCAGGTATTGATTTCTAAAATGTTGAATTATATAAATAGAGGAGGTATCGGTAAATTGACCGCACCGCAATTTGTCCATTTACATGTTCATACTGAATACAGTTTGCTGGACGGAGCTTCCCGCATCGAGAAGCTGGTTGCCAGAGCAACTGAATTAAACATGAAGGCGCTGGCCATCACTGATCACGGTGTAATGTATGGTATCATCGATTTTTATCGTGCCTGCGTTAAAGCAAACATAAAGCCTATCATCGGCTGTGAAGTATATGTAGCCCCGCGGAAGCTGACTGATAAACAGGCCCAGCTGGATAAGAATCCTTACCACCTTACACTGCTCGCTGAGAATCAGACCGGATACCGCAATCTTGTCAAGCTTATTTCCCTGGGCTTTACTGAGGGCTTCTATTACAAGCCGCGTATCGATCACGAATCCCTGGAACGTTGGCATGAAGGTATAATCGCCCTAAGCGGCTGTATGGCCGGCGAAGTTGCCCGTCACATCCTGGCCGGCGATATGGACGGAGCAGGCAAGACTGCTCTTTGGTATCGTGATACCTTCGGCGATGACAACTTCTTTCTGGAAATTCAGGACCATGGTTATGAAGAACAGCAAAAGATCAAAACAGGAATGATAAAACTTAACCGACAATTAGGTATTCCACTGGTCGCAACCAATGACCTCCATTATATCAATAAACAGGATGCTGTTCTCCAGGATATCCTGCTATGTATCCAGACCGGATCCACCCTGAATGAAACCGATCGCATGCATTTTTCTTCTCAGGAACTGTATCTTAAATCAGCTGAAGAAATGAATCTGTTGTTCGGCGATATTCCTGAATCGCTAAGCAATACTGTCAAAATTGCCGAACGTACGCAAATCGATTTCAGCTTCGGTCAGTTATATATGCCTGATTATAAAGTGCCGGCCGGTTATACTGTTGACGAGTATCTGGCCAGTCTTTGCCGTAAAGGATTCAGCGAACGATATGATGCTGATAATGAGGCTGCTGCCCAGCGTCTGGACTATGAACTGAATATGATCAGACAAATGGGGTATTCAGGCTATTTCCTTATCGTTTGGGATTTTATCCATTTTGCCAGAAGCCGAAATATACCGGTCGGTCCCGGCAGAGGATCGGCAGCAGGAAGTATTGTTTCTTATGTGCTTGGTATAACGCAACTGGATCCGCTTCATTATAATCTGATCTTCGAGCGTTTCCTTAATCCGGAAAGGATCTCCCCTCCTGATATTGATGTTGATATATGCTATGTCCGCCGTCAGGAAGTTATCGACTATATAGTTGAAAAATACGGTTCTGACCATGTATGTCAGATCATAACATTCGGAACTATGGCTGCCAAAGCGGCAGTTCGCGATGTCGGCCGGGTCATGGGACTATCATTCGGCGAAGTCGACAAGATCGTCAAACTGATCCCTTCGGAACTGGGAATAACCATCCAGCGGGCATTGGAAAACAGCCCCCGCCTCAAAGAATTATATGATCAGGATCCTACAGTAAAACAGCTTCTTGATTATGCAGACGGTCTGGAGGGAACTCCGCGTCATGCATCTACTCATGCAGCCGGCGTAGTTATATCTCAGAAACCCTTGACTGAATATCTCCCTTTATATAAAACAGCTGACGGGTACATCACTACACAGTTTGCCAAAGAAACAGTCGAAGACCTTGGCTTGCTCAAAATGGATCTGCTGGGCCTGCGTACCCTTACCGTTATCAACGATGCTCTCCAGCTAATCAAATCCAATCACGGAACAGATATCGACATCGATCATCTGCCGCTTAATGACGCCAAAACATATAATATGCTGTCAGCGGGACAAGGGATCGGTGTATTTCAATTGGAAAGCTCCGGCATGCGCAATGTTATGCGCGAACTTAAACCGGAAAGCCTTGCAGATATCATAGCACTGGTCGCTATGTACAGACCTGGTCCGCTGGGCAGCGGTATGGTAGATGATTTTATAAAGCGCAAACATGGTGAGATCGAGATCGATTATTTACATCCGGATCTGGAACCAATATTGCGCGACAGTTATGGAGTTATTCTTTATCAGGAACAGGTCATGCGTATCGCGCAGACTATGGCCGGATATACCATGGGACAGGCTGATTCTCTGCGCAAAGCGATGGCCAAGAAAAAACCCGAGATGATGCAGATGCATCGCCAATGGTTCATTGACGGCGGTGATACTGATGACAAAGGCCGGAAACTTAATAAGCCGATCGCAGGAGCCATAGCCCGAGGCTACAGCAGAGAGCTGGCAGTGCATATTTTCGATCTTATGGAATACTTTGCAGGTTATGGATTCAACTTAAGTCATTCAGCCGCCTATGCTTTGGTAGCTTATCAGACAGCCTGGCTGAAAGCCAACTACCCCGTTGAATTCATGGCGGCTCTTCTCACCAGCGTACAGGATAACGCCGAAAAAATTGCTTTCTATGTAGCTGAATGCCGAAATTGCGGAATACGTGTCCTGCCTCCGGATATCAATATCAGCGGGCAGGTATTTACTCCGGTCGATGACTGCATACGTTTCGGTCTCAGTGCGGTAAAAACAGTCGGGGAAAATGCAGCCGCAGCGATCATCCGAGCCCGGGAACAAGGAACCGATACGGAACATCCTCAATCAAAACCGTTTGCTGATTTTGAAGATTTTCTTGACCGGGTCGACCTTAGTGTATTGAACCGACGTATGCTGGAAAGCCTGATCAAAGTCGGAGCTTTTGATTCATTGGGTCTGAACCGATCACAGCTGATGATGATGGTTGAAACATGTCTGGAAGCCGCTCAATCACGACAGCGGGAGAAAGACAGCGGCCAGCTCTCGCTTCTTAACCTTTGGCAGCAAAGCGGTACAACGGTAAATAAAACATTTGTCCCTGAACTGCCGGAATTCAGTCACCAGCAACTATTAAGTATGGAAAAGGAAATACTTGGCTTTTATATCAGCGGACATCCCCTGCTTGACTATCAAACCGCTCTTAGTAAAATGGGAGCACGTTCATTGTCTGAGATCAAACAAATGCCTGATGGTTCACCGGCTGTTTTCGGTGCGTTAACCACATCACTTAAATGCATTACTTCCCGCAAAGGTGAACCAATGGCTTTCGCTGTGCTCGAAGATATGGAAGCCGAAGTCGAAGCAGTGGTATTCCCCTCTGTTTTTCAGCGTTATGCTGATTTGCTCCGGCAAAAAGAACCTCTATTATGCCAGGGAAAAATAAATATAGTTAACGGAGAGGATATAAAAATATTATTGGAGCGCGTTTTTGTTCTGAAAAATGTACCGTCAGGCAATCTATATCTTAAACTTGAATCTGCCGGGCGCAAAGCACTGCCCTCATCTGTAGAAGCAGCCCTGCGCAATCATCCCGGACTTATTCCCGTTTATTGTTATGATGCCAAAGCAAAAAAACTGCTTCCCGTCCGATCCTCTCTATGGTGTGACGGCAGCAGCGAATTACTGAAGGAGCTGGAAGATATTCTGGGCAGAGATGCGGTTCGAATTAAGAACTAACTGATCAGTTGGCAAAAATTTGTTTTTATGTTATTATCATGTTATGTTTTTAATGCCATAAGCTTATAGTTAAAACGATCTATCAGGCAGGAGGTCAGAAATATGTGGACCGTCGTTTTCATTGCATCCAACAAAGATCAGGCTGAGTCATTAAAAAGATCTTTAGAGAACGAAGATATCATGGTAAAAATAAAGACAGTAGGCGCTGGTGAACCCTCTGCTGCAAATGACGCTTCAGCAGCAGCATCTGAAAAGCCGGTAAATATCGATTATGAAGTGCTGGTTTTGGAATCTGAACTTGATGAAGCATTGGATCTGATCAATTCTATACGAAACTAAAGGCCGGCATACAGAGGTGACGATATGATAAGAAAAATTGCTGTTTTAACCAGCGGCGGCGATGCTCCCGGTATGAATGCCGCTATCAGAGCGGTAGTTCGGCGGGCAATCTATGAAGGCTTGGATGTTTATGGTATAAAACACGGGTATGACGGGCTTCTCGACCAAGAATTCATGCCGATGGAATTGGGTTCAGTTGGCGGCATCATCCATCGCGGCGGAACTTTTTTATATACCGCCCGTTGTGAAAGATTTCTGCAGCCATCCTTCAGGCTGCAGGCTGCCGAAAATCTGAAGCAGGAAGATATTGACGGTCTGGTAGTTATCGGCGGTGACGGCAGCTTTGCCGGTGCAGCATCTCTTCAGAAGGAAACAGGCATTAACGTTGTAGGGGTTCCGGCAACTATTGACAATGATATTGCCGGAACTGACCGGACAATCGGTTTTGATACAGCCGTTGATAATGTTTTGGAGTGCATAAATAAGCTTCGTGATACCGCAATGTCACATGAACGTATATTTCTGATCGAAGTAATGGGCCGAAAATCAGGAGCTATCGCATTGGAATCAGGTCTTGCAGGAGGAGCAGAAAGTATCCTTATCCCGGAAATTCCGTTTTCATTATCAGACATCTGCGGAAAACTGATGAAGTGTTTTTATCGCGGGAAGCGGCACAGTATAATTGTCGTAGCTGAAGGAGCAGGCAGCGTACAGATTCTAAGCAGCCAGATCCGTGAAAAAACCGGTCTGGAAACCAAAGTGGTAGTGCTCGGTTATCTTCAGCGCGGAGGAACTCCCAATGGCACTGACCGCTTGCTGGGCAGTCGTTTGGGAGCTAAAGCGGTAGAAATGCTGATACAGGGACATTCCGGCAGATTCGCTTCTATTCAGAATGATCTATTGACAGAATGTGATCTGACCTATCCGCAGCATCATCGTAAAACCATCGATTTTGCAACTTACGAGCTGGCTGATATTTTATCATTGTGATATACTTATCAACACTCGGGCTCAGATTCAGTTTCATCATGATGACAGCCGCATTCACAATTATGATGGTGATGATGAATATGCACATGAGAAGCTTCATTTGCCCGGTCTGCATAAACTTCACGAGACCCAAGTGAGTCAACGATCTGCTGTTTGATATTATCAATATATATTCGATATAATGACTTTTGCTCAGCTGTTTCCTCCGTAGTCAGACCAATGGTCTTCTTTTTATGGGCAAGCTGATTGATGCGTTCAATAT
>JAZPYJ010000038.1:0-2999 GCA_045544075.1 Thermoanaerobacteraceae bacterium
AAGATCCCTTATATGCTGGTCCTTGGTGATAAAGAACAGGAAGCCGGCACTGTTGCTGTACGAAAGCGTGACAGCATGGAGACTGTTGTTATGCCGATGGAAGAATTTGCGAATATGGTTGCTGATGAGATCAAAGAAAGAAGATAATACATTAAAACAATGATAGTACTGTTCGTAAAAAGAATTGGAAAGGAAGAATGCCGATGAAAAAGAAAAGTATTGTATTAATGCTTACCGCGCTGCTTTTAATATTCGGATTATGTGCATGCGGCAAAAAAAGCCAGCCGGAAAGCAGCGAAATAACTGATGATTATAATCTTTATATCAATGATGAGTGTATATGTGCGGCAGGTTTTGTCGGATATTTCACTGAAGATGAATTGAGCTCGGCAACTAAGCAGTATGCCGAAGCTAATTTGACCAAAGGGACCAAAATCATTGCTTCGGATAACGGCAACCAGGCGTATCTGATCATACCTAAATACAAAGGAACAAAAGTTACAGTCAGCTTCACTAATTCTGACGGAAAAGAGAAAACCAAGGATGCACCTGCCGACACCGGATTTTTCCTGATAACGGATGCGACAGCTACTGTAACTTTCAGTTACAATGATGAAGAACAGTTAAGTTTTCAGCCTTCAGTTGATACAAAGAGCGGTGTGCTGAATGCGCCTGAACAGGTATGGGATATTACCTATAAAATGCTGGCAGTCGGTTAAATAGTCGGTTATAGCTTGTAAAGAAAGGTGCTCGAAATGCCGAAAAAAAATAAAGATACAGCTCTTGCGGTGGCGGATCGTGTTGATTGGCTTGGACAGGTTCTTGATGAAACGGGAGCAAGCGGTTTTATAGTAGGGCTGAGCGGTGGAGTTGATTCTTCGGTAGCCGCTAATCTTATTAAACAGGCAGCCCCAGAGAGATCTCTAGCCGTTATATTGCCGTGTGAAAGCAATCAGCAGGATGAAAAAGATGCTTTAGCGGTAATAAAACAATGCGGGATCAGATATTGTAAAATAGATTTAACAGACGTATTCGTTCGTATGTCTGAACAATTGAAAAATGACCTCCGGACAGTACCTGAAAAGCCTGTTTGGCAGGAAGATTTTTATGAGCGGGCTGCTTTTGCCAATCTGAAAGCAAGGCTTCGCATGTCGACGATCTATTTTTTAGCTAACGGACTGAATTATCTGGTCGTCGGGACTGATAATGCCGCAGAGCTATATACAGGTTATTTTACCAAATACGGAGACGGGGGATGCGATCTGCTTCCGTTAGCCGATCTTTTAAAAAGTGAAGTGTATCAATGGGCTGAATACCTTGGAGTGCCGGAATCGATTATCAATAAAGCTCCGAGCGCTGGACTTTATGCAGAGCAAACGGATGAGAAAGAGATGGGGACCACCTATCGAATAATCGATGATTTTTTAAGCGGAGAAAAAATTCCTGAGGCTGATATGGAAATCATAGAGAACCTGCATAAACGGTCAGAGCACAAACGGCATATGCCCCGCCGGCCGGGGAATGAAGGATCGAATCAGCAGATCACGCTTCGATGATTTTTTTACAATAATTCTGCCGTCCGAAAAGAAAAATATTGGCAGATAATATGAAATATGCTAAACTTATAATGTAATAATGTTTTGAATGATTAGCTGAAATACAAAAGAAGATAATCAAGGGAGAGATAAGATATGTCAGGACATTCCAAATGGGCTACGATCAAGCGTAAAAAGGAAGCAACAGACAATAAACGCGGCGCTTTATTCACCAAACTGGCCCGCGATATCACAGTTGCCGCACGCAAGGGAGGCGGCGATCCGGACGGCAATTTTTATCTTAAAACTGCGATCCAGAAGGCTAAAGAAGCAAATTTGCCGAACGAAAACATACAGAGGGCTATAAAGAAAGGGACCGGTGAACTTGGCGGAAGCAATTATGAAGAACTGAATTATGAAGGCTACGGACCGGGCGGGGTAGCGGTCCTGCTGGAAGTGGAAACAGATAATCGCAATCGTACTGCTAGCGATATCCGTCATATTTTTTCTAAATGCGGAGGTAATATGGGGGAAGTCGGCTGCGTAAGCTGGATGTTTGACAAGAAAGGTCAGATTTCCATTGATAATGAAGATGAAGAAAAAAGTGAAGATGAACTGATGCTTATGGCTCTGGATGCAGGAGCGGAGGATATGGAGTACAATGGTGATTCCTGTGAAATATTTACAGCACCTGATGATCTGGATGAAGTTACCCAGGCTCTGGAAGTGGAAGGACTGAAGATACTGGACAGTACACTTACCATGATCCCGCAGTCTACAGTGGCTTTGTCCGGCAAAGAAGCTCAGCAAATGCTCCGTCTGATAGATATGCTGGAAGAACATGATGATGTGGGTAATGTTTACGCCAATTTCGATATTTCTGAAGAAGAAATGGCACAGATGTAAATAGTGAAACCTTAAAACAGCAATTATATATGGTAGAGGATAGTTAGTATGGATTTTGCTTACTGGGCCGGTCTGCTTTTTATACTATTGATTATTTTCAGCTTGGCTCTGCCGATCATTATAGGTATATTTGTTTATCGGGACGCTAAAAGCCGCGGCATGGAAGCAGTGCTTTGGATGATTGTTGTAATGATCCTGCCTCTCTTCATTGGATTGATCCTGTATCTGGTAGTACGCGGCAATTATCAACTGAGACGCTGCCCGCGATGCGGCTGTGAGATAGAAAACTCCTTCGTTAATTGTCCTAACTGCGGTTATTATTTAAGCAAGGAATGCCGACAGTGCGGTGCAAGATTAAAACCGGAGTGGAGAGTATGTCCCTCCTGCGGAACTGAGATTGAAGATGCAGTTCCCGATGCGGTTCATAAGAACGACACCGGCATGGGTCTGATAGTAATAATTACATTATTGATCATTATACTGGCCGCCGGGTTGATTATTTTCGGAATAGCTGCATATAATATGATAACGATCGACAATAGTGCCGTTATTTACAAC
>JAZPYJ010000039.1:0-2487 GCA_045544075.1 Thermoanaerobacteraceae bacterium
AGAGCGAGGCAGACTTCGAAGACAGCTGTGCGTTTATCGAAGAGATGGCCTTCAGCAGACTGCACGTTTTCAAGTATTCGCCGCGGCAGGGAACACCGGCCGCATCGTTTCCCGGACAGGTGCCGGCGGAGGATAAGGAACGGCGCAGCCGGCGTCTCATCGCACTGAGCGATCGCATGCAGGAAGACTTCGCCCGGAGGTTCATCGGGCAGGAAATGACCGTGCTGCCCGAGCAGCAGCTGAAGGATGAGCCGGGCTTTCTGGAAGGTCTAACCGGCAATTATCTGAATGTAATATTCGGCGGCGGGCCCGGGCTGATCGGAGAGCTGCAGAAGGTCAGGATCAGCGGCTGGCAGGAGGGAAGCCTGCGGGGAGAGATTCGGTCATAAATCAGCGGAAAAAAGAAGGAAAACACGATGCACGTGTCGAATCAGTCCATATCATGACCCTGCGCATTTTTAAACTGCGCGGATCAAATAACAAGCTGGGAGGAGGTGTAATAATTGCAGGATTGTATCTTTTGTAAGATCGCCGGTAAGGAGATCCCGTCGGAGATCGTTTACGAAGATGAAAAAATAATCGCTTTTAAGGATCTGAACCCTGTTGCACCAACTCACATTTTGTTGATTCCTAAAAAGCATATCGGTTCTGCCATGGACCTGCAGGCCGAAGATCAGGATATCCTCATCGATATCTTCCTGACGGCGCAGAAGCTGGCTGTTCAGTTCGGAATGGATGAGAAGGGATTCCGTATCGTCAACAATTGTCTGGAGTGGGGCGGACAGTCAGTTCCCCATCTGCATTTCCATCTGATCGGCGGCCGTCAGCTGCAATGGCCTCCCGGTTAAAAAAAGCTTGACTAAATGCATCTGATGCGTTATAATAGTACGGTGCGTTTCAGAAAGCTTTTACGGTTATTGTGGAGGGAGGGAAATGATCTATGTCAGAAATTAAAGTCGGAAAAAACGAGTCTTTAGACAGTGCTTTAAGACGTTTTAAACGTTCTTGCCAAAAATCCGGTGTTCTCTCCGAAGCACGTAAACGTGAACACTATGAGAAACCGAGCGTAAGAAGAAAGAAAAAATCCGAAGCTGCCAGAAAACGCGGCAACAGAAGATAACTCAGAAATATCTTCGGTAAAAATTGACCTCAGCAGGCCGGCAAATACCGGCCTGCTTTTTACATATAATTATTTATTCGCTTTCAAACTTTCCCATAATAAAGTTACAGGATAAGAACTGAAGGGGCATGCGGTATATGCTCCTTTTTGTCATGGAAAAGGATTGTCGGGTTCCGGGTATTTAAGGCAACAGACTGCCGCAGTTCTGCTCAGCTTTATTCAGCTCATCGCGTATCATCTGCATGCGGCGGTCATTATCAGCGCTGATCTGCGCGCATAAATATAATTCATCAGAGATACGGTTGAGCGTATCGGGATTTATGTCCTTTTTATAGCGCAGCTTATGCTCAAGCTCGGACCAGAATTCCATGGCTATAGTACGGAACTGGATCTCGGCTTTTATATATTTCTTTCTGTTGTGCAGGAAAACAGGAACTTCGACTATCATATGAAGACTCTGATATCCGTTTGACTTGGGCTCTTTGATATAATCCTTGATCTGCAGGACACGCACATCATCTTGCTGCTTAAATGAGTCGGCAAGAGCGTAAACATCATCGATGAAAGAGCAGACGACCCGAATACCGGCGATATCGTTTATATGTGTTTCCATGTCCTTAAGTGTCAGCGGAATGTTCTTCCGCTGCATTTTGGCGACAATGCTTTCGGGAGATTTAACCCTTGATTTGATGGAATGGATCGGATTGCGTTCATGCTGCAGAGAGAATTCTTCGTCCAGCACCCGGAATTTGGTCTCTATTTCCAGGATAACACAGCGGTAATAGCACATCAATTCCTTTGCTTGCAATAAATATGACCGCATATCCTCCAGTGACAATTCCCCGTTGGTTATCAGAGCGGCTATCTGATTGGCCATACTGCCTTGAATAGATATTTCCTGCATGACGGGCATACCTCCTTATCGTTTGATCATGGATCAGCAAACAACAAAGCTATCTGCATCAATATAATTATAACATGTCTATCTGTACGGATAATAACATCAGCATCATTTTAATATATAAATAATCTGCCCGCAAGAGAAGACTGCGGTTGGATTTTCCGCTTGCTAAAATGCTTATTTTGTTTTAAAATTAAACAAAGTCAAAAAGATAAGATCGGATACAAATTACAGGGCAAGGAGGAGATAGCTATTTTTATTAATGAATACGGAAGTACTGATCTGCCTAAGATAATTTTGCTGGCTCCTATGCTGGTCTCAGGTAATGAGATCTATGATTTGATGATCCCTTATGTCAAAGGCAAATATTGTTTTATCACTCCCGATCAGGGGGGGCACGGCAAGGCAGGTGCTTACGTGAGCGCTGATACTGAATATCAGGAACTGAAACGGTATCTTCTGGAAA
>JAZPYJ010000040.1:0-4916 GCA_045544075.1 Thermoanaerobacteraceae bacterium
GGCTACGATCCGACTTGGTCAGAGTTACAACGCCAACGATATTGCCGGCTACCGCACAGGCCAAAGCTACGCCTATAGTATTCTTAGCACCATTCTCCAGTGCTTCCAGGAAAGATTTCGGCGTCAGTCTGGTTTCCTTGCTGAAGAAACTGACAATGATACAGGCCGCTATTGCGATACAGCAGGAATAAGCTGCCGTTTTGCCTAAGCACATCATGATTATCAGGATCGCGATCGGAACGAACAGATAACCGCGATGCGCCAGCAAATGAAATACCCTTGGTATCTCTTCCCGCGGCAGTCCGCTCAATCCCTCTTTTTTAGCTTCAAAATGCACCTGCAGAAATACACCGGTAAAATAAAGAAACGCAGGAACGATAGCAGCTACAGCTATGCGACCGTATGGAGTTGCCGTCATTTCTGCCATCAGGAATGCCGCAGCGCCCATGATCGGAGGCATCAGCTGTCCGCCGGTCGATGATGTCGCTTCAACTGCAGCGGCAAATTTCGGCTTATAGCCTGTTCGCTTCATTACAGGAATAGTTATGCTGCCGCTGCCTACTGTATTTGCCACCGAACTACCTGAACACATGCCGAGCAACGCGCTGGAAATAACTGCTACTTTTGCCGGACCGCCCGAAAATCTGCCGGCCAGGGAATTAGCAAAATCAATAAAGAATGCACCAACACCGGTCTTCTCCAGAAAAGCTGCCAGAATTATAAACAAAACTATAAAAGTACAGCATACCCCGATAGGTGTACCGATTATACCATTGGTAGTATAAAACAATTGATGAAGTACTCTGCGCAGAGTATATCCCTTGATAAAGGCATAGGCAATAAAACACCCCGCCACTACCAGAATAGGTATTCCGACAGCACGCCGGCAAAGCTCAAACAGCAGGACAATACCTATCAACGCTACGACCATATCGATTGTGTCAATTGATATAGCTTTGGCAACTATTTTTTCATAATTGATAACAAAATAGAAATAGGATCCGCCGCCCAGCACGGCAAACAGCCAATCGTACCAGGGAACATGATTGATGCGCTGGGTTTGTCCTTTATGGGCCGGGAACAATATGAAACCGATGAAAATCAAAAGGCCCAGAAACGATGCTCTCCGGACCTGCTCGGCAGGTGTAGCGATCAATGTCACATAAAACATATAGAGGGTAAATGCTATAAGAAAACCTTTGACCAGATATTTGGGCAGGCCGGTAAAATGTCTGGTATTGGATTCCTTATCGAATTCTGCCATCAGAGCCTCTACATCTATCGGCTCGTCTTCTTCAAGATGAACAGTTTCCTGAGTATTAACGTCTTCTTCAGCATTTTCTGCAGATCGTTTGTTTTCCGCAGTTGTTTTTTCATCTTCGGCGTCTGACCCGGAATTTATTAAGGTATCCAATGAATTCTCATCGCTATCCGCAACTGATAAATCTTCATTTTTTTTATCTTCCAGCACAAATATCCCCCTTTCCTTAACATATTTTGATATATTCTTTTATAAATAATATATAGATTATGGCTGCCTTCACTTTACTGCAGAGCAAAATAAACCCTGGCATTTCTGCCGCAAAGTTCACGCAAACTGATGTTTTCTCCTTCAATACGTAAGATATGATCTGATACAGTGCCCACTATATAACGGACTTTCTCAAAAGGCTGATTAAAACCTGATACGATCATCTCACCGTTTTCATAGCTCAGCGTCTGTCCTTCGCCTAATTCAGTCTGAACGCCCGCTCCGAAATCACTATATCGGGTGGCCGTAACATATATTACATTATCAATAATCTCAAACACATCACAAACCGGGCTCTTATTCACCGAATGAATAAACTCGACCTCAAACCGCAGACCATCGTAGCAGTCCCACTGCGCATAAATTTCTCCTGTATCTTCATTGACCAGAACCAGTTTTGCTGCCTGCTCTGAATTATTCAGTAAAACAGCCGCAATAATGCTTAACATAATTGCGGCTGTTACGATTATTGAACCAATAACTATTATTCTTCTATGCTTATTCAACATATATCCTGTTCAAAATATTACATAACGCCTGCTTCTTTGAAATATTTTTCAGCGCCGGGCAGGAACGGAATGGAAACACCTTCGACCGCATATTCGGTATCCAGATATGATCCTTTTTCATGAGCTACTGTGATATCTTCTTTGTTTTCAAATATTGCTTTGGTCAATTCATAAACAACATCTTCAGAAAGCTCACTGCTGCCGATCAGAGTAGCTTTGATAGCCAGAGTAACGGCATCTTCGTCCACTCCATTGTAGGAACCGGCATCGATAGTATACTCGGTATAGAACGGATATTTTTCAATCAATGCTGCTGCATGCTCTTCATCAATAGTGAGCAAGTCAATATCATTTGTAGTAGCCAGATCCATGATCGCAGTTGTCGGTGCACCTGCTACACAGAAGAAAGCATCGATCTTGCCGTCTTTTAAAGCATCAGCTGAATCGCCAAAGCTTAAATTCTGTTTGCTGATATCTTCGAATGTCATATCATATGCTGCCAGGATCTGGGTAGCATTGAATTCAACGCCGCTGCCTGCATCACCGACTGATACGTTTTTACCGGCTAAATCAGCAACAGATTCGATGTCGGAATCATCACTTACAACGATCTGTACGACTTCCGGATATAAAGTTGCGATCGCGCCGAAGGAAGTAACCGCACCGTCTTCACTGAAAAGATCAGTTCCGTTGTAAGCATAATCCATAACGTCATTCTGTACCAGTGCAAGCTGGATATCTCCGCTGTCGATCAGTTGGATATTAGCTTTGGAAGCACCGGTAGATTGGATAGTGAAAGTCGCGCCGCATGCATCACCGATAACCTGGCCGATGGCTGTGCCATAAGCATAATATGTACCGGTATTGCCGCCTGTGCCAACGTTGAACGTTTGTCCGCTCAAAGCACTTGCATTGTCAGCAGGAGCAGTATCGCTGCTGCCGCAGGCAGTAAGAGTAAAGATCATAGCAAAAGCTAAAACTAAAACCAATAATGTTTTTTTCTTCATTTCATGTCCTCCCTTTTAGTTTATTTTTCAAACATTATTAGGAATATTATAATAAAAAATCCGTTTGTTTGTCAATAGTCTTTGCAGTATAATTAGAATTTATTCAACTGCGCCGGCCGGGCATACTGTGGATGGATTTACCGTTTACAGCTTCCAGCGCTTCGGTTATTCCTTCGGAAAACGTCGGATGCGGCCGCATCGACTGCAGCATCTGCTGTCTGGTCAGTCCGGCTGAAACAGCCATAGTAAGTTCACCGATCATATCAGTCGCCCTTGAGCACATGAGCTGTGCTCCGATTATTTTTTCATTTTCAGCTGAAAAGATAAGTTTGATAAAACTTCTCTCCTGAGCTTCTATAATGCTTTTGGCGTTGGCTGACATGATATATTTACCTGTCTTTGTCGATATACCCGCCTTTTTGGCTTCTTCTTCACTCATACCGACTGACGCTATCTCCGGTGAAGTATAAACACAGGCGGGAACCAATTTCGGATTTACCGATGGCATATTTTGTCCGCACATATGTTCTACCGCTGCTATTCCCTGCGCTTCTGCCGCATGAGCCAGCTGATATCCGCGGATCGCATCACCGACTGCGTACAATCCCGGTACTGAAGTCTGAAAATGCTCATCGACCTGAAAAAATCCTCTTTCTGTTTCTACTTTATCAATAAAACAAGGATCAATGGCTTTTAATCCTTCCGGTCTTCTACCGACAGCAACGAGAACTGCATCTCCCCGGGCAGTTTTCTCCTGCTCTTTTTGAGTATAGCGGCAGATCAGTTCACCATTCTCCGATCGCTCTATAGATGATACACGGGCTGAAACAGCGATGTCGACACCGCGCTTTTTCATTATCATACTCATATTTTGTGAAATCTCACGATCCATAGTCGGCAGGATCTTTTCCAAAGCTTCTATAACTGTAACCTTACTTCCCAAAGCAGAATAAATCGAAGCCATTTCCATTCCGATAACTCCGCCGCCGATAATGATCAGTTTTTTATAAAACTTTCCTTCAGGACTTAACAGCTCGTCACTGGTCAAAACATCAGGCAGCTCCAGCCCTGGTATAGGCGGCCGTGCCGGCGAAGAACCCGCTGCCAGCAAAATATTGTCAGCTTCCACGACAACGTCACCAATCTTAGCCTGACCTTCTGCAGTGACAATTGCTTCTCCCGGAAATACATCTACTTTGTTGGCTTTAAGCAAACGCTCCACCCCGTCGCGCAGGCTTGTCACCACTTCATCCTTGCGCTCCTGCATTTGCTGAAAATCAAAGCTGAGATCACTGATATTGATGCCAAGCCGGGAAAAACTCGATGCCTCTCTGTATAAATCAGCTGAATGCATTAGCGCTTTTGTAGGTATACATCCCCGATTCAGACATGTACCGCCCAATTGATTTTTTTCTGCCAATGCAGTCTTTTTCCCCAATTGACTGGCATGGATCGCCGCTCCGTACCCGCCCGGTCCTCCGCCGATTACCAGCAAATCATACTTCATTTTCCCCACTTCCTTGTTTTTTTTTCGTTTTATTTACTGTTTATCTTCTGAAAATCACAATAATCTTATTGATTTGATTAAAGCAACTGCTCCTTTAACAGTTGCTTTATATCAGAAACGATCTCTTTTTTTTCATTGCCGGAATAATCTGCCAGCTTGTCCAGACAGGAAGATATTGCGTTCAGTGAGAAGCTTGAGCCTTGCAGATAGTTCGGTATTGCCTCAATCAAATCATATTCCAGAGCATCGGAATAAACGTTGGTTTTCCGAATAACACCATGCTCCACAAAAAACTGCAAATCTATAGTTCCCCAGTCAAATCTTCGTTCTGCCTGCCAGTTAAACTGTATGTTTTTGCCATA
>JAZPYJ010000041.1:0-3247 GCA_045544075.1 Thermoanaerobacteraceae bacterium
TACGAATCAGCTGCTCTACCGACTGAGCCAAGGTGGCTTATTTCATTTATTATAGTACACCTGATTTTTTTTGTCAATCCAAAACCTAAAGCAGCATCGATAAAAAACATGCGGATTAAAAAAATATACAATACTGTAAATATTCAAAAACAGTTTACATTCAGTTAAGTCGCTGCCGCTATTGTTGTTATATAGAACAAATCCAATTATAAATACTTGAAAGGAGCGGCCTTATCTTGTCAAAGTTGATCGGAATAGATTTGGGCACAACTAATTCCTGTGTTGCTGTTATGGAAGGCAGTGAAAGCATAGTCATACCAACTGCTGAAGGTGCAAGGACTACACCGTCGGTCGTTGCCTTTGCGAAAAATGGTGAAAGACTGGTCGGACAGGCTGCCAAAAGGCAGGCCGCAGTTAATGCTGAACGGACTGTTTTTTCTATAAAACGGGAGATGGGAACCGATTATAAAATTGTCATTGATGGTAAAACATATACACCTCCTGAAATATCCGCTATGATCCTGAGCAAACTGAAAAAAGATGCAGAGGACTATCTTGGTGAGCCTGTGACCGATGCTGTTATCACTGTTCCTGCATATTTTTCCGATTCGCAGCGTCAGGCAACAAAAGATGCGGGAAGGATAGCCGGCCTTAATGTTCAGCGTATCATTAATGAACCTACGGCGGCCGCATTGGCTTATGGTGTGGATAAAGAAGCAGCGCAGAAAGTTTTGATTTATGATCTGGGCGGCGGAACATTTGACGTATCTATATTAGATATCAGCAACGGAATTATAGAAGTGCTGGCCACTGCCGGCAATAACCGGCTTGGCGGTGATGATTTCGACAATTGTCTGGTTGATTATATCGTCAGAGAATTCAAGCATCAGAATCGCTACGATCTGAGACAGGATATCAACGCTATGATGCGGGTCAAAGAGGCGGCGGAAAAAGCAAAGATCGAATTGTCCGGTATGCTGAGTACAACGATCAATCTTCCTTTCCTGTGCGCAGGACCGAACGGGCCGCTGCATCTGGAAATGAGTATCAATCGGGCCAAGTTTGATGAACTGACTTCGCATTTGGTGGAAGCGACACGCGGTCCGGTCGATCAGGCTCTGGCTGATTCAGGAATAACGCCGCGCGATCTGAGTAAGGTGATTCTGGTAGGCGGATCGACCAGGATACCCGCTGTACAGGAACTGGTAAAAAGGATCGCAGGCTGGGAACCTTTTAAGGGAATAAATCCCGACGAATGTGTTGCTATTGGTGCATCTCTGCAGGGTGGGGTGCTTACCGGTCAGGTACGGGGGCTTTTGCTGCTGGATGTTACTCCGCTGTCGCTTGGTCTGGAAACGATGGGCGGAGTATTCACCCGTCTGATCGATCGCAATTCCACGATCCCTACTCAAAAGACTCAGATATTTACGACTGCAGCCAACTTCCAGCGGTCAGTAGATATCCACGTGCTGCAGGGAGAGAGAGAAATGGCGAGATACAATAAAACTCTCGGCCGTTTCCGCCTGGACGGTATCCGCCGCGCACCGCGGGGCGTGCCGCAGATAGAAGTTACTTTTCGAATTGATGAGAATGGAATTGTTAACGTATCCGCCAGAGATCTAGGAACCGGGAAAATGCAGCAAATTACTATATCTTCTTCATCTAATCTGAGTCAGGATCAGATCAACGAAGCCATCCGGGACGCTGAGCGCTATGCCGCGGAAGATCGTGCCCGCAAAAATGAGGCTGAGATAGATAATCGTCTGGAGAATCTGATCTATCAGGCAAACGGCATGCTAAAAAAACTGCCGGACAAAGATAGCAAAAAGAGACTGAACGAAGCTATCAGAAACGCACATCAGGCTAAAAAGAGCAAGAATGCGGACAATATGACGGCAGCCTATGATAATCTGGCGGCAGTTATGAGCAGCATGGGAATTCAGCCGGATGAATACGGTAATTATAATACAGATAACTATAATGATGCAGATCATTACAATAATAGCGATTACAATAATTATAACGGCTATGCCGGCAGCAATGACAGCAATAACCGCAATGCGGAAAATAACGGCGAGTTTTATGATGTTGAATTCGATGATGAGCCGAATGACCGCTGATCAAAGAAAAGCTGCAGGATAAAACATAAGGAGAGATCATTATTGTTTGGCTACATTATGGCCAACAGCAAAAAATTGACCGAAGAAGAGCAAAATGTGGTAAGATATTACTACTGCGGATTGTGTGAAGCAATAAAACACAGGCACGGACATGTGCATAGAATGACTTTGAGTTATGATATGACCTTTCTGGCCATTTTGCTTTCTTCGCTTACAGATGAACCGCTGAAACAGAAGCAGGGAATTTGCCCCAGCCATCCGTTTAAACCGCATACTTTTTATTCGGGAAGATATATTGATTATGCCGCGGATATGAATATTCTGCTTTCATATTATAATCTGATGGATGACTGGCATGATGATAATAATATGATTTCAGCCGGCGGGGCTTTATTGATCAAGGATTCGCTCAAGATCATAGATTATTGGTACCCTGAAAAACATAGTGCTGTAAAAAAGACGCTCAGGCAGTTGGGAGAGCTGGAAACAGATAATGAATTGAATCCCGACCTGGCTGCTAACTGTTTTGCACCGCTTCTGGGTGAAGTATTTGCGTTTCCCGGATCAGAGCAGTACGAACGATTATATGATTTCGGGGCGGCGTTGGGAAAGTTTATATATATCATGGATGCAAGCCTTGATCTGAAAGAAGATGTACAGAAACAGCGCTATAATCCGTTGATCAGTTTTCCGAGTGAGCAGTTTCCCATGATTCTGAATATGCTTATGTCTGACTGCATGAACAGATACCGCAAACTGGATGTTTGCTGTAATCAGGGACTGATCGAAAACATTTTATATTCCGGCATATGGACGAAATATTATGCTATTAATAAAAAGGAGCACAACCAGGAATGAATGCTGACCCCTATCAGGTTTTAGGAGTTTCTCCTTCTGCCAGCAAAGAAGAAATAACCAAAGCATATAAGCAGCTGGCTAAGAAATATCATCCCGACCTTAATCCGGGCAATGCTGAGGCAGCGCGCAAAATGAGCGAGATAAATGCTGCATATGAGGCGATAAAGAGCGGTAATCCATACGGTGATCAGGCCGGAAGTTCATATGGCGGCGGAAGCTATGGCGGATATGGAGGCAGCAGCTATGGCGGAGGGAGCTATGGCGGGTAT
>JAZPYJ010000042.1:0-2838 GCA_045544075.1 Thermoanaerobacteraceae bacterium
GATTCAGTTTACAGTAATAAAGACAATAAAAAAGATATATGTCTGATGGATATAGCTACTATTGCAATGAAAGATTTACGGCAAAAAGGATTACTGGATGATCTGGATCAGTCTGATGAGATCAATGCCTGCAGCATTGAAGCGGACGTTGAAGTGACCGACAAGCAGGGAACACATACAGAACGCTGGCTGATAATGTTTAAAAATGAGACCCATAATCATCCGACTGAAATAGAACCATTTGGCGGAGCAGCGACTTGCCTGGGCGGAGCGATCCGTGATCCGTTATCAGGCAGAGTATATGTTTATCAGGCGATGCGTGTAACCGGCAGCGGTGATCCCAGAAGACCGATCGACCAGACTCTTGCCGGAAAGCTGCCGCAAATAAGAATTACTACGGATGCTGCACAGGGATACAGTTCATATGGAAACCAGATAGGATTGGCTACCGGTCAGGTCGCCGAGATCTATGATGACGGTTATATCGCCAAACGAATGGAGATAGGAGCGGTTGTAGGTGCTGCCCCTAAATCGAATGTTGTAAGGGCCAGACCATCAGCAGGAGATGTTGTGATCCTGCTGGGAGGTAAGACAGGGAGGGACGGCTGCGGCGGTGCAACGGGATCTTCCAAAAAACATACGGAGGAATCGATCGAAACCAGCGGAGCGGAAGTTCAAAAAGGAAATCCTCCGACTGAACGCAAATTACAGCGTTTGTTCCGAAATGAGCAAGCCAGCAGACTGATAAAAAAATGCAATGATTTCGGAGCCGGCGGAGTATCGGTAGCTATTGGTGAACTGACTGATTCTCTGGTGATCGATCTGGATAAGGTCCCCAAAAAATATGAAGGACTGGACGGAACTGAATTAGCTATTTCGGAATCACAGGAACGAATGGCAGTAGTAGTTGCTGAGGCAGATGCCGATAGATTTATTGCGCTGGCTGATAAAGAAAATCTGGAAGCGACCATAGTGGCCAGAGTAACTGACGACGGATTTCTGCGGATGATCTGGCGCGGCAAAGAACTTGTCAAAATCGAACGTGAATTTCTTAATACTAACGGCGTAAAACAAAATATCAATATTCAGGTCTCAGCGCCGGAATGTGTTGATTATTTTGCCCGAGCCGCTGATGAAAATTATTCTGTCCGTTCCGGAGATTGGAAATCAGCTTGGCTGAAAGTATTGAGCGATCTTAATGTATGCAGTCAGAAAGGTCTTGTTGAAAGATTTGACAGTACTATAGGTGCAGGCAGCGTTTATGTACCGTTCGGCGGCAAACATCAGTTGACCCCTGTAGACGGTATGGCTGCCAGGATACCCGTTTTAAACGGAGAATCGACAACAGCTACTCTGATGACATACGGATTTCATTCCCGATTAGCAAAATGGAGTCCGTTCCATGGCGCAGTTTATGCGGTAGCGGAATCAGCAGCCAAGATAGCAGCTCTCGGGGGCGATTTCCGTAAAATAAGACTGACTATGCAGGAATACTTCGAGAAACTGGAAAGAGATGAAAAGAAGTGGGGCAAGCCATTAAGTGCCTTGCTTGGAGCATTGACAGCTCAGGAAGAGCTAGGCCTGCCTGCTATTGGCGGCAAAGATAGTATGTCAGGTTCTTTTGGCGATCTGAATGTTCCTCCTACTTTGGTATCATTTGCCGTTGTTCCGTCTGATGTACGGCAGTTGATTTCGCCCGAGTTCAAAGAAGCCGGCGATCCGGTATATTTTCTGCGTACCAGTAGAAACGAAGATTATTTGCCTGATTTTGATCGCTTAAAAACAACAATGGACAGGCTGCACAAATTATGTGCAGATAATAAAATATTGTCTGCTCAGGTTATTAAAGAAGGAGGTATTGCCGAAGCGGTCAGCAAAATGTGTTTCGGCAACGGATTGGGTATTATATTTGATGATGAATGGAGTGCTGAGGATAAAGTCAAATCATTGTTCGCACCGGATTTTTGTTCATTTGTGATTGAAATTGCTTCAGATGAGAATGGGGAACAATTGCTGCACGGCCTTGATTACTGCAAATTGGGACAATTACAGAATAATGCCGAAATAACACTTGGATCGCAGAGTTTATCGTTGAAAGATGCTCTCGCTTCCTGGCAGGAGACTCTGGAAACAGTTTTCCCGACTGAACAGCCTGCTATTGAACAAAATGTGCCGTTGATCAGCTTTGATAAACGCAGCAATAAAAAACCGAGATTTAAAATCGCCAGACCTCGTGTCCTGATTCCTGTATTTCCCGGAACTAATTGCGAATATGATACAGCTAATGCATTTGCTGATGCCGGCGCTGTACCGGATATAATGGTCGTAAGAAATCAGAATTCAGTTCAGGTCCAGGATAGTCTGGAGGAAATGGCTGCGCGCATCAATAATGCTCAGATCATCGCTTTGCCCGGCGGATTCAGCGCCGGTGACGAACCGGACGGTGCCGGTAAGTTTATTGCGGCTTTTTTCCGCAATCCTTTACTGCAGGAGGCGATCGACAGGCATCTGCATGAACACGACGGATTGATGCTTGGCATCTGCAATGGTTTTCAGGCGTTGATTAAACTTGGTCTGGTCCCTTATGGAGAGATCAGAGAGCAGAAAGCTGACAGTCCGACGTTAACGTTTAATCGTATCGGACGGCATATGTCCAGAATGGTTCAAACCAGAGTGAGCTCGGTCTTATCTCCATGGATGCTGGAATGTGAATGCGGAGATGTTTATACGATAGCCATTTCACATGGTGAGGGAAGATTTACTGCCGACAGGCAGGAACTGGAAAGACTGATGGCCAATGGACAGATCGCGACTCAGTATGTTGATCTGGAAGGAGAT
>JAZPYJ010000043.1:0-2996 GCA_045544075.1 Thermoanaerobacteraceae bacterium
GATCCGTCCGAAATCACGGGGAGTTACTTCATTCTCAACTATATCATCCAGTTCATAATCGATCTTGATTTTACGGGCATCCTCCAGAGAAATCTCGACTCGCGGATCAATGTCCTCTTCCACAACTTTTCTTTGGGCAAAAACCCGATATTCTCCGCTTTCCCGATCAACCACAACCCTGGCAGCATGTTTTGCACTGAAATTTCTTTTATAAGCAGACAGCAATGCTGCCTCGATCGCTTCGACCAAAACATCCGCATCGATTCCTTTTTCTTTTGCAAGATCTTCCAGGGCTGTAAGGAACTCTGTATTCACTAAACTTCATCTCCCTCTTTATATGACCATAAAATGCTTTATTTGGAGTTGTTTTAATTTGCTGAATCAAAAACTGACAGTCAATCTAACGCCTGCTATGCTGCTTCGTTCCAGTTCGACCTGACTTCCATCCTTCAACGTAACCAGCAAACTCCGGCCATCTTCACTCAAACCGTCAAGACGGCAGGTAAACTTTTTTTCGCCCTGCAGCGCTTTAAACAGTGAGATATCGATATCTGAACCCGCAAAGCGCAAAAAATCTTTATCTCTCTTCAACGGCCTATCCAGACCTGGTGAGGAAACCTCCAGCGAATAAGAATTTTTGATAAAGTCTTTTTCATCCAATAAGCTGTCCAGCGCTTTGGATAAATTCTGACAATCGTTGAAATCCACGCCTTCTTCCTTATCGATAAAATAGCGCAGATACCAATTGCCTCCCTCCTTTACAAATTCCACATCCACCAGTTCAAGGCCAAGCTCTTCCGTGATCGGCAGAGCAATCTCCCACGCCTGTTCCTCTGTTTTGCTCATCTTGATCCTCCTGCATTCGCTTATCAGCATAAGCAGCTGTTATTCAGTATAAAAGGAGTGGGATTCCCCACTCCTTTTGCTCTGGCAACTTATTTACTAATGTATTTTACCACTATTCTTAATAAAACGCAAGTATTATTACTATTATTTTTCATCCTTTTATATAACTTAATTCGCCGTTATATTTTATTGTATTTATTTTTGATTACAATATTTAAATATATCTTGACGGAATCTTGTTGACACTCTTGCAAAAAAATAGTAATCTAAAATGTAATGATAATTTAAATATCAAACAAAAATCTATTATATAGATTTGATTCATAATCATTATCCGGTACGACCAACGGGGGAAAATCAATGCCTGAGCACCAATTTATTGTGATTCCAGAAGGAAAGATCTGTGATTATATTGACGGAAAACTGCGCAATGATACTCCGGTTGAATATGTCCGTCAGACAATTGAAAAACGTTTGATTAATGAACTTAAATACGCTCCTGCCCAAATCAAAGTCGGATGCGCTCTGCAGATAGGATCCCGCAAACCGCGGGCAGACCTTGTCATCTGGAATATGGATGACGATCATATTCAGGATAATATAAAAATCATCATCCAATGTAAAAAATCAACTGTTGACGCTCAGAGCAGCAGCGACGGCATCAATCAGCTTCAGCAATATATGTCTGCCTGTCCGGCCTGTGAGTGGGGTATGTGGACCAACAGCCTTCAGAAATATGTTTTCCGCAAAACAATAGAAGATAACGGTCAATATAATTATCTTGAATACAATGATATCCCTTCGGCCAACGGCAATATATATGAAGTAGACCGTCCGACCCGCCAGAATCTGAAAAACGCTTCAGACGATAACCTGCTGTTCGTATTCAGGACTTGCCATAATCTTATATATATCAACGAAGGCTTTCAGAAACAGCCCGCCTTTTTTGAACTTTTGAAAATAATATTCTGTAAAATTGAAGATGAACGCAACATTCCTCATCAGCTCGAATTTTGCGTTTCCTCAAAGGATCGTTCCAATCCTGACGGACAGCTTACAGTATATAAACGTATCTCCGCTATTTTCCAACGTGTAAAGAATCGTTATTCAAAAATTTTTGAAGAACGTGATGAAATTCAGCTCAATCCCCGTACCCTGGCCTGTATAGTCGGAGAATTGCAGGGCTATAGTCTGCTAAATACCAATATTGATATCAAAAGCAAGGCATATGAGGAAATCGTTGGAGCTAATTTGCGCGGTGACCGCGGAGAATTTTTCACTCCCCGCAACATTATGAAAATGGTTGTGGAAATGATCAATCCTTTGCCCTATGAAAAGACAGCAGATATCTCCTGCGGCACCGGCGGCTTTATCGTCAGCGCCATGAATCATGCTATAACCCAGTTAGAGCGAAACTTCACCGTACGTCTCAATCTTAAAAGAGAAGATTGGGATGACAACACTGTACTTTTATTCAGGGAAAAAGTATCGCAGATGACCGGAAGCAACTTTTTCGGTTTTGATATAAATCCCGATCTGGTCAAAGCAACCAGGATGAATATGGTTATGAACAATGACGGAAGCAGTAATATCCTGCAAATCAACTCTCTGCTGCCGCCTCATGAATGGCCGGATTATTTTAAAAAAAGTTTAGCTGATGCCCTTGGCATTGAAGCAGACGAAATCCGCAACCACCATACTATCGAATTCTTTGACGTGATAGTTACCAATCCGCCCTTCGGCAGCAAGATACCGGTCAAGGATGAAAGCATACTCCGTCAGTACCAGCTGGCCCATATATGGGAAAACAATAAACAAACCGGCCGCTGGACCATGACTAATAAGCTGCAGTCCTCAGTCCCACCTGAAATTCTATTTCTTGAACGCTGTACGCAGTTTATGGTACCCGGCGGACGCCTTGGCATTGTATTGCCTGATTCAATATTGGGTTCGCCCGGCCTTGGATATATCAGAGAATGGCTGATCAAAAACCATCGGATAATCGCCAGTATCGACTTGCATCCGGATACCTTTCAGCCTCATAACGGCACACAGACATCTGCTCTTATACTGCAGAAGAAAAATGAGAATGAAAAGTCTTACGAGACCCGCAAAGAAAAAATCAGTGATTATAATATTTTTATGGCTAT
>JAZPYJ010000044.1:0-8418 GCA_045544075.1 Thermoanaerobacteraceae bacterium
CTGCAGATATTGGAAAGGAACAATGCCTCCTGCAGCGCGCTGCTGCCTCCGCCTACTACTGCAGCCGCCTTACCTTCGTAGAATGCCCCGTCACATACAGCACAATATGAGATGCCGTTTCCCAGCAATCTCGGTTCATCAGCCAGTCCCAGACATCGCGGCTGTACACCGCAGGCAATTATAACTGCACCGCATTCATATTCCTTGCCGTCAGTTACGACGATTTTCCGCTTTTTTTCGCCGCGGATAGAGATCACCTCTGCCTGCTCGATCTCTGCACCAAGAGCAGAGACCTGTTCCAGCAGCATCTCGGCTAATTCAAATCCGCTGACTCTTTTCAGCCCCGGATAGTTTTCAATTAAAGGCGCCTGCACTATCTGCCCGCCGCAATTTTCTTTCTCCAGCAGCAGGACCGACTTTCCCGCCCTCAGAGAATACAGAGCAGCAGTCATGCCTGCAGGGCCTGCCCCAACGACAATTATATCATACATAATTTCTAACCTTCATTCACTGCGTCCAAGTATTTTTTTATATTTGCAGTATTAACATATTTCTCAAATCCGTCCTTGCTCAGTACCACCATCGTCGGAGCCTGACGTACTCCGTATTTGTTGATAAGATCTTTATTTTCTTCTGCCAGGATCTTATCATATTCCACCCCGGCATTATTCAGCATATTCACCGCCAGTTTACAATTGGGACAGGTTTTGGTCGTAAATAAAAGCCGCTGCATTACTTCTGAATCAGGTTTGCTGTCATCTGCCGGTTCAGCATTTGCTGATTCATTCTTTTTCAATCGTGAAGTCTCTATATTATACTCTTTGCGCTGCTGGAATTCCTGGATCTTGCCGTCGTTCCAGTTCTGCACCGGACGGTAGTAGCCTGTTATGCGGCTGTATACCTCGGTACTTTTTCCGCAATGCGGACAGCTGTATTGTTCTCCTGTCAAATAACCGTGATCAACACAGATGGAATATGTCGGAGACATCGTATAATACGGCAGTTTATAGTTTTCAGCGATCTTGCGTACAAGCGCCGCGGATGCCTGCCAGCTAGGCATCTTTTCTCCCAGAAATGCATGGAATACTGTGCCCGAAGTGTAAAGTGTCTGCAGCTCATCCTGTACGTCCAGAGCCGTGAAGATATCATCAGTATAACCGACCGGCAAATGGGAACTGTTGGTATAATAAGGCGTTTCTCCTGCGTCTGCGGCAGTTATTATATCCGGATAACGTTCCACATCATGCTTGGCCAGACGGTATGCCGTCGATTCCGCCGGCGTTGCCTCCAGATTATAAAGATCGCCGTACTGCTCCTGATAATCCGATAATCGTTCGCGCATATGATTCAGAACATCCTTGGCAAACTGCTGCGCCTGCGGATCGGTCAGATCCTCTCTGAGCCATTTGGCATTCAGGGCAGCCTCATTCATGCCTACCAGACCGATAGTCGAGAAATGATTTTCAAAAGTACCGAGATACCTGCGGGTATACGGATATAATCCTTCTTTGAGCAGCTTGGTGATTATAGTGCGTTTGGTTTTCAATGAACGGGCGGAAATATCCATCATTTTATCCAGACGGCGGTAGAAATCAGCTTCGTCCTCGGACAGATAAGCAAGCCGCGGCATATTGATGGTCACCACGCCTACCGATCCGGTGCTTTCTCCGCTGCCGAAGAATCCGCCGGATTTTTTGCGCAGTTCACGCAGATCAAGGCGCAGACGGCAGCACATGCTGCGAACGTCACTTGGTTCCATATCACTGTTTATATAGTTTGAGAAATAAGGCGTTCCGTATTTTGCCGTCATCTCAAACAGCAGTCTGTTGTTTTCAGTATCAGACCAGTCAAAATCTTTGGTGATGGAATAAGTAGGGATCGGATATTGGAAACCGCGGCCGTTGGCATCGCCTTCGATCATCGTTTCAATGAACGCCTTGTTTACCATATCCATTTCTTTTTTGCAGTCTTTATACTTGAAGTCCATTTCTTTGCCGCCGACGATAGCATTCATTTCGGCCAGGTCACCGGGAACGGTCCAATCCAGAGTTATATTGGAAAACGGGGCCTGCGTCCCCCAGCGGCTTGGTGTATTGACACCAAAAATAAACGATTCTATGCATTTTTTTACTTCATTATAGCTCAGATTGTCAGCTTTGACAAAAGGAGCAAGATACGTATCAAACGAGGAACACGCCTGCGCACCTGCCCACTCATTCTGCATTATGCCCAGAAAATTGACCATCTGATTGCAGAGAGTAGCCAGATGGCTCGCCGGCTTGGAAGTGATCTTTCCCGGTACGCCGCCCAATCCTTCCTGGATAAGCTGTTTCAAAGACCATCCCGCACAATATCCGGTCAGCATCGACAGATCATGCAGATGGATATCGGCATTACGGTGAGCGTTGGCAATTTCTTCATCGTATATTTCAGAAAGCCAGTAGTTGGCCGTTATCGCTCCCGAGTTGCTTAGGATCAGACCGCCTACTGAATAAGTGACTGTTGAATTCTCCTTTACCCGCCAATCGGAGATCTTTACATATTTATCGACTGTCTCTTTATAATCCAGGATAGTCGATTTCATGTTGCGTATCTTTTCCCGCTGTTTGCGGTAAAGAATATAGGCTTTGGCCACATCTGCATAACCGGCCTGAACCAACACTGATTCCGCACTGTCCTGAATATCTTCGACCGCGATCAGTCCGTCTTTGATCTTTGGTTCAAAATCCGCCGTTACTTTCAGGGCCAGAAAATCTATGATACTGGGATGATATTGTTTGTTTTGAGCTTCGAAAGCTTTAGTGAGCGCAACGCTAATTTTGCTGATATCAAAATCGGTAATCGTTCCATCTCGCTTTAATACCTGATACATTACAAAATGCCTCCCTCACAAAAATGTATTTTGAATATGATAACACAAAATTTAGCGTCAAGTCAAGGCTGACCATCAATATCTTGTGTTATACTGAAAAACTATTTTAAATATTGCGAATGCCGGCCCGCGGTATATATTGACGTACTGCTATGAGAAAGCGCTGCATTTCCTCCGGCTGACAGCTGTGCCAGCCCGGTTTCAGTATATCGCCCGAATCAGTGAAATCCTGCAGGTAATAATGCTCAGCTCCCTGCAGCCAACGGCCTATCGCAAGAATATCCCGCACGGAATGCATCTCCCTGACGATAGTTGTGCGAAACTCATATTCGACACTGCCGTTCAGTAAAAAATCTGCACTTTCCTGAACAGCCGCCAGATCTTCCGGTGAACATCCGCTGGTCGATCGATATTTATAAGGAGCATTTTTTATGTCCATCGCCACATAATCCAGCATTCCTTCCCGGACGAGCTCCTTGAGCTGCTGCGGTTTGCTTCCGTTGGTATCCAGCTTGATCAGATAGCCCATCGCTCGTATCGATCTGATCAGATCAGCTAATTCCGGACGCAGGAGCGGCTCCCCGCCGGAGATGCAAACTCCATCCAGCAGTCCCTGCCTTTTTTTCAGAAAACCAGCCAGCTCATCATTATCTATCAACACTTCAGAGCCGTCCATCCTGACCAGAGAGGCATTATGACAGAACGGGCACCGCCAATTACATCCCCCCAGAAAAATCGTGCACGCAACCTTGCCGGGGTAATCGAGCAGTGTAAGCTTTTGCAAACCGTGAATTTTGATCGATGGAAAATCGCTCATTCTGAACCGTCTCTCTTTTACTGATAATCACAATATATACATTATTATTTCTTTTATCACTACATTATATACGCATTGAATTAAAAAAACAACCGCAGAAAAGAGCCGTCTGCCGTTGTTTTTCATCAAGTTGTTTATGGTTTTTCCTTATTATAAATGATAGCTGTTTTAATTGATTTTTTTTATTTTTTCTGTCGCCAGAACAGCTGCGATCTGATCTCTGATCTTCTCAGCCATTTCTTTGTCCGCGGCTAGTTCTTCTGCCGTGATCTGCGGCAGAACAGTCATTTTAACTCGGGATGCTTTTATTCTGAAAAATCTATTGTTTTCGAAAATTTTATAAGTTCCGTCAATGCATACAGGCAGTACAGGCACTTTTGCCTTAGCTGCGATCCCGAGACTTCCGCGTTTGAATTCCGCTACTGAGCCGTTCCGGCTGCGTGTCCCCTCCGGAAAAATGACCAAACAGGCTCCGCGGCCGTCAGTTCTTTCCTCTGACAGGATCCTTACCGCGTCCTTCATGATCCTGACTGATTGCCTTACATTGCCGCGATCCAGAAATAAAGATCCTTCCCGGCTCATCCAGAAGTGAACTATCGGTATTTTTTTCAGTTCAATCTTGGATACGAAAGCCAGCGGTCTGGGCATAACAGCCAACAGCAAAGCAATATCAAAAATGCTCTGATGATTGCTGACAAGAAGAAGCGGCCGGCTATGATCGATATTCTCCTGCCCCGATATCTCAGCTTTACTTCCCGAAAGCCGCCAGATGATCTTTCCCCATTTCTGCATGACTTTTTCCGCCAGCGGTCTGACTTTTTCCTCATGTCCTGTCCATTCCAATATTTTGGCCCATATTATCGGAACGCCGCCGACAAGCAATGTATCAAGAAAAACTCCTATCACCCAATACAGAGTCCGCAGCATATCAATGCTCTGCCTCCCTTATTTCTGTCTGTTGCTGAAATACAAGTAAATGCACATCAGCACTCCAAGGACAGTTATAACTATAATCGAAATATTATTATACATCCAGTCGCTGACAGCCCAGTCATTATTTTCAGTATCGGCTGTGCTTTCCGTGGACGTACTTTCATTATTGCCGTTGTCTGAGGATGCATTTTCCGTCACCTTATCGCTGTCTTCGGCATCGCCTTCAGCCGCGTAAGCCATCGGGGCCAGTGATTCAGAAACACCGGCGGTCCCCGGCAGTATTTGCTGTTCAGAAATAGCTAATCCCATTGTCAATACAAAAGAAAACAGCATTAAAAAAATAATAGTTTTTTTGGTAAAACTGCTGAACATGATTTCACCTCTCGCTAAAGTCCGTTTGATTCTTTAAGATACTCATCATCTATCCTTATCCCCATCATCTTAAGCAGGGGCAGAGCATTCCTGGTCCTGGAAACACCTTCCCGCAGCTTATAATCAAAAAATATCTGATCATTGCTGTAGTATTCACAGAAATTATAATTTGCAACCCTGCCGGATTCCTCATTCGCAAGTTCGGCAAGCTCCAGATCGTGGGTAGAGACCATTCCCATCGCCCCGCCTTCGATCAGCTGTTTTATCAGTACTTTTGCTCCTATATGACGATCATAGGAATTGGTTCCTTTAAAAATCTCGTCCAGCAGAAAGAAAACTTTATGGCCTTCATTTACTGCATCCACAATAGTTTTGATGCGAAGCAATTCAGCGTAAAAGGACGAATAATTTTTCTCCAGATTGTCGCTCGTTCGCATACTGCTGTGTATTTCCTGCAAAGAGCACCGCATTTGTTCCGCACAGACAGGAGTGCCCAGATATGCCAGCACCATATTTACACCCACTGTGCGCAGCAGGGTGCTTTTCCCCGACATATTGGAACCGGTGATCATCAGCACCTGTGTACCCGGAGCAAACTGCAGATCATTGCAGACCCGCCCCTCGGTTATAAGAGGGTGCCCTATCTGCCGGGCGGAAAAACAGTTCCGTTCCGTTGTAAACTCTGGCAAGGCCCATTCCCTGTTTTCAAAACCGATCTGAGCCAGACTGGACATCATTTCCATCATACCTAATGCTTTCAGCCATCCGGCCAGCAATCTTCCCGAGTTTTGCTTCCATTTTTCCAGGCGGATCATCGCCTGATAATCCCAAAGAAACAGAATATTGAATAAGATATAAAACAAATTATATCGGTTGGCCGCTGAATCGGTCAGTTTATCCAGTTCATCTATCTGACGCCAGGCCTCGGATCGCTGCTTATTCTGCAGTTCACCCTGGATCTGACGCAGCCTTTCACTTTTAAAGCGCTGACCTTCCAAATGATTCAGCATTCCGCGGTACACCTTTATATTAACCCTGTAACCATAAACTAACTCTAAACTTTCGACTCTTTCCCGACGGCGCCAGAATAGCAAAAGAATATGAAACAGAATCAGTACAACGGGAATGAACCCGCTGATAAAATTAAAACCAAATGCCGCTATCAGCGTCAAAATCGTAACAGCCGGCAATACAACAGTTAAAATCCGCAGCCATTTCTGGCAATAAAGATCGCTGCAGTCCTCTGCCCAATCAGTAAGATTCTCGGCATTATGCTCATCTTTGGTTTCGGCGGTAATCTGTCCTTCCGCTTCCATACGCTGCCGCCAGGACAACTTGGCCGATAACTCGGCTATTGCTTCCTGCTGCTTGACTATCTCATCAATATCCGTAAGCGGATTGCAAAGGGTATGTGCCAAATTCTGACGGCCCAGACGTGTCCGGCAAGAATTGAGCCATTGAAATAAAGATCCTTTGCCGAAAATATCCAGATCAGGAGCATAGGGATGATCGTTATCCAGATATTCCTCGCCTGTATCTGAAAATTCTGTCCATCTGCCGGATATCCGCTGCAGCGAACGTTCATTTACTTTAATCAGCGCCTGGGTAAATGCGCAGCGTTCTTTCACGCCGTCAAAACGCTTCAGCAGCCAGATAAATATACCGCAGGAAATAACCAGTGCTAATATACTCAGCCATAAAAATCCCTTGAAATACAGAAAGATCGTCGAAGCCAGACCGACTGAAAAGATCAGCAGCCGATAATTGCCCAGCCTGCGCAGATATTCCTGCTGTCTTTGCAGCAGTGCGGCATATTTGATTTTACGGCGTTCGTATATTCGTCCGGGACTTTGCAATAAAGCGACCTCCTTAATTAAATGCCTGTTTTTACCGTTTCTGTATTTTAGCCCAGCTGTCCCGCAATGCTACGATGCGGTTAAAAACGGGTCTGTCCGGTTGACTGTCACGATCAGCACAAAAATATCCCTGCCTCAAAAACTGGAATTTATCACCTGCACTGATCTCAGCCAGTCCCGGTTCCACCTTGCATTCTGTTAAACGCTGCAA
The DNA here is from genome assembly GCA_045544075.1 of Thermoanaerobacteraceae bacterium. Lineage (GTDB taxonomy): Bacteria > Bacillota > JAZPYJ01 > JAZPYJ01 > JAZPYJ01 > JAZPYJ01. The sequence continues at coordinate 7,062 of JAZPYJ010000044.1, forward strand.
TGAATCCGGATTCAGTTTATCCTTCCAGTCTGCTTCAGGATCATCCTCTTCATCCTCAAGCAAAAGATGATCGTACAGTCTTATCTCCGCGTCTGCCGCATGAGGTGCAGATACCCAGTGCAGCGTACCCTTGACCTTGCGGTCACTTGATCCCTCACCGCTTTTGGTATCCGGATCGAAAGTACAGCGAAGCTCCGTCACTTCACCCGCATCATCTTTTATTATTTCCTCACATTTGATTATATAAGCATGTTTCAAACGCACCTCGCGTCCCGGAGCCAGGCGGAAGAACTTTTTCGGCGGATCTTCCATAAAATCTTCTTTTTCTATATACAACTCCCGGCTGAAAGGTATCTCCCGCTGACCCATTTCCGGCACTTCCGGATTATTATCTGCCGCCAGCATTTCAACTTTGTCCTCCGGATAATTGGTAAGAACGACTTTCAGCGGGCGCAGAACCGCCATCATGCGCGGTGCTTTACCTTTCAGATCTTCACGCAGACAATGCTCCAGCATTCCTATATCCACGATGCTGTTTCCTTTAGAAACTCCTATTTCCTCACAAAACTCACGTATAGCTTCCGGTGTATATCCGCGTCGGCGGATACCGGATATAGTCGGCATCCGAGGATCGTCCCAGCCGTCCACCAATCCATTTTCGACCAGCTCACGCAGTTTTCGCTTGCTCATAACGGTATGATTTATATTTAAACGCGCAAATTCGATCTGTCTGGGAGCCGGATCATTGTAGCCTAAATTCTCTATGACCCAGTTATACAGCGGCCGATGTGCTTCAAATTCTATCGTGCAGACAGAATAAGTTATTTTCTCGATCGCATCGGAGATCGGATGGGCAAAATCATACATCGGGTAAATACACCACTTATCGCCTGTACGATTATGCTCCGTATGTAAAATACGGTAAATCACCGGATCACGCATATTCAGATTAGGAGCAGCCATATCTATTTTAGCCCGCAGGACCCGCGAACCATCAGGAAACTCACCGTTTTTCATGCGGATAAACAGATCAAGATTCTCTTCCACAGAACGATCGCGGTAAGGACTTTCTTTCCCCGGTTCGGTCAATGTTCCGCGATATTCCCTGATCTCATCCGGAGACAGATCGCAAACATAGGCCTTCCCGTCCCTGATCAATTTCAGCGCCCCGTCATACATTTCTTCAAAATAATCGGACGCATGATATTCCCTATCTTCCCAATCGAATCCCAGCCAGTGAACATCTTCCTTGATCGAATCCATATATTCGATTTCTTCTTTGCTGGGATTGGTGTCATCAAAACGCAGATTGCACAGAAGGTACGCACGGCTGTACTGGAGGAACTCCATTCAGACT
>JAZPYJ010000045.1:0-5841 GCA_045544075.1 Thermoanaerobacteraceae bacterium
GACGCCGGTAAGATCGCCGGTCTTGAAGTCCTCAGGATAATAAATGAACCGACCGCAGCGGCATTGGCATACGGCCTGGATAAAGGTGAGGAACAAACCGTTCTTGTGTATGACCTCGGCGGCGGAACTTTTGACGTTTCCATACTGGAACTCGGCGACGGAGTTTTCGAAGTTAAAGCTACCAGCGGAAATAACCGGCTTGGCGGCGATGATTTTGATGATCGTCTTATCGATTATATGGCAGAAGAATTCAAAAAAGAAAACGGAGTAGATCTGCGCAATGATAAAATGGCGAAACAACGTTTGAAGGAAGCAGCTGAAAAAGCTAAGATCGAGCTTTCCGGAGTGGTCACTACCAACGTTAATTTACCGTTTATTTCTGCTGATGCCAACGGACCGAAACATTTGGACATGAATATCACACGTGCCAAATTCAATGAACTGACAGCTGATCTGGTGGAAAAAACCATGCAGCCAACGCGTCAGGCTCTTAATGATGCCGGCTTACAGCCGAGTGAGATTGATAAGATCATTCTTGTCGGCGGATCGAGCCGTATCCCTGCCGTACAGGATGCTATAAAAAATATTCTGGGTAAAGAACCTCACAAGGGTGTCAATCCCGACGAAGTAGTAGCTGTAGGCGCTGCTATCCAGGCCGGTGTCATGGCCGGGGAAGTTAAGGATGTTCTGTTGCTTGACGTAACTCCGCTGTCTTTGGGAATCGAAACATTGGGCGGAATCTTTACCAGATTGATCGATCGCAATACTACGATCCCTACTTCCAAGACTCAGGTTTTCTCCACAGCTGCTGATGGACAGACTGCAGTTGATATTCATGTGCTGCAGGGAGAACGCAAAATGGCAGCTGATAACAAAACTTTGGGTAAGTTCCAATTGTCGGGAATTCCCTCTGCTCCGCGCGGAGTACCGCAGATCGAAGTTAAATTTGATATCGATGCGAATGGTATCGTTAATGTATCGGCTAAAGATCTTGGTACCGGTAAAGAACAGCATATCACCATAACGGCATCAGGCTCTCTGTCAGATGATGATATCGACAAGATGGTCAAAGATGCAGAACGATATGCCGAAGAAGATGAGCGCCGCAAAGAAGGTATAGAAGTACGTAATGAAGCTGATAATCTGATCTATCAGACAGATAAAACCTTAAAAGAATTAGAAGGGAAAGTTGATCCTGCCCAGGTGGCAGAAGTGGAAGCAGCAAAGGACAGACTGAAAAAAGCATTGGAAGGCGATAACCTTGATGAGATTAAGAAATGCACTGAAGAATTAAGCAAACCAATGTACGAGATGGCTGCTAAATTATATGAACAGGTAAATCAGCAAAATGCAGGAGCTGATTCGAACGCCGGTGCGAACAGCAATTACGGCGGTGATAATGTTTATGATGCTGAATATGAAGATGTTGATGATCAGAAATAAACAGCAGGAAAGCTGGTGTAAAACGGCATGAGCGAAAAACGCGATTATTATGAGGTTTTGGGCGTAAATCGGGATGCAACGGCAGAAGAATTAAAAAAAGCATATCGGAAAATGGCTAAAAAATATCATCCCGATGCCAATCCCAATGATAAGAATGCCGAAGCGAAATTTAAAGAAGTCAATGAAGCTTATGAAGTGTTGAAAGACGATAATAAAAGAGCCCGCTATGATCAGTTCGGGCATGAGGGTCTAAACGATCAGGGATTCGGCGGTTTCGATGGTGATGGCTTCAGTGGTTTCGGTGATATTTTCGATATGTTTTTCGGCGGAGGACGTAATCCGAATGCCCCGGTCCAAGGCAATGATCTTCAGATGGAGGTTACCCTAACTTTTGAACAGGCTGCTTTTGGCATAGAGCATGAGGTAGAAGTTCCCCGTACTGAAAATTGTGAGTACTGCAATGGAACAGGAGCTAAACCGGGAACTAACCCTCAGAAATGTTCCGCCTGTAACGGGAACGGTAAAGAAACGATTTATATGAATACCCCTCTGGGGCGCATGCAGCAGACAAGAACCTGCTCTAAATGTCATGGGACCGGTAAGATAATAAAAGAACAATGTACTAAATGCCGCGGTAGGGGACAAGTGAATAAAAAAAGGAAAATCAATGTTAAGATCCCTGCAGGAGTAGATAATGGTTTCCGCCTGCGTGTTCGCGGTGAAGGTGAACACGGCCGCAACGGTGGCCCGCCCGGTGATCTGATGCTGGTTATAAGGGTCAAAGCTCATCGATTCTTCAAACGTGAAGGCAATGATGTAGTTATTGAGAAGCCGGTATCTTTTGTACAGGCAGCTTTAGGTGATGAGATAACTGTTCCTACGCTGGACGGAGACAGTGTTCTCAGAGTTCCTGAAGGTACTCAGAACGGGACTCGTCTTAAACTGAAAGACAAAGGAATATACAGCCTGCGCGGTTACGGACGCGGTGATGAATTTGTGGTGATAAAAGTTCAGACTCCGGTCAATCTTTCAGACCGGCAAAAAGAGTTGCTGCGTGAATTTGCTGCTATTGGCGGGGACGAATTGCCGAAGGAAAAAGGTCGCGCTAACTCTAAAGGCAGTTCTGAAGATGAGAATATCTTCCAAAAAATCAAAAAAGTAAAAGATGATTTCATTAAAGAAATAAAAGATGATGATTAATAGTTAATTAACTATAAGACTTAAAATTGACCCGCTGCCAGAGTTTTACTCTGGCTACGGGTCGCAGTGTATTATTCTTTAAGCAGAGGAGCGATCTGTATTATGCAATGGCTGAAGATTTCCGTACAATCACCGCCGCAGTTTAGTGAAGCTGTAGCTGATGTTTTTTATGAATGCGGTTCCGGCGGAGTAGTAATTGAAGACCCGGCATTGATCGCACAATATATATCTTCCGGTGACTGGGATGAATATGAAATCGATGAAGCTATTCTGGATCGTAATTATGATACCATTATAGGTTATTTTTCTTACGATAACCAAACTGATGACAGTTCGTTTTCTTCGAAACAGTATAATAAATTCAAGGTATGTATTTCATTTCTTGAAAAACAAACAGGTCAATCTTTTGATGTAACAGCTGAAGAAGTAGAAGATGAAAAATGGAATGCAAACTGGCGTAATTATTATAAAATTTATAAACCAGGCAAATCGATAGTAATTAAACCGGCATGGATCGATTACCAGCCGAAAAACGGCGAGAAAATTGTTGCCTTGGATCCTGGCATGTCATTCGGTTCAGGAACGCATGCAACTACTTCTATGTGTATAAAGCTGCTTGAAAATATCATTCAGGGCGGCGAAAGAATATATGATGTCGGAACCGGTTCGGGGGTTTTGGCTTTGACAGCAGTAAGACTTGGTGCACAGCATGTTGATGCTTTTGATACGGATAATATTGCGGTATTAACTGCCAGAGATAACATTATTCTGAATAATATGCAGGACCGGATATCAGTAAGCAAAGCTAATATGCTGGATAAAGCTGATAAACAGGCTGATATTATTATTGCTAATATAGTGTCTGACGTAATCATTAAAATGCTTCCATCCGTTCCGGAATTGCTGAATGAGTCGGGAAGTTTTCTAGCTTCCGGTATCATTAATTCTCGTTGGACGGATGTCAGAGAATGCATTCTGGATAATGGTCTGAGCATAATCGATGTAATGCATGACGGGGATTGGATTGCAGTGCACACCATTAAACCTGCAGAATATGAGGCTTAAATATGGCTTTGTTTTTTGTTAACGATGAACAAATATCTGGAACCCAGATCGTTATTACCGGAGGAGATGTACATCATGCATCACGGGTCCTCAGGATCGGTCCCGAGGATAAAATAGATGTTGCAGATTTTGGCAATAAACGTTATGAGTGTACGGTTTTGACTGTGGACAAGGCTAAGATAGTTTGCAGAATAGACAGCTGCTGCGAACACAATACAGAGCCCACTGTTTTTGTGCGCCTTTTTCAGGGATTGCCCAAAGGCGATAAAATGGAAACTATCATACAAAAGTGTACTGAGCTGGGAATAACCAGTATCGTTCCTGTTCGTTGTTCGCGCAGCATAGTTCAGCTGCAGGGAGCAAAAGCTCAGTCACGGGTGGAAAGATGGCAAAAAATTGCTGATGAAGCTGCTAAGCAATGCAGACGCAGTGTCTTGCCTAAGATCGAGCCTGTTTGTGATTTTGAAAAGATCTTTTCTGAATACGATCCGGCTGATCTGGCTATTATCCCATGGGAAAAGGAATCAGATCAGGGCCTTAAGCAAGTATTACAGCAGAAAATGATGCCTTTATTGGATATGATGTCAAATACTAAATCGAATAGATTAACAGAATCATTAAACTCTGATCGGCCGACGATATCTGTCTTGATCGGTCCGGAAGGCGGCTTTGAAGAGAAAGAAGTAATGCAAGCGATCGCGAATGGAATGATTTCCGTTAGTCTGGGTCCTCGTATCTTACGAACTGAGACGGCCGGAATGTCAGTCCTGGCAGCGATTCTTTATCAAAGCGGCAATTTAGGATAATGTTGATGTAGAATAAACAATATATCAGCTGTTCATATGCTTAAATCAAATGCATAAAATATAAAGGTATTTTGAACAAAAAATATTGATTATTTTTAAATGATCATCTTTTTTGCCGTAAGAAACAATCAAATAATGATGCATTCAGCGAATTTGCTTATCTCCTATCTGAAATTTTCTGCACTTCGCAAATCACATATTTTTTTGAATGAAATATGCTCTGAACAAATCATTTATAAATTCAATGCTGCAATGTTTTTACCGGCAGGAATAGTAATTATTACGGTCGAATTTCTCTTTGATTATTGATTATATATTCTTTTTGATAATGATTTTTAGTTGATGCTTGCCGCAAGGATAATAATGATACCGCGGCAGGCGGATGATTGATGATATATATAATCGTTTTGATTTTTGTTAGCTGACGGAAACGGAGGATTTTTAATGGCAAAACCGATTGTGGCCATTGTAGGTCGGCCTAATGTTGGCAAATCAACTTTGTTCAATCGCATTATTGGTCAGAGAATGGCTATTGTAGAAGATACGCCGGGGGTTACACGCGATAGGTTATATATGGATGCCGAGTGGAATGACAGACAGTTCAGCCTGGTCGACACCGGAGGGATAGAATTTGGCCAGGATTTTCACGATTTTATCGATGCCGTAAGAGCACAGGCTCAGATAGCCATTGACGAAGCAGATGTAATCATTTTTCTGGTGGACGGGCAAACAGGTCTTACGCCTTCAGATCTGGAAGTAGCCAATATTTTACGTCGTACCAAAAAGCCTGTTTTGCTTGCAGTTAATAAAATTGAAAAATATGATAATTTAATCAGTAAAATTACAGAATTCTATGAATTGGGTTTTTCAGAGCCGATACCTGTTTCTTCAATAGAAGGAATGAATACCGGTGACCTGATGGATATGGTGGTAGAGATGCTGCCGGAAGTACAGGAGGATGATCCCGAGGATGATATACTTAGGATAGCAGTTATCGGACGTCCCAACGTGGGCAAATCTTCACTTATAAATAAAATGCTGGGGGAAGACAGGGTAATCGTCAGTGATATTGCCGGAACGACCCGCGATGCAATAGACAGCCAGCTGCAGGTTAACGGGAAAAAGTATCTATTGATCGATACTGCAGGTATACGCCGTAAAACTAAAGTGGAATATAATACTGAACGATATAGCGTTATAAGATCTTACAGAGCAGTAGATCGCGCTGATCTGGTTATAATGATGATCGATGCCCAAAGCGGGGTCACGGACCAGGATAAGCGCATTGTTGGATACGCACACGAGCAAGGCAAGGGATGTATTATTG
>JAZPYJ010000046.1:0-3785 GCA_045544075.1 Thermoanaerobacteraceae bacterium
TCTTCCTAAGACCGCTTGGCCTCCGACTTATGGAGTAGGTACCAAGCTGCGTATAGCGATGCTGATGGATAAGCATGATACTATAGGGATAGACGCTGTAGCAATGTGTGTTAACGATATTATCGTCCAGGGAGCGGAACCGCTTTTCTTCCTCGATTATCTGGCGGTCGGACGACTGCTGCCGGAAAAAGCTGCTGCTATAGTCAGCGGAGTGGCTGAAGGCTGCCGGCAGGCGGGGTGTGCTCTGATAGGCGGTGAAACAGCTGAGATGCCTGGTTTCTACGCGGATGATGATTATGACGTAGCAGGTTTCGCGGTCGGAGCTGTGGAACGAAGCAAGATCATTGACGGCAGCAAGATAGTTCCCGGAGATAAAATAATCGGACTGTTTTCCAGCGGCCTGCACAGCAACGGATTTTCATTGGCCAGAAAAGTTTTACTGGAAGATGCGGGCCTTGATATTAAAGCATACAGAGATGATATTGGCGGAGTTTTAGGTGAGATATTGCTGACCCCGACCAGAATCTACGTGAAGGAATTGCTTCCGCTTTTCGATCGGTATCAGATCAAAGGTCTTGCTCATATAACAGGCGGAGGATTGCTGGAAAATATTCCGCGTATCCTGCCGCCGGCAACAAATGCCGTGCTGCAACAAAGCACATGGGCAGTGCCGCCGGTGTTTGAATTGATCTCCCGTCTGGGTGGAGTTGAAAGGCAGGAAATGTACCGTACATTCAATATGGGTATTGGTATGGCTGTATTTGTTCCGCAGGATGAGGCCGGGAGAGTCCTTAAAGAGCTGAATGCTGAACAGCAGCAGGCGGCTCTTATCGGGGAAGTCACAGATGGTGAGCAGATCGTTGTCATCGAACGCTAACAAGGATGCTTATAGTCATAATAAAAATATACTAGTTTTTTGAAAAGGAGTAATTCATTTGTCATTAAGAGTAGGAGTATTGGCCTCAGGCCGCGGAAGCAATCTGCAGGCTTTGCTGGACAAACAGATCGCGGGAGAGCTGGCAGCGGAGATCGTAACGGTAATCAGTGATCAGAAAAAAGCATTTGCTTTGGAACGGGCAAAGCAAAACGGTGTGGCTGCGTATTACATAGATCCGCATGATTTTGCTGATAAGCAGGCGTTTGAGCAAAAGATACTGCAAATCCTGCAGCATCATGATGCTGAACTGATCGTACTGGCAGGTTATATGCGTCTGGTTGGGCAGGTGCTGATAAGCGCCTATCCGCAGCGGATCATGAACATCCATCCGGCACTTCTGCCGTCCTTCAAAGGACTGCATGCACAAAAACAGGCTTTGGATTATGGGGTAAAAGTAGCAGGCTGTACGGTCCATTTTGTTGATGAAGGAATGGACAGCGGTCCGATCATCATACAGCGTTCGGTGCCCGTGATGGATAATGATGATGAGGATTCATTAGCGGCGCGTATACTGGAACAGGAGCATATCATTTATGCTGAGGCGGTCAATGCGTATGCCCGGGGTGAACTGGAGATCAGCGGCAGAAGAGTGATCCGTCGGGATCAATCGCTGAAAACAGAATAAGCTGAATCAGAATTATATATGGCAGGGAGTGGGAAAAATGAAAAAAAGAGCACTGCTGAGCGTATCAGATAAAACAGGTCTGCTGGAATTTGCTGCCGGCCTGCAGGAATTGGGATATGAGATCATATCGACCGGCGGGACAGCCAGAGCTTTGCAGGAGGCCGGGCTGGATGTCATACCTGTTTCCGATGTAACCGGCTTTCCTGAAATAATGGACGGACGGGTAAAAACCCTTCATCCCAAAATTCATGGAGGTATTCTGGCACTGAGGGATGATCCCGAGCATGTTGCTGCGCTTAAACAGCATGATATTATTCCGATCGATCTGGTGGCGGTCAATTTGTATCCGTTTGCGCAGACGATCGCTAAGCCGGATGTATCTCTCGCTGAAGCAATAGAAAATATTGACATCGGCGGGCCTTCCATGGTCCGTGCCGCCGCCAAAAATCAGCAGCATGTGATAATTGTTGTGAAGCCTGAGCGTTATCCGCAGGTATTATCGGCTCTGAAAGCGGAGGGAGATCTTAATCGGGCGCAAAGGCTGGCGCTGGCGCAGGAAGCCTTTGCTCATACCGCGGTGTATGACAGCATGATCGCTGAATATCTGGATAAGATCGTGACGGACAGAAGTGAGCCCGATGAAGATAATATCGGAGCAGAGATTTTCGATATGACATGGGTCAAACGACAAAGTCTGCGCTATGGAGAAAATCCGCAGCAGAAAGCGGCGTTCTATGCTGATCCGCAGATCAGCGGGACCTGTATTGCCAATGCTGAACAGCTTCACGGCAAAGAATTGTCCTATAATAATATACTGGATCTTAATGCAGCTTTGGAACTGGTCCGTGAGTTTAAAGATGAAGCAGCCGTTGCTATCATCAAGCACAGCAATCCCTGCGGCGTGGCTCTGGGCGATGATATTCTGACTGCTTATACAAGGGCGCTGGATTGTGATCCTGTTTCTGCTTTCGGGGGAATCGTAGCCTGCAATCAGCCGGTCGATGAGGCAGCAGCTCTGAAAATGAAAGAAATATTTTTGGAGGCGATCATTGCTCCCTCTTTCAGCGATGAAGCATTGGAAATATTGCGGACAAAAAAGAATATCCGTCTTTTGGCAGCGGGCTCTCTGTCTGAACAAAGCTCAGCCCGCTGGGAAGTCAGGACTGTAAACGGCGGTCTGCTGGTACAGGAAATCAACAGAGAGCTGGTAAATGAGCAACAGATCAGAGTAATGACCAAAGAACAGCCGACAGAAGCTCAGATGAAGGATCTGGTTTTCGCCATGACTGTGGCCAAACATGTAAAATCCAACGCTATCGTATTAGCTAAAAATGCCCGAACGATAGGGATCGGAGCCGGACAGATGAATCGTGTCGGATCCGCGGAAATAGCCATGCGGCAAGCTGGTGAACAAGCAAAGGATGCTGTTTTGGCTTCAGATGCTTTCTTCCCGTTCCGCGATACGATCGATGCAGCGGCTTCTGCCGGAGTGAAAGCGGTTATTCAGCCGGGCGGTTCTATCAGAGATGAAGAATCCGTTCAGGCAGCTGATGAACATGGAATTGCTATGATATTTACAGGCATCAGACATTTTCGGCATTAAAAGCCGTGGAGCATAAAAAATAATAAGGGGGATCACGATGAAGGTCTTAATAATAGGCGGCGGAGGCAGAGAACACGCTCTGGCCTGGAAAATCAGTCAAAGTCCAAAAGTAGAAAAAATATACTGCGCACCCGGCAATGCAGGAATCGCTGAATTGGCTGAATGTATCGATCTGCACGACAATGTTGAGGAACTGGTAAAGTTTGCTCAGCAGGAAAAAATTGATCTTACTGTCGTCGGACCGGAAAAATTACTGGCTGCAGGGATCGTAGATGAATTTACCAATGCCGGACTGAGGATTTTCGGCCCGACCAAAGCGGCGGCCGAGATAGAAAGCAGCAAAGTTTTTTCCAAAGAATTGATGGAAAAATATGATATCCCCACTCCGGTGTTTGATATTTTTGATAACGCGGAAGCAGCTCTGAAATATATTGATGAGAACGGAGCACCGTGTGTTATCAAAGCCGATGGATTGGCAGCCGGCAAGGGCGTTGTAGTCGCCAGAAATAAAACTGCAGCCAAAGAAGCAGTCAGAAATATTATGGAAGATAGGGCGTTCGGAACGGCCGGCAATAAAATCGTTATAGAGGATTTTGTTGAGGGGCAGGAAGTAAGTATCC
>JAZPYJ010000047.1:0-18051 GCA_045544075.1 Thermoanaerobacteraceae bacterium
CGATGCTCAGCGCATTGACAAAGTTTACTTTATTATCCAGGATCGGATCCAGCAGACCTTTTACGACGCTGATATTGATCGGTTTGTTTTCCACTTCGGCGATCGCACCGTCATAAATGATCTCCAGCTTGTTGATATTATCATTGCTCAGATAACCGATCAGACGGCCGACCTGTTCTGCCAGACCGAGATACGGCTGTACCTGTTCCATGACGCCCGGCTTGAAGGAAAACATATTGACCGCGTTTCTCACTGATCCGCCCTGCAGATAAGAGGAAATCTCCTGCGCCACATCAATGGCAACATTGATCTGAGCTTCTTTGGTCGATGCGCCCAGATGCGGCGTTGCGACTACTTTATTCAGAGTAAATAACGGGCTGTCTGTTTTCGGTTCTTCAACATAAACGTCCAGCGCAGCTCCCGCAACTTTGCCGGCCACGATAGCATCATAAAGATCCTGTTCATTGACTATACCGCCGCGGGCAACGTTAAGAATGCGTACGCCGTCCTTCATTTTGGCGATCGCGTCTTTGTTGATCATGTCGATAGTATCTTTATTCTTCGGCATATGAACGGTGATGATGTCAGCTTCCTGCAAAACATCGTCGATGCTGCCTAGTCTTGCTCCGATCTGCTGTGCTCTTTCCTGAGAAACGAACGGATCATAAGCGATGATATCCATCTCGAATGCTCTTGCTCTCTTGGCAATGGCGGAACCGATACGGCCCAGTCCCAAAATACCCAGAGTTTTGCCGCGCAGTTCGATACCGGTGAATTCTTTTCTCAGCCATTGTCCTTCTTTCAGTTTGGCAACAGCCTGCGGAATGTTGCGGGCAAGAGCGAGCATCATTGCCATGGTGTGCTCTGTAGCGGCGATGGTATTGCCGTCAGGTGAATTAACGACGATAATGCCTTTTTTCGTGGCTGCGTCAATATCGATATTGTCGACGCCTACGCCTGCTCTGCCGATTATTTTCAGATTATCCGCGGCTTCGATGATCTTAGCGGTAACTTTGGTAGCGCTGCGTACGATCATAGCGTCATATTCACCGATAATGGCGATCAGTTCATCTTCTGACAGTTTGCTTTTAACATCAATTTCGAAATTCTGATCTCTCAGTACCTGTAAGCCAAGTTCCGACACATTGTCCATTGATAAAACTTTCATTCTGATCTCTCCTTCGCTTTATTATTGTTGAAAAAAAAAGCCTTCTCATCCCTGATCTTATTTTCAGGGACGAGAAGGTGATTCCCGCGTTGCCACCCGGTTTGCCCATAAGTATGAGCCGCTCACTGTACAAAGGCTGTACAAATCTTTAACGGGATTTATCCGCTGCACCTTATCAGTACGTGCTCTGCTTCGGTGTGCCCTCCGGGATGGATTCGATCTGCAATGCTCTGGCTCGCACCAACCGCCATTTCTCTGCAGGAGCAATAACCGATCTACTGTTTCCCCTCAACGGGTCATTTATATTTATTAGATTATTATATTGTGCTTTTGTTCTTTTGTCAAGAATATTTTTGTTTCGTTTTTTTACTCGGCTGTATCTTCAGCTTTCTCTTCCTGTTCAACGCTTGACATAGCCACCAGCTTATCGTTTTCCTGCAGCTTGATCAGGCGCACTCCCTGAGTCGACCTGCCGCTGCGCACAACTTCCTTAGCCGAAAAGCGAATAATGACTCCTTCATTGGTGATCAGCAGGATATCCTCGTTATCATCGACCAGACGGATAGCCACGCAGCAGCCGTTGCGTCTGGTGGTACGGACATTGATATTGCCTTTGCCCGCCCGTGCCTGGATATGATATTCTTTCAGCGCTGTTTTCTTGCCGTAGCCGTTTTCTGTTACTACGAGCAGATCCTTTTTAAAATCATCTATCACTTCCATGCCCACACAAATATCCCCGGCTGCCAGATTGACGCCTTTTACCCCGCGGGACGTTCTGCCGACGCAGCGTACTTCCTTCTCGGCGAATCTAATCGCCAATCCGTTTTGTGTAGCCATAACGATCTCGCCGTTCCCGTCAGACATCCGGACGTTAAGCAGCAGATCATCCTTATCCAGATTAAGTGCGATCAGACCGTCACGGCGGGAGCTGTCGTATTCATCCAGACGCGATCTCTTGATTATCCCGTTTTTCGTTCCCATCAATAAATATTTCTCTTCGGAAAAATCTCTGATCGGAATGAGCGCGGTGACCTTTTCCTCTTTGTCTATATGAAGCAGATTAACGATAGCCGTGCCTTTCGCCTGTCTTCCTGCTTCCGGAATTTCGTAGACTTTCAGGCGGTATACTCTTCCCTTATTTGTAAAGAACAACAGATAGCTGTGGGTAGTCGTGGTAAATAAATGCCTTACGAAATCATCTTCCTTGGTGCCCAGAGCAGTGATCCCCCGGCCGCCTCTTCTCTGGCCCCGGTAGGTATCCAGCGGCAGCCGTTTGATATAGCCCTGATAGGTCATCGTTACGACGACATTTTCATCAGCGATCAGATCTTCCACGTCCAAATCCTCGACTTCCGCGGATATCCTGGTGCGTCGTTTATCGCCGAATTTTTCTTTTACTGCCGTGATCTCTTCCTTGATGATCTTGAGGACCAGCCGCTCATCGCCCAGAACAGATCTGTAATAAGCGATCTTTTCCTGAACGGCAGCGTATTCTTCTTCCAGCTTTTCCCGCTCTAAAGCGGTCAGTCGGCGCAAACGCATATCAAGGATAGCCTGCGCCTGGATCTCGCTCAGACCGAACCGGCTCATCAATCCGTTCTTTGCCTCTTCATCATTTCCTGATGAACGGATTATTTTGATCACTTCGTCAAGAAAATTCAGAGCTATGCGCAGACCTTCCAGAATATGTGCTCTGGCCTCCGCTTTCTCCAAATCATGTTTTGTCCGCCGGACGACTACATCTTCCTGATGTGCAAGGTAATAGGAAAGTATCTCCTTCAGATTCAATATCTTCGGTTCGCCGTTTACCAGAACCAGCATGATTATGCCGAAAGTATCCTGCAGTCTGGTATGTTTATATAACTGATTTAAAATTATTTCGGGGTTTACGTCTTTTTTCAGCTCTATGACTATCCGCATGCCTTTGCGGTCCGATTCATCACGCAGATCGCTTATGCCCTCGATCTTTTTATCGCGCGCCAGTTCAGCGATCCTTTCAATCAGCCTGGCTTTATTGACGATATACGGGATCTCCGTCACGACTATCGCTTCCCGCGAAGCACTGATCTTTTCTATGTGGGACACTGCTCGAACCTTAATGGTACCGCGTCCTGTTTCATAAGCAGCCTTAATGCCCTGACGGCCCATGATCTGACCATAGGTAGGGAAGTCAGGTCCCTTGATTATCTTCATCAGCTGCGCGATGGTTATATCCGGATCGTCTATCAGCGCGATCAGGCCGTCTATAGTTTCTCCGAGATTATGAGGCGGGATGTTGGTCGCCATGCCGACGGCGATGCCGGAAGTTCCGTTGACCAGAATATTGGGGAACTTGGAGGGCAGAACAGTCGGTTCTTTCGTGCTGTTGTCATAGTTGGGAACAAAATCGACCGTATCCTTTTCGATATCCGCCAGCAGCGCAGAGGTGATCTTTGCCATGCGGGCCTCGGTATAACGCATGTGCGCAGCGGAATCACCGTCCACCGAACCGAAATTGCCGTGTCCGTCCACCAGAAGATAACGGGTGGAAAAATCCTGCGCCAGTCTGACCATAGCATCATAGACCGCAGCATCCCCGTGCGGATGGAAATTAGCCAGAACGTTGCCGACGATATGCGCCGATTTGCGGTGCGGTTTCTCCGGCGTCATTCCCTGAGTATGCATCGAATAGAGAATCCTTCTGTGGACCGGCTTCAATCCATCCCGTACATCAGGGATCGCACGGCTGACGATTACGCTCATGGCATAATCAAGATAACAGCTTTTCATTTCCTGATTCAGATCGACCGGCATAACATTGGTGCTGGTGTTCTGTTCTTTATTTTCGGTGCTGTTGATTTCATCACTCATGTTTTCTATACCTCATTCTTGCCTTGCGTCTATTAGTTTTTTCTAACTTTTGATTATATCAAAAAAATGCCGCTTTTTCAAGCGAAAAGTCTTTTCTTTTGACGGCGGCTGGTGTAAAATGGATATGTAAAGGATAATCGGCCGGTCAGAAAGCGAGGAGATAAAATGCCGGAAATCAATAACGAACAATTCGATAAGGATGCCCTGATAAAAAAGTATAAAGAAAAAATCGCCCGGATGGAAGCCCAGCTGGCAGAGGAAACAGATGAAGACAAAATAGATGAATTAAAAGTTGAAATCTATTACGATAAATGGTGGATAGAAAAGATAGTTACGCAGAACCACGAACAAAAATATAAGCTTTAACGAAACGGATAACGAACACGCACCGGGAAATGATCCCGATGCGTGTTTTGTTTTTTATCGGTCAGACGTCCAGATTCTTAACGTTTTTGGCGTTGGTGAGAATGAATTCTTTTCTCGGTTCGACCTTATCGCCCATCAGCACTGTAAAAATGCTGTCCGCTTCAATTGCGTCGGACAATTTGACCTGCAGGAACGTCCTTTCTTCGGGATCCATAGTCGTCTCCCACAGCTGGGTCGGATTCATTTCGCCCAAACCTTTATAACGCTGCAGGCTCACATTCTCGCTGCCTATTTCCGCCAGCTTCGCCTCCAGCGCGGCATCATCATACAGATACTGCTCCGTTTTGCCTTTTTTTATCTTGTAAAGCGGCGGCTGAGCGATATATACATATCCTGCATCGATAAGCTGCGGCATGAACCGATAGAAAAAAGTAAGAAGGAGCGTTCTGATATGCGCGCCGTCGACGTCGGCATCAGTCATTATCACTACTTTATGATAGCGAGCCTTGCTCAGATCGAAATCATCATGCACACCTGTGCCCAGCACAGTGATCAGCGAGCGTATCTCTTCATTGACCAGTATCCTGTCCAGACGGGCTTTTTCCACGTTAAGGATCTTGCCCCGCAGCGGCAGGATAGCCTGATAACGGCGGTCGCGTCCCTGTTTGGCACTGCCGCCCGCCGAGTCGCCCTCAACGATATAAAGCTCGCAGAGAGAAGCGTCTTTCTCGGAACAGTCAGCCAGTTTTCCCGGCAGAGAAGTGGATTCCAGCGCGCTTTTGCGGCGGGTCAGCTCTTTTGCTTTGCGGGCTGCTTCCCTCGCTCTGGCCGAATTGACCGACTTCTCGACGATCCTTTTTGCTACATAAGGATTTTCTTCCAGAAACGTTGCCAGCTTCTCACTGACTATAGTATCGACTATGCCTCTGACTTCACTGTTGCCAAGTTTGGTCTTGGTCTGTCCTTCAAACTGCGGCTCGGGTACTTTGATGCTCAGGATCGCGGTCAAGCCTTCGCGGATATCTTCGCCGGTAAGGTTGGAGGCATTATCCTTGATCAGACTGTAGCGTCTGCCGTAATCATTTATTACCCTGGTCAGGGCGGATTTTATTCCGGCTTCGTGCATGCCTCCGTCTATGGTATGGATATTGTTTACATAGGAAAGCAGCGTTTCGTTATAAGCGTCGGTATACTGCAGCGCGACCTCAACGATCACATCGTCCTTCTCTTTTTCAAAATAGATCGGATCGGCATGCAGCAGATCTTTATTTCTGGTTATGTTTTTGATAAAATCACATATTCCGCCGTTGTGCTGGAATTCCTCTTTTTTGTATCCGCCTTCGGCAGCGGTCACCCGTTCGTCTGTTAAGGTGATCCTGATGCCTTTATTCAAGTAGGATAATTCTCTGAGCCTGGTGCTCAAGGTCTCAAAGCTGTATTCCAGATTCTCAAATATTTCTTTATCCGGCTTGAACGTGATCTTCGTTCCGGTCTTTCTTGCTTTGCCGGTGATCGTCAGATCAGCCAGCGGCTTTCCTTTGGCATAAGGCTGAAAATAAGTGTTTCCGTCTCGGCGGACTTCCGCATCCAGGCTTTCCGATAAAGCATTTACCACTGAAAGACCCACTCCGTGCAGACCGCCTGATACCTTATAGCTTGAACCGCCGAACTTTCCGCCCGCATGCAGTTTGGTCAGAACGACTTCCACCGCCGGTCTCTTCAGTTTCGGATGAATATCGACCGGAATGCCGCGGCCGTTATCGGTTACGGTGATACTGTTGTCAGGATGGATGACCACGTTGATCTCATCACAATATCCCGCCAGTGATTCGTCGATGCTGTTGTCAACGACTTCGTAGACCAGATGATGCAGGCCCTGCGGTCCTGTGCTGCCTATATACATTCCGGGACGTATTCTTACCGCCTCCAGACCTTCCAGGACCTGGATCTCTTCGGCATTATACATATCCCCCTGCTTTTTGTTTTTGTTTTCAGCAGCCATCTTTCCTTCCTTTCCTGTCTATTGCTGTACGATCAATTCCAACTTTTTATTCAGTAATCTTTTTTTGATAGTCGGCTGTGAGATAGCCGTCAGATATATCTTATCGGCGGTAATGACGACTGTTTTGTATTCTTCGTCATCACCGACTTTTATCGTTTTCTTTTTATTCTGGATGTTGGAAAAATATTTTTTATTTATTTTCACGTTTTTGATCTTTTCATAATCGAGGATACCTATAATAGTTTCCTCAGGAATTATAACGTTGTTGCCCAAATGCAAATACATGCTCTCACCTCTTTATGATATCGTTCCCTGCCGGACGACGAATTTTTTCCCATTCGTTCCCAGTATCTGTTTTTCATCAGACAGATGAGCAGCGGTAATGAAGGTCTGGATTTTATTATCTATACTTTCCAGCAAATAATCGCAGCGATTGTCATCCAATTCGGAAAAAACATCATCCAGCAGCAAAACGGGATATTCATCGGTTTCCCGGCAGATCAGTTCCGCTTCGGCGATCTTCAGCGCCAGGATCATCGTACGTTGCTGTCCCTGTGATCCGAACCGTCTCATATCCTTTCCGTCCAGCATAAAACAAAAATCATCCCGGTGCGGACCTTTCAGCGTCGCTCTCCGGCGGATGTCCTCACTGCGTCCGGACTTCAGAGCGGATAAAAATCTTTCTTTTATCACGCCTATGGTTTTTTCCTGCTTCCCTATCTCATTAAGATCGAGACTGGAGATATATTTGACCTGCAGCTGTTCATCGCTGCCCGATACCCGCTGATGATACGTTTTCAGCAAGGGTATGATCTTTCTTAAGGTCAGCAGCCGCTGATAAATGATCAGTGAGCCGTATTCCGCCAGCTGCTGTTCCCAGACAGATAAAGTATCCTCCAGCTGATCACCGAAAAAACTGTTGTTCTTCAGAAGATTATTGCGCTGGAACAGCGCTTTCTGATAATTATTCAAATGACGGAAATATGAGCGGCCGATCTGTCCTGCCAGCAGATCTATCGTTCGTCTTCTTTCCGCGGGCGGTCCCTTCATTATCAGCAGATCTTCCGGAGTAAACAGGATGATCTTTAATGATCCGGTCAGATCCTGCGATCGCCGGGGATCCAGTCCGTTTATTTTTATCGTTTTTTTTTATTGAGCTGTTTACTGATATCCACAACAAAAGAGCGCTCTCCCCGAACGGTGAGCTTCAGTCTGAAAAAATCTTCCTGCCATCTGATGAGCTCATCATCGCGGGCGGTGCGATAAGAATGTCCCAGAGCGGCATAATAAATAGACTCCAGCAAATTGGTCTTGCCCTGGGCATTATCACCTGTCAGAAGATTTATCTGTCTCCCCGGTTCCAAAAGCAACTCTTTGTAGTTACGAAAATTATTTATTTGCAATTGCTGAATATACATGATCAGATAAAACCTCAGGATCTTATTTTTACCCGCCAGCTCCCGACATTTTCTATTTCTACCAGATCTCCTTCGTACAACTTCCTGCCGTGTACCTTTTCGACCTGTTTATTGACCAGAACTTTTCCTTCTTCGATCAGGTATCTGGCTTCTCCGCCGGTAGAGGAGATAGCTGCCCATTTTAAAAATTTATCCAGTTTGATAAAGGGAGTGTTGATCTCCACTCTTTTTATTATTTTGCCGGTTTTATGATCCATTTTTTCTCCCTACCTCTTATACCGCACGGATAGGAAGCAGAAGGGAAAGAAAATCATCATTGCTTCCCATCTTGATTATTCCGGCATTGAGCGGACCGTTGAATTCTATAAATATTTCTTCATCCTCTATAACTCTCAGAACATCGCACAAATAACGAACATTGAAGAAAATTATCACATCGTCTCCCTTTTTTTCTATGGGAACTTCTTCATAGATCTTTCCTGCTTCGGTCGCCGCGTTTACGGTCATGATCGCATCTTCGACAGTCAGACGGACGCTGCCGTTATTTTCTCTCAAAAGCAGAGCGGCTCTTTCGGACGACTGCAGCAATCCTTCGGTCTTTACTCTGACGACGGTAGAACATTTCTGCGGGATAACGACCTTATAATCGGGAAATTTTCCTTCCAGCAGACGGGAAATGATATTCGTGTTTCCAACCTGGAAAGATATCTGACTGTTATCAAGATATATCTCCACTTCTTCTTCCGTACCCAGCAGTCTGTTCAGTTCATTTATCGTTTTGCCGGGGATTATCGCGCTGTATTTCTGATCACTTACCTGATTAAGAACTGTTTTCGTCAAAGCCAGCCGATGAGTATCCGAAGATACCAGACGCATCTCATCCTGTTCTACTTCCATCAGAGTACCGGTAAAAACGGTTCTCGAATCATCCTGGGATTTAGCAAAGATGGTTTGCCTGATCATCTGCTTGAGTATCTTTTCATCGATGATGATATGATGATCTCCCTCCAGAGAAGGAAACAGCGGAAATTCATGATAATCGAAAAGCCCTATATCCAGAGATGACTGCCCGTAACTGATATTCATTATGTTCGACTCATCATCCGTAGTCAGCTCAATCATCGTATCAGGCAGTTTTCTTACCAATTCAACGATGTAGCGGGCAGGGACGACGGCTTTGCCGGCCTCATCGACAGATACGGGAACAGTGCAGCGGATGCTTATATCCATGTCCGTAGCTGTAACTACCAGCATGTCTTCTTCAGCCTCGAACAGGATACCGGACAGTATAGGCTTCGGACTTTTGAGAGAGACTGCTTTGTTTACATTTTGGATGGCCAGATTGAGATTGTCACGGGTACAGGTGATTTTCATGTTTTGATCATTCCTCTTGTTAATATTATTATTTAATAAAAATAATCAGTAGTAGTAATAGGGGCTGTGCAAAAGTTGATAAAGCCGTCCGAATTTGTTTTCTGCGGGGCCGGTAGCTGTTGAAAAAAAAAAGATATATTGTTGGTTAAATGTGTTTAACTATGTTTAACTGTTCCTGATTTTCATAGTCAGTTCCGTGATTACCTGTTTAAGCTGATCGTCTTCCTTAAGACTGTTCTTTATTTTGTCTATCGAATGGATGACGGTCGTGTGGTCGCGTCCGCCGAACTGCTCGCCTATCTTGAGAAGGGAATAATCAGTCAGCTCCCGGCACAGATACATCGCGATCTGACGGGGAAATGCGACTTCCCTGGTGCGTTTTTTGCTTATTATTTCTTCAGTTTTTATATGGAAGTAATCCGCCGTCGTCTTCATGATAAGCTCCGGATCGACGATAAGAGGCTTATTCTCCGGAAGGATATCCTTTAGTGCCTCATATGCAACGTCCTGATCGATAGTATCGATGTGATGAAGATTGACGTATGCGGCAAGCTTTACCAGAGCGCCTTCCAGCTCACGGATATTGGAATATATCTTGCTGGCTATCAGGTTTGCTACCTCATTCGGAAGATCAATATTATTGAGCCGTGCCTTTTTCTGCAGGATAGCGATCCTGGTTTCCAGATCGGGCAGCTGCAGATCGGTGATCAGTCCCCATTCGAAACGTGATATCAGACGTTTTTCCAGATTGGGTATTTCTTTGGGAGGTCTGTCACTGGAAAGAACGATCTGTTTATTTGCTTCATATAATGTATTGAAAGTATGGAAGAATTCTTCCTGTGTTCTTTCTTTATTTACCAGAAAATGAATATCATCGATGAGAAGGACGTCGACATTGCGGTATTTATTGCGGAAATCGACCATTTTATCTTCCCGGATGGACCAGATAAGTTCATTGGTAAATGTTTCGGAACTGATATAACAGATTTTATCTCCGGGGTGCTTGATCTTTACTTCGTGACCGATGGCCTGCATCAGATGTGTTTTGCCCAGTCCTACGCCTCCGTATATAAACAGCGGATTGTACGTTTTTCCGGGAGCATCGGCGACGGCCAGCGCTGCGGCATGCGCAAAACGGTTGCTGTTGCCGACGACGAACATCTCGAACGTATATTTCGGATTAAGATGCGGCTGATCCGAAGCCTTGACCGTGGAAACTATCTCTTTTTCCGTGTCTGTGCTGTTTTCTACAGCCTGCATAAGTTCTTCAACATCATCCTGCAGAACGAAAGTGATATTCAGCACATCGGGGAAAACAGTCTGTGATGCCTGAAGTATAGTTTGCTGGTAGCGGGAGGTAAGCCAGTCTTTGGCGAAACCGTGAGGCACGCTGATATATAATTGTTCCTGATTGATGCCGATAGGATCGGTATTGCCTGTCAGTGTATCATACGAGGGCTGGCTCAGGTCTTTCTTTAAAACAGATAATATCTCGTTCCACTGTTCTTTACTTATAGGCGTAAGCATTAAAAATCCTCCTGTGCAATAAAAACAAATCAAAAAACACGTTGATATATTTTATCCACAAAAAGCACGTATGGAAAAAAATAAGCAGTAATATGATTTCAGGTCAGATAAAAAAGATCAATCAACACAATTATGCATAAAATTTGAACATTTTGTGAACAACTGTGAACGGCTTATGACCATATTCTGAACATAAGGAAAAAAGCCGGAATTTTTGATCGAAACGTATTGTATTATAATATCAGATTTTCGGATAAATGGCAATGTAAAATTATGGTTCCGGATGTCTTTTTCTAAAATAAATAATAGTGAAAAAAGAGAAAATTGTAAATAGAAAATCCTCTTTATTTTCAGAAAAAATTTTTTGATTCTTATAGACTGGACTTGACGGCGGTATTTGTTTTCAGCTATAATATTATGTATCGTCTGTCAAGGCATTTTATCCGGATCATGCCGGCAGACCCAACAGATCGTCAGGTTAGGAGGTGTTTTATTTTGAAGAGAACTTATCAGCCTAAAAAGAGAAAACATCAGAGAGTTCATGGCTTTATGAGCAGAATGAGTACCAAACAGGGAAGAAATATCATAAAAAGAAGACGCTTAAAAGGCAGAAAAAGATTGTCTGCATAAGGCCGCAGAACAATGTGGCCTTTTCTTCCGACTTATTTACAGGAGGAAGTTATGCCGAAACTGGTTATGCTGAAAACATACCGTGATTTTAAACGTGTTTATGACAGAAAATTATCGTTCAGCAATAAATATTTTGTGATCTATGTTAAAGCCAACAGTTATGATAGGCCGCGATTCGGTTATTCTATCAGCAAGAAAGTGGGAAAAGCTGTCGTCAGAAATTATCTTCGCCGTATTCTGAAAGAGATTTGTCGGACAAATCAGGTCGGGTTCATATCCGGCTATGATTATGTGATCATCGTTCGTCCTTATGCACGGACGATCGGTTTTGCCAAAGCGGTCGAACAGCTTGGTAAATTGAATTCGCAAATAAAGAAGAAGATATAGAGTGAAAAATTTTCTGAAAATAATAAAGGATATACCAAAAAAATTAATAATAGGCCTGATCAGATTTTATCAAAAATTTATTTCGCCCTTGAAGCGGCCTTGCTGCCGTTTTTATCCGAGCTGTTCGGAATATGCTCTGCAGGCTTTCACCAAATACGGATTCTTCCGCGGCGGATGGCTGGCGCTTAAGCGTCTGCTCAAATGTCATCCCTTCAATCCCGGAGGCTATGATCCTTTGCCCTGAGAGTATGTGTTAAACAGCAGCAATTGTTACATTAAGTGAGGTGTGATGATTGGGAGTTTGGAGTAGCTTTGTTGATTGGATAGCCTGGTGTGTCGAGAAGCTGTACGGATTTACGGTCGATCTGCATATCGGAAGCTATGCATTAGCGATCATAATACTGACGGCTATCGTAAAGCTGGCCTTATATCCGCTGTCGCGCAGCCAGCTGCGGGCAACGCGGAAAATGCAGGAGCTGCAGCCGCAGATCGATGAGATCAGAAGAAAATATAAAAATAAAGATCCGCAGAGAATGAATCAGCTGACCATGGAGCTGTATAAGGAAAACAACGCCAGCCCGTTCGCCGGCTGTCTGCCGCTACTGGTCCAGTTTCCCGTGCTGATCGGATTGTATCAGGCACTGATCAATTTCAATTACGTCAACGCAGCGGATGCAGGTTTTTTCTGGATCCCGAGCTTGTCGCAGACCGACCCGTATTATATTCTGCCGGTTATGGCAGGTGTTTTTACTTATTTTCAGTCAAAGGTTTCAACCACTAATCCGGAAGACAGAACACAGAAGATCATGCTTATCATGATGCCGATCATGATCGTCTGGATCAGTGCGACAGTTCCTTCGGGCATGTCGATCTACTGGGTGACCTTCAGTGTCGCCGGTATAATCCAGCAGGTATATGTCAACAGAAAAGTTGAAAAGGAAGCATTTGCCGAAGCCGAAGCAGCCCTGGCGGCAGCGGAGGAATCAGGCGATGCCAGAGAGCTGAAAAAAGCGACGAAACGTATGGAACAGTTGGAAGAGAAGCGCGCAAAACGCGCCAGCCAGGGATTACTGGGAATTGGCGGACAAAAGAGCGAAGAAACCGCGAAACCGAAAAACAAAGAAAATCAGAGCAGTACAAAAGGCGGGACGAAGAGTGGAACAAAGAAAAATAACGGAAGTCCTAAAAAAGGGAAAAAGTAAGGAAGAAGCTATAGAAGCAGCGTTGCTGGAGCTGAAGATCTCCGAGGAAGACGCGGAGATAGAGGTAGTCGAAGAAGCCAGCAAAGGCTTTCTGGGTCTGCTGGGCGGCAAACCGGCCGTCGTTAAGGTAAAAGCAAAAGAAAAAGCTGATGAAAAGATCGAAAACATATTGACTGATATCCTGCATGCAATGGAACTCAGCGATTTTTCATTCGATTTTGAAGAAACGGACGATTATCTGAAGACCACCATTGACGGTGAAGAAATGGGGATCCTGATCGGGCACCGCGGAGAGACCCTGGATGCTCTTCAGTTCCTGACCAATCTGGTGGTAAATAAGAATCAGACCAAAAAGACAAGGGTCATTCTTGACGTCGGCGACTATCGCAGCCGCCGGGAAAAGACTTTGCAGGAACTGGCTGTAAAACTGGCCCGCAAGGTCAAAAGCAAAAAACAGAGCGTTGTTCTGGAGCCTATGAATCCGCAGGAAAGACGGATCATCCACAGTACGCTTCAGGACTTCCCCGGTGTTACGACTTACAGTGAAGGCGATGAACCATATCGCAAAGTAGTTATTACCTTAAAAGAAAGGGATTAATGTTTGATAGGAACGATGCGACTGATCCCCGGCCGGTAGCAGTGATTGGCTGCTACCGGCTTTTTACAAGAAGAAGCTGAGGAGGATTTATGCTGGCAGAGGACACTATAGCGGCGATCGCAACGCCGCCGGGAGAAGGCGGGATAGGGATAGTACGGATCAGCGGCAGGGATGCTCTGAAAATAGCTGCTGATATCTTCCGTCCGGCGGATGATCAGGATATTGCAGCATCGTCCGGCTATCGGATCTTTTACGGACATATAATCGATCCCGGAACCGAGCCGCCCGCAGTGATCGATGAGGTTTTGCTCAGTGTTTTCAGAGCACCGCGCAGCTTTACTGCCGAAGATACCGCGGAGATAAATTGTCACGGCGGGATAGTCGTGCTGCAGAGCATCCTTCAGCTGACGCTGCGGACAGGGGCGCGTCTGGCTGATCCGGGCGAGTTTACGAAAAGAGCTTTTTTAAACGGCCGCATCGATCTGGTACAGGCGGAATCGGTTATAGATATTATCCGCGCACGGACCGAACAAAGTCTGCAGATCGCGGAAAAACAGCTGGCGGGCGAGCTTTCGGTCAGGATCAGGGAATGCCGCCGTCTTTTGCTGGATATAATCGCTCACATAGAAGCGCTAATCGATTTTCCGGAGGATGATATCGCGGATCTGCCGCTGGATCTGGTCAGGAATGAAACGGAGCAGGTCCTGCTGATCATAAACGATCTGCTGGCTCAGGCAGAGACAGGACGTATCTACCGGGAAGGGATAGATACCGCGATCATAGGCCGCCCCAACGTCGGCAAATCATCTCTGCTGAATCTGCTGCTGCGGGAAAACAGGGCTATCGTTTCAGCGATCCCCGGCACCACGCGCGACGTGATAGAAGAAACCGTCAGGATCGCAGGCATTCCGCTGAAGCTCAGCGATACAGCCGGCATCCGGGAGACCGATGATGAGCTTGAGAAGATCGGCGTAGCCCGCTCCAGGGAATCTCTCAACGCTGCCGGGCTGGTCCTTTTCCTGATCGACGCGGAACAGGGACTGCAGCCCGAAGAACGGCAGCTGCTGGCTGAACTGCAGCAAAACGGCAAAAAGATCGTTTTGATCTGCAACAAGACCGATCTGCTGCAGGATGAAGAAAAGGAAAAACTGCGTCTGCAGCTGAACAGTCTGCTGCCGGAGATGCCTAAGGCGTATATCTCCGCACGCAGCGGAGACGGCCTGACGGAACTGACCGGTCTGCTGAAGGATCTGCTGCTTTCAGGCGAGGTACGGGCTTCGGACGGACCTTTGGTTTCGAATATCAGACAGCAGCAGTGCCTTATCGAAGCAAGGGAATACTTATATTCGGCATGCTCCGGATTTGAACAGGGAGTGCCTGCCGATCTGGTATCTATCGATTACCGGGCGGCCTGGGAAAAGCTTGGTCAGATCATCGGAGAATCCGCCGGAGACGAAATAGTGGAACAGATCTTTTCTCAGTTCTGCGTAGGCAAATGATCGTTTGCAGCAGAGCGAAAGCATAAAGGAAGTTGCTTATGAGTTATTTAGCAGGAGAATATGATGTGATCGTTATCGGGGCAGGTCATGCCGGATGCGAGGCCGCGCTGGCTTCCGCCCGCATGGGATGCAGAACGCTTATGGTCACGCTGAATATGGATAACGTGGCGCTCACGCCGTGCAATCCGTCCATAGGCGGACCGGCCAAAAGCCATCTGGTACGCGAGATCGACGCGCTGGGCGGCGAAATGGCCGTGAACACCGACCGCTCGATGGTTCAGGTCAGAATGCTGAACACGGGAAAAGGGCCGGCTGTTCATGCCTTAAGGGCACAGCTGGACCGCAAGATGTATCAGCTCAATATGATGAAGATCGTGGAGAACCAGCCCGATCTGTGGGTCAAAAAAGCACTGATCGAGGATATTCTGCTGGAGGACGGAAAGATCGCCGGCGCGGTTTCCCAGACGGGCGCGATATTCCGGGCGCCTCAGGTGATCATAACCTCAGGGACCTATCTCAACAGCCGCATCATTATCGGGGACGTTATATATGAAGGAGCTCCGGACAATCAGTTCCCGGCGAAAAAGCTGTCCTATTCGCTCCGTGAACACGGCATCGAATTGCGGCGCTTCAAAACAGGGACGCCCTCCCGCATAGAGCGCAGGAGCGTCGATTTCTCACAGCTGCAGCTGCAGCCCGGAGACGAACCGCCGGAATGCTTCTCTTTCATCAGCGAGCCGCGGGAAATGGAACAGATGCCCTGCTGGCTGGCCTATACTAATGAAGAAACGCACAAAGTAATAAAGGACAACCTGGACAGATCCCCGCTTTTCAGCGGCGTGATCGAAGGAACGGGACCGCGCTATTGTCCTTCCATCGAAGACAAGGTAGTCCGGTTTTCCGACAAGCCGCGTCATCAGCTCTTCATCGAGCCGGAAGGGAAATACGTGGATGAGATGTACGTCCAGGGAATGTCCAGCAGTCTGCCGGAAGACGTACAGATCGCCATGCTGCGGACGATCAAAGGCCTTGAGAACTGCGAGGTCGTACGCAGCGGATACGCTATCGAATATGACTGCATCGACGCCCGTCAGCTGAACCTCAATCTGGAAAGCAAACAGATCGAAGGACTGTTTTTCGCCGGACAGGTCAACGGCAGCTCGGGATATGAAGAAGCAGCGGCACAGGGGATCATGGCGGGGATAAACGCTGCCCTGAAACATCAGGGAAGACCGCCCTTCATCCTTAAGCGTTCCGAGGCGTATATAGGCGTGCTTATCGATGATCTGATAACCAAAGGAACCAATGAACCGTACCGCTTGCTGACGTCCCGGTCGGAATACCGTCTGCTGCTTCGGCAGGACAACGCCGACCTGCGACTAACGGAAAAAGGACGGGAGATCGGACTGGTCGATGATGACCGCTGGCAGAAATTCTGCCGCAAAAAACAGCAGCTGGAAGACGAGATGCAGCGTCTGCACAAAACGATGATCGTTCCGGAGCAGGCCGTTAACGAATACCTGACCGCGCATGCCTCGGCTCCGCTGAAAAGCGGCATAACCGCGGCCGAACTGCTCAAAAGGCCGGAAATATCATACAAGGATCTTTTACAGATAGGACTGACCGACCTTGATCTGGCAGAGCCGGTTATCGAACAGGCGGAGATACAGATCAAATACGAAGGATATATCCAGAAGCAGCTGCAGCAGGTGGCGAAATTCAATCGTCTGGAGGAAAAGCCGATCCCGGACGGCATCGATTATGATCAGCTGAAAGGGCTGCGCATCGAGGCCAGACAGAAGCTGAGCGCGATACGGCCGCAGTATATAGGGCAGGCATCGCGCATATCCGGAGTCAGCCCCGCTGACATATCCATACTGCTGATCTATCTGGAGCAGCATAAATAAAATTCAGATCAGTTCTTTTTCTTAATGAAGCGATAATTAAGAAGGAACTGATTTTTATTTGTTGAATAAGAAAGAAAACAAAGAAAAATTTTCCGGAGGATCGGCTATGGGAAAAATCATCGCTATTGCCAACCAGAAAGGCGGCGTTGCCAAAACGACAACGGCGATTAATCTCAGCGCGTGCCTGGCGGCAGCCGGCCGCAGGGTGCTCGCCGTCGATTTTGATCCGCAGGGCAATCTGACCAGTGGATTTGGCTTCGACCGGCGCGAAATAGAAAAAGAGATCTGTGATGTTTTGCTGAATGAAACTCAGATACAGGACGTCATACTGACTACCGAAATTCCCGGAATGCAGGTCGTTCCGGCCGGCATCCAGCTGGCGGAAGCTGAGATAAAGATGATCGGCTTACAGGACAGGGAATTTTTGCTGAAGCAGGCGCTGTCCGGAATCGCCGGCAGTTTCGATTATATTTTTATCGACTGCCCGCCCTCGCTCGGACTGCTGACGGTGAACGCGCTGACGGCGGCTGATTCGGTGATGATCCCTATCCAGTGTGAATACTACGCGCTGGAGGGTCTCTCCCAGCTCATGGGCACCGTCGATTTGGTGAAGGACAACCTGAACCCTTATCTTTATATAGAAGGCGTATTGCTGACTATGTTCGACGCGCGCACCAACCTCGGACTGGAGGTTGTCGCCGAGGTACGCAAGCACTTCAGCACCAAGGTCTACAAGACCATAATCTCGCGCAATGTTCGTCTGAGCGAAGCCCCCAGCCACGGACAGCCGATCATTATATACGATCCCAAAAGCCGCGGCGCGGAAGTATATCAGGAACTGGCAAAGGAAGTGATGGCAAGTGAGTAGAAAGAGCGGACTGGGACGCGGACTTTCCGAACTGATCCCCGATAAGCTGAACACAGTGGAAAATAAAAAAGGCAAACTGCTGGAGCTGGACATCACCACTGTCAAAGCAAACGAAAACCAGCCGCGCAAGCATTTCGAACCGGAAAAGCTGGCTGAGCTGGCCGAATCCATCAGAGAAAACGGCGTCATCCAGCCGATAATAGTTCAGGACATGAAAAACGGCACCTTCCGGATAATTGCCGGCGAGCGCCGCTG